>JAUSII010000015.1 GCA_030648035.1 Deltaproteobacteria bacterium | reverse complement strand
TGGATCGATTTTAAAAGAAAAGGTTTTAGGCGTTCCTCAAAAATCATTTTGAATGCTCTCTATCAGGGACCGACAACAACCGTTTTTAATCCGTCGGGTTGAATATATTTTTTGGCCACAGCACGCACCTGTTCCAAAGTGACGGCTTGGATGTTGACGGGATATTTTTTTAAATAATCGCGCGGAAAGCCGAGCAAATCATATTTGGCCTGAAAAAAAACAACTTTGAACGGGGAATCAAAACCAAAAATATATTTGTTGATGAGTGCCTCCTGCGCAAAACCAAGTTCTTCAGGCGTCACATCGGCTTGGGTGCTCAAACGTTCCAGATGCCCCCTGACTTTTTTCAAAACCGTATCGGTGGCATCCACACGGGTCTGCACATAAATTGAAAACAACCCTCTGGCCGGCGTGGCATCCCAGTCGGAAAAGACCGTGTAGGCCAATCCTTGATCAGACCGGATATCAGCACCGAGCCTACTGGTAAATGGTTCTCCGCCGAGAATATATTGAAGCAGTGCATAGGCAAATTCATCTTTATTGAATCTTTCCAGTCCCAGATGACCAGCCTTGATATAAGTCTGCGTCAGTTTCTTTTTTATTTTTTTATCGAACGGCTTATTTTCAAAAGGGAGAAGCTTCCATTCTGGCTGGACCACCGGCGACGATTTTTTATCCCCGATCCATTCTGTCACCCACTTTTTGACCTCTGCCGAGGAAAAATCTCCAGCTACCGCCAACAACATTCTGTCGGGCTGAAACCAGGTTGAATAAAACTCTTTCAAATTTTTGATCTGAATCCGGTCGAGAGATTTCAAAGTAGGAACTCTCGCCCAGGGATGATCTTCTCCGTAGACAGCCTTGCGAAAAGCTCTGGCGACGATTGTTTCCGGCTCATCTTCATCCCGACGCAATCCCTCTTTGTAACGACTGACCCCCAGATGAAACCGTTCTTCATTCCAACCGGGATGCAGGGCAACATCTCCCAAAACCTGAAGAGCCTCTTTCCACTGGCTTGAGAGAGACGAGACCGAGAGGTTCGTCAGCTCTTTTCCCGATTGGCCGGAGAGATGAATCGACTTTGAATCGAGCAACGCGTCGAAATCTTGCGGCTTCATGGTGGTGGTGCCCCCGGTTTCCAGAAGACCGGCCATCACATCGGAAAGCCCTGTCAGCGATGCCGGCTCATAGGCGCCACCCACCCGGATGTAGAGTTGTGCTTCAAACAACGGAAGCTCGTGGTCCTCCAGAAGGTAGAGTTGAAACCCGTTGGGCAAAGTTTGTCTCGTGATGGGAGGAGGATTCCACGCCTGCAACGAAGAGGCAGAGGCCATCAAAGAAAAAAATGCAAAAAGTATCATCTTGAACTTCATTTTTTCCCTCTTAATCTGTAGATGACGACACGATTGTCAGCCTTGAAATATTTCTCTGCCGTTTTTTGTATCTCATCCGCCGTGATCGACTCGATGACTTTGCCGTAGGTGGTCACATAGCGCCAGTCTTTCAGGACGGCCTGGGCGGAGGCTAACTGTTCCGCAAAGTGAAAATTATCCTCGAGGCCCCACAAGAAATTGTAGGTGACCGCCAGACGCACTTTTTCCAGCTCCCCGGAGGAGACATTCTTTCCAATAGCCTCCAACTCCACATTAACAGCCGCTTCCAGCTCTTGTAGAGAATGCCCCTTCATGGGACTGGCCATAATGATAAAAAGATTTTCCAGCCTGCTTCCGGGAAAACTCCCCGAACAGCTGATATCGGAGGCCATCTTTTTTTCTTCCACCAGTTTTTTATAAAAGAGCCCGGTGCGCCCCTCACAGAGAAGTCCGACCAACATGTCAAAAACGTAATCTTCCCTGGCCGGCGCTTTGGGTTTGTGAAACGCCATCAGCAAAAACGGCTCGGCTGGAAAATAAATTGTCTTTCGTTTTTCCCCCTGAAAAGCATACGAGGGGTAGGAGTGGTCCACGGGCAAGGCTCCCGCCGGAAATTTTCCAAACGTTTTTTCAAGCTCCGGCTTTGCCCGTTCGCTGGTGATGTCTCCCACCAAAACCCCCACCATATTGGAGGGAACATAATATTTTTTGTGAAAGGCTTCGGCATCTTCCATCGTCAAGCCTTTAAGATCTTTCCAGCTTCCGATGGGAGACCAGTGATAGGGGGACGATTCTGGAAACGCCTCTCCTTCCAGAGCCTCAATCATAAAGCCCTGCGGGTTGTTGTCATAGCGCATGCGTCTCTCTTCCATCACCACATCGCGCTCCTGATAAAACTCGCGCAACACGGGATCCAGAATAATTTCAGAGGTGATGCGGGCCCAGAGCGGAAATTGTGTGGCCAACATGCTGGCGTGATAGGCAGTCACATCTTTGGTGGTGAAGGCATTGAGATCTTCGGCCCCCTTTTGCGAAAGGGTCTGCCAGACCTCGTTCTTCACCATGTATTGATGTTCTTCTTCCGTTAATTTTTGAATGTTTTGCCGAATCTCTGCAATTTTTGCCGCATCCGGTTTTTCCTTTTTTTGTTCTTCCACCAGCTTTTGCCCTTCAACGGCAATCTTTTTGAGAATGGGAACTTCTTTGGTGTAATTTTTGGTCCCTATCGTTTTGGAGCCCTTGAAGGCCATGTGTTCAAACATATGGGCCAGACCTGTTTTGCCGACCGGTTCATCCACTCCTCCCGCTCTCACCATGACAATGCCAGAAAAAACAGGGACTTGAGGTCTGTTCACGATAATCCAGGTCATGCCATTGGAAAGTGTGAAGGTCTCCACGTTGGGCTCGAAACAAAACCCGTTCAAAGGTAGAGCAACAACTAATGAGAAAATAAGATAAATCAGCTTCATTTGTTGGAGGGAAATAACACATACAAAAGAAGGACACAATTTAAGATTTGGTGACGCTAAGTTAAATGTCTTTGCTTGACTATTTTAATCAAATAACTATAATTTTATATAATTTATATTAATTTATTTAAATTATCGGACTGTTGCTATTGGTGAAAGGGGGATCCAATGGACTCTGGTCTTCGCAAGTTGTGCATGGAAGTTTTGAAGGACAATATTTTGAGTCAGCAGTTCAATGACCTGCTGATCGAGACCGGCGTCTCTCTGGAGAGTCCCGAGTGGGATACCGCCAATAAAATGCTGGAACAGGCCGATGAAATTCTTCTGGCACTGGGCGGTAAAAATTATTTTCGCCATTGATTACCAGCCGCCCAGAAACCAACCGATGGAAGGGTGCCAGAAAATATTGGCGCCCCAGTTGCCGCCGCCCAAACTGTCGATAATAGTGGCTGAATCGAGACTGTGTCGCACCGCAAAATCATCCGACACGGTGTAGCCGCGATAAAAGCATTCGTATTTCAAAGTCATATCTTCTTCCAACTTGTCCAGCTGTTCGCGTAGCGCGCGCAGACTGGAAAGGGCCTTCACACCACAACGCACTCGAACTTGGGCCTCCACATCTTTCCAGGTTTCATTCTCCCCTCCCCTGGCAATATCATCAAGAGAGAGGGTCCCTATGGGAAATTTCTTCTGAACCACAACCCCCTCCCTCGCCATAACCAGCGTCACTGGATCTTTGAGCAGGGGCCAATGTGGCAACTGCATTTTCTCCAATACCCCCTGCAAAACAAATAGACGCTCCGCATCTCTGCTGGTTCTGGCAAATTTCAAAACAGAATTGTTATTCCCTTCATGAATCTCTTTGCCGGACAAACGGCTCGGCGATTTTCCCAAAGCGGCGGGAACATATTTTTTATCCCTATCGATCACTTTTAAAACCTGCAAACGTTCGGACAACTGGGGCCCAAAATCCTTCCATTCCACCACCGTATTTCTGAAGGGATAGTGGATCTCTGTCCCATCCTGTGTGACCAAAGGGAGAAGACGGCGCTCCGGCAAAGCGCTGGCGGGTTGCTGTGTGTCAAGTGCCTCTGCCAACAAATCATCAGAAACATCTTTCCATTTTTTATGGCGACGGATCCTCTTTTCCAAATCAGCCGCCAATCCATGATAATTTATTTTTGCCATTGCCATATCTTCCCGAGTGACAGGACAGAATGGAAAACCACGATTTTCAAAGGACCGAAAATCCAATTTTTCCGACCTCAAATGATGGGCGTAGATACGGGAACATTCAGCATTGTTCAACAAGGCGGGCGCAATAAATTCTTTTTCAAAGACCCAGTCATACAAATAACCATCCAATTCATCACAACTGTTTCCGTCTCTGGATAAAAACCGGTATTCAGACGGATCAATCACTTTCAACCGGCCATCCGGCATCAGAAGGGCATCAAAGTCATCACCGGAACATTCAAGCAGTGAAAACCATCTTCGGATTTCCTGAAGATCATCGAGTGTTTTTCTTTGGAACCGGAGTTTGTAATTTGGAGCCTCTTCCTCCCGCAGAATAAGATCGGCAACGCTCAATCCATCCTGCAATTCTTCCATGACGATCCCCACATAATTTTTACGGGGGCCCTCCACAATGCCGTAAAATTTAAATCCCAGATCGAGGGCAGAGAGAATGGCGTAATTTCTGACGGTCTCCAGCGGCGTAACATCCATATCGGAACCATTATCGATCCATTTGATCAGCACCGGTTTTGATTCGCCCGAGATATGACCCCGGTAAACCCCTCTATTGTGCATCGGAGCGGCCTCATCTTTTGAACCTCGCCCCCTTCCCCTATCAACCGAAGTATCGATAAAAATATCTTTTGGCGGAATGATTCTAAAATCTTTGAGCCGACTGTTTTGTAAAAGGGCAAAGACAACGCGAAGTTTGTCTACATCTGCGGCTTGCTTGACAGGATCGATGCGATTGGCTTCCAGCCATCTTGAAAAATCTGATTTTGGGGATCTGAAAAGAGAGGCCAACCCCATCCAATTCAAATGTTCACTGGCCACACTTATTCCCACCGCCACAGCCGATTCGAGAACAAAGGTGGCCGCCACCTGCACATCCACACCTGTTGCGGGAATAAGAGGAACCAGAGACTGAATCATGCGAAAATCAACCGGCATATCCTTATTATCGGCAGGTTTTTGGAAAAGTTGCTAATCTTGGAGAAGGCTGAAAACAAAGGTCATACTACCCATCGTAACTGTATCTCCCCGTTCCAGAACAACGGGACCATCCTCTTTTTTGAGACAGCGTTTTTTTGCTGACCCTTTTTTCTGCAGCCAGGTGCCATAACTCGATCCCAGATCTTCAATCACAAATTCGTTGTCGACTCTGCGAATGGCGGCGTGCCGGCGCGAAGCTCTGCCTTCCACCAGAATAATATCGGATTCTTCCAGACGGCCAAACACAACCGCCTCTCTGTCATCGGGCATGCTGAACAAATTGACCGGATTAACACCGACCCCGAGGCGAATAGCGCAACTTTGAACAGGGGAAGGTGGAAGGAAGTCATATTTTGCTCCATCAAACACCCACCGTCTCAATTCCTGATAAATAAAAGCATAAGGGACTCTGGTGCTTTCAGGAAGAGAAGCGATATATTCCCTCAATCCTCTTCCATTCAAAAAAGAGGCTGTCAAAAGAGTGGCCATCCAAAGCAGGAAGGGGCTGACCATCCCAGGATCAAAACCTTCTTCCGTCACAAGCTTTCTCCCATTCGTCCAATCAAATGTGTAAACCGGCAAGCTTTGAAAATGCCGATGCAAGGCCTCGCGAATATCGATGGGAATGCTGGCGTCTGGCGAGACCGGCATCCAATCTCTCACAATCCGGTTCATCTCCGCATTCCTGGAGAAACGTTTGGCAGTGGAAAAACACATTTCATAAATCAAAACTCCAAGAAGCGTTTTACGTTCGCCATTCAAAAGCCCTTTGTGCAGTCGCACCACATCATCCCTTTTGGAAGGAAGTACAGAGACACCTTCGTAGGCCTCATTGCCTTCACCACCCAATTGAATCCCTTTGACAAAACCGCTGTTCAAAAATTGGGAAGGGAGTTTTTCCAACAAGGCATGCACATATAAAACATCGGCGGCCAAAACATCACCACCCTCTTCCAATGTAATGACAATGCCAAACGGCGCCGCAAAATCCCGAAGGGCTACAAACTCGGGACTCCCGGCAGAAATCACACCGCTGGTCGGAAAACCGGTTGTTTCTTTCCATGCCAGAAAGGTTTCATAGACAGATCGGTCGACCAGACTATTTCCAATAGTGACACTGCGAGCCTGCACCCTTCCATTCACCCGTTGATACTTGCCTTCCTGAATTGGCTGGATAATATCCCCCCGACGAAAACATTCTTCCAATTTCTCCGTCAGACCAGCGATGCTTCCGGCCAGATTTTTCACATAAGCAAAACTAGCCAGATCACCCAAAAGCAGATTTTGTATTTTATGCCGCAATTCTGCCGAACTCATGGAAGGCATGGTGGTCGAGGCAGAAGTGGCTGGTAATTGCAGGCCGGGGCTGAATGGAATGGTTTTGTCTCCCCTAGCTCGTGGACCGGCCATGGCATACAGTATCGGGGGCCTGTCAGGAAAAAGTCTGCACGCCCTCAAAACAGATAGGGCTGACAGACCTTTTCCTGCCACCCCTCCTTCGACCAAAGCCACAAGCAGTGGTGAGGCAACAGGTAGAGCGGATGTAAAAAGAGAACCGCTTCTCGCCAGGGCCTCAATAGAACCATCCACAGCACAAGCTTGATTGCCGACAAGAAGTTCTGTCGTCCCCAGACCCATAAAAGGAATGTTTGATAAAGCGATACCCACAACCTTCTTATCGTCACTTCCCAAAAAAAGTTGTCTGAAAATTTATCCCTTTGGATACTTTTTAAAGTAACCGATCAACTTGTAGACGAGGTTGGCGGCGGTGAAACTGGAGGCATGGGAGGAGGACATCGGGAGGAGCTCTACCAGATCGGCCCCGACCACCTTTTTATTTTTAAATAACGCATGGATAAGATCCAACCCTTCATGCCAGGAAAGCCCCCCCGGCACCGGGGTCCCGGTTGCGGGAACGAGGTTGGGTTCGAACCCGTCGATGTCGACCGTCAGATAGACATGGTCAGTCAAACCTTGAAGGGCTTTTTGAATCCATTGCGGGTCTTTGTGGATTTCGTGATCGTAGAGAAGGGTTATCTCTGGATGCTGTTTGGCAAATTCCACCTCTTCGGTCGAGACACTCCGGATCCCCACCCCGACCAATTTCTTCACATAACGCAAAGAGAGTCGCATGGCACAGGCGTGACTGTATGGGGTGCCATCATAACTCTCGCGCAAATCGGCGTGGGCATCGATTTGAAGAATGGAGAGATTGCGAAAACGTTTGGCGGCGGCGGCGACACAACCGGCGGTCAAGGTGTGTTCTCCACCGAGAGCGATTGGAAATTTTTTGTCATCCAACAATTGTCCAAAAGTTTTTTCAACTTTGTCGAGGGCGGTCTTCGCATCGGACTTGCCAAACTCGATGGCGGGACAGGTATGAATGCCCGGCGCCCAACTTTCACAACCCAGTTCGGCATCGTAGAATTCCACCTGATGCGAGGCATCGATGATGGCTTGCGGTCCGTTGCCTGTCCCCTTCATGTAGCTGGTTGTTTTTTCCCACGGCACGGGAAGAATCGCCACGGTCGACTTTTCATAACCGGTCGCTTCAACCGGAAGACCCATGAAATTGGGAGGCAGTGAACTCATGATCTTTTAGGGAACAAAAATGGCGCCGGCCAACACCGTTGTCCAAAGTCCGTTTTTGTCGCCAATGGCCGACTGGGTGATGTTCATCGTTTTGACGATCTCACCGGAGATGGTCCAAAGGTTTTTTCTCTCATTCCACGATTTGTCGGCTTCAAACGGAACACCCAAAGTGGTGGCCAGCATTTCGGCGGCCAGATCTTCGGTGTAATCGCCAGCCTGCTGTTCCGTTTGTCCAAAGCTTTTGTGTTCGGAGAGATAACCGTGATGGTTGGTGTTCTTGGGCAAAGCCAGACCGACTGATGCGGCCAGCAAACGGTGCTGTTCATTGGTGGCATTGTCATAGAGCACGCAGAAAACAACTTCGCCGGGATGAAGCATCTCAATCCCTTTTGCGCGCGTGATGATTTTGCAGTTGGGCGGAAAGATACTCGACACACGAACCAAATTATATTTGGCAATGCCAGCATCGCGGAGCGCCATTTCAAAACTCTGCAATTTTTCACGGTGGCGTCCGACCCCTTTGGTCAGAAATATTTTATCTGGAACGAAACCTTTCATGGTGTGTCTCCCTTTCTTTCTTTAATGGATATGTAAATGAAATTTCAATGCGCGGCTAACATATTTGCACAAGCGTCACAAGAAGAAAAACGCTTCCAACCCCGCTCGCCCTGAGCTTGTCGAAGGGTTTGTGGGCTCTCTTCGCTTTACAAAGTGGAGTGACGATGGCATGAAACCGAAAGATGAAACAGATTGCACTGACCGGCGGCTTCGGCACCGGCAAATCGACGGTCGGCAGAATGTTGGAGGATATGGGAATCCCCCGTATCGACGCCGATTCGCTGACGCACGAGGTGACCGAACCCGACCGCACCGCCTGGCGCCAGATTGTCTCCGAGTTTGGTGAGGAGGTTCTGCTCGGCGACCGGAATCTCGACCGCAGAAAGCTGGCCGCAATTGTCTTTAACGATCCCCAAAAGCGAAAGCAGCTCGAATCGATCATCCACCCCAAGGTCCGCGAAACCATGCACGAGCGCATCAAAGAATTGGGCAAACAGGGCTTCACGCGCGTAGTGCTGGAGATTCCACTTCTGTTCGAAGCCGGTTGGGATAAACAGGAGCCGGTCGACGCCATCATCGTCGTCACCACGGATGAAAAGTCCCAGCTCCAACGCGCCAAACTCAAATTCGGACTCGATGAAAAAGAGAGTAAGGCCCGCATCTCCGCCCAAATGCCTTTGCTTGAAAAAGTCAAAAAGGCCCAATTCGTGATCGACAACAGCAAAGACCTCGCCGCCACACGCGCACAGGTGGAGAGCATATTCAAGAAGTTGCCGCAATAGGTTGGTCACCCACTAGTTGACATCCACACCTGTCTCCATTATTAGGTGCGGCACTCAACCATCTTATAAACCAGCGATGGGGGTTGTCAGGGGGAGCGACATGACGCTCACCCTGACTTTAGCGAGCGTCTGGCTTTGCCAGCGCGAGCGAATCGGGGCGGTAGCTCAGCTGGGAGAGCGCTTGCATGGCATGCAAGAGGTCCGGGGTTCGATCCCCCGTCGCTCCACAATTAGCAAACAGTAGCAGGGGGAGAATTTCATAGTTCCCCCTGACAACCCCCATCGAAAAATCAAATCCTGCTTAAAAGAATTTCGAAAATCAGACGGGCGGCCAACTTGGCGGTGCGGTGGTCGGGGTCGAAGCGGGGGTTAACTTCCATTATTTCAAACATCTTCATATTTTTTTGGTGGGCGAGGGTTTGCACAATCACCAGCGCCTCTCGCGCTGTGTAGCCGATGGGGGCTAGAGCGGAAACGCCGGGGGCGTCGAGGGCCTGCACAGAGTCCATGTCGAAGCTGATGGCGAGTGCTGTTTTGTTGAAGAACTTTTTAAATACCGGGATGCCTAAGGCCCCTTTGGGGCCTCGCAATGACAGGGATGATGCGAAGGGAACGAACTTAACTCCGCTCTTCTTCAGATATTCAAAATGTTTTTTGGCGTTGCAGTGCGGTTGATAGCCGAACTCCAGCAGATTTTTGCCGGGCAATTTTGATTTTTCGATCAGATTATGAAAGGCGGTGCCGCTGGAATATTTGCCTTTTGCTTCCGGCGGGCGGCAATCGAGATGCGGGTCTATATTGATGATGCCGCCCCTTGGATATTTTTTCAAAAAACCGCCGAGACTGCCGAAACTTAAATCGTGACCGCCGCCCAGAATAATCGGAAAAACATTTTTTTCAAGCAGACTCAAAACAAGATCGTTTAATTTTTTATAAATCGCTTCCTGCGTTTTTTCGAGTTTCAGATTTCCAAAATCCCACAATTTTATTTTTTCCAGTTCGCCTTTTAAACCCAGCGTCATCTTGAACAATTCTTTGCGAATGGCATCGGGGCCGTGTTTTGCACCCGTGCGTCCCCCACCAATAGCAACACCACGGTCATCGGGAACGCCGATCAGGGCAAATCCGCCGGAGGGGATTTTCGCCTTTCCCACTCTGCGAACAATCTGAAATATTTTGGAATCACCGGGACGGATTTTCAAGGTCTACCTCCCCCTGCCCCCTCCTTATAAAGTAGGGGTGCTCCTTTTATGAATACTTCGCTGACACAATTTCTTCCATAGGCATACAGTGGATAAATTTCGTCGGGGGCGTTCCATAAAACAAGATCGGCGTCTTTGCCAACAGCAATGCTCCCTTTTGTCTTTTCCAAATTCAGCGCCTTTGCCGCATTCAGCGTGATCGCGCGCCACACCTCTTCCACCGTCATTTTCAAAAGACTCACCCCCATCGTCGCCGTCAGCATCAAGTTCAGGCACGGGTTGGTGCCGGGATTGTAATCGGTAGCGAGTGCCACCGGCACGCCAGCGGACAATAATTGTCGGGCCGGAGCTGGCTTCGCTCCCAGAAAAAAACTGGCACCGGGCAACAATACTGCCACGGTCCCGGAAGTCTTCAGTGCCTCCATCCCTATCGAAGAAATATTTTCGAGATGATCGGCACTCACCGCATGCTTCGATGCCGCAAACTCGGCTCCTTCTCCGGCATTCAGCTGGTCCACATGCAACTTGGAGAGCATGCCATAGCGGTTCCCCGCCTCCAGAATCTCTGCCGCCTCTTCTTTTGTGAAAGCCTCTTCCTCCACAAAACAATCGCAAAATTTCACAAACCCCATCTGCCCCAGCTTCGGCAAAAGTGTTTCGCAAAGCAGTTTGATATAGGCACCGCGATTCTGTCGAAATTCCTCCGGCACAATATGCGCCAGAAAAGTCGGAACAATTGTGACCGGCGCTTCAACGTGCAAAGTGTGAATGACCGAAAACATTTTAAGTTCCGTCTCGACATCCAACCCATAACCGCTTTTAATTTCTATTGTCGTCACACCCAAACGCATCGCCTCATTCAAACGGAGAAGCGCTTCATCATAGAGCGTCTGGGCCGAAGCGGCCCGTGTGGCGTTGACCGTCGACAAAATGCCGCCCCCTTCTCTGGCGATTTCAAGATACGATTTTCCGGCGGCGCGTTCTGCATATTCCTTTTCACGCGAGCCCGCATGCACAAGATGGGTATGGCAATCGATGAGACCGGGTGTCACAACAGCGCCACCGCAATCAAACTTTTCCCGATTGCGTGGTGCATCGGAGGATTCTCCAAACCATAAAATTTTGCCCTCATCCATTTCAAGGGCCGCATCTTCGATGACACCCGATTCTATCGTCACCAGCCTGGAAATATTAGTCAGTAGCATAATTGACCCCCGGAATTTTCACTCCCTTGTCTTTGGCAACAACCATCGCCTCTTCATAACCGGCATCGACATGACGAATGACTCCCATGGCGGGATCTGATTTTAAAACACGCTCCAATCTTCTCGCCTGATCTTTTGTCCCGTCGGCCACAATCACTTGTCCGGCATGAAGACTGTATCCCATCCCCACACCGCCCCCCTGATGATAGGAGACCCAACTCGCCCCATTCACGGCGTTGACCAGCGCATTGAGAATGGGCCAGTCGGCCACGGCATCGGAACCATCTTTCATCGCCTCTGTTTCGCGATTGGGACTTGCGACCGAACCGCAATCGAGATGATCTCTGCCGATCACAATCGGGGCTTTCACTTTTCCCTTCGCCACCAGTTCATTAAAGGCAAGCCCCGCTTTGTCGCGCTCTCCATACCCAAGCCAGCAAATGCGCGCGGGCAAACCCTGAAATTTTATTTTTTGCGAAGCCAGCTTCATCCAGCGTTGAAGGGAACGATTTTCAGGAAAAAGTTTAACCACCGCTTCATCCGTCACCGCAATATCTTTGGGATCGCCCGACAGCGCCACCCAGCGGAACGGCCCCTTCCCCTCGCAAAACAGCGGACGGATATATGCCGGAACAAAACCGGGAAAATCGAACGCATTTTTCACACCCGTGAGAAGCGCCTGCGCGCGGATGTTGTTGCCATAATCAAAAACGGGAATCCCCTGCTCGTGAAAAGCGAGCATCGCCGTCACCTGTTCCGCCATCGCACGAAAAGCATTTTTTTTATATTCCTCCGGATTTTTTTCGCGCAGAACATAAGCCTCTTCCAAAGTCATTTTGTTTGGAATGTAACCATAAAGAGGATCATGCGCCGATGTCTGATCGGTCACCATATCGGGCCAGATTTTTCTTTTTACAAGTTCAGGATAAATATCGGCCGCGTTCGCGCACAAACCGATCGACAACGATTGTTTTATTTTGCAGGCATCTTGAACTAATTTCAGTGCCTCATCCAAACTTCCGGCAACCTTGTCGAGGTATCCCGACTGCAAACGTTTCTCGATGCGTGTCGGGTCGACATCCACTCCGAGAAAAACAGCCTCGTTCATGGTGGCCGCCAGAGGTTGGGCACCCCCCATCCCGCCCAAGCCCCCGGACAAAATCCACTTCCCCCGCAGATCCCCGTGGAAGTGCTTATCCCCGGCGGCGGCAAATGTTTCAAAGGTCCCCTGCAAAATCCCCTGCGTGCCGATATAAATCCACGAACCGGCCGTCATCTGGCCATACATCATCAAACCTTTCTGTTCCAATTCCCAAAAATGTTCCCATGTGGCCCATCGTCCAACCAGATTGCTGTTGGCAATCAAAACTCTTGGGGCCTCCGGATGCGTGTCGATCACACCGACCGGTTTGCCCGATTGCACCAGAAGAGTTTCGTGTTCCGTCAGTTTTTTAAGACATGCGATGATGCGATGATAGCTTTCCCAATCGCGCGCCGCTTTTCCGCGACCGCCATAGACGACCAGATCTTCAGGTCTTTCGGCCACTTCCGGGTCGAGGTTATTCATAAGCATGCGCATGGCCGCCTCTTGAACCCAACCCTTGCAAATTTTTTGATTGCCTCTCGGAGCGGTGATCATTCTCAAAAAACACTACCATGTTCATTTTTGAGCCACAACAATGGATGCTATTTGTATGATTTTTGAAAATTCTGTTTGACAACTCTATGGAATTTCACCTATGGTCGACGGAATGCAGAAAAGAAAAAGCAGGTCCCGCGGATGAAACGGACCTGTTACCCAAACAGAATCCCCCTCCAAAAAGTTGCAAAGTTCTACAGTTTAAATCTCCTCCAGAAACAGATCGACAATCCAATTGAATATAAATCATTGATAATAAATGGTTTTTCATATTTTCTTTTCAACCAAAACCGCAAACAAAAGGAGGCAACATGTTAGCAGGAGGACACCCGACCGATGAGGTCTTGGCGGCAAAAGTAGCATATAAGGATTACGTTGCGGTCGCCAGCCGCAGACCAACAACAACTCCAACCCCGGTAGTAAAACCAGTCGCCGCTCAAGGTAACCCCGAAGAGGCAAAAAAATCGGCTGATGATTTAAAAAAGTTGGTGGCCGGAGTAAGAACACCCTCTGATTGCAAATGGGTTAATATCGGAACTGGCACGACAGCTTATCAACAAAATACATGCACAGGGGTGCGAAAGGATTTTCGTTAGAAAGAGCCACCCAGACTAACACTCCGAAGTGCCTCCGCAAACGAACTGGCAAATCGTGAAAAGGTGTTGGGGCTATATGTAGCCAAAGGTCGGACCGATTCTGGGCTTTTCAATGATCCTGTTTCTTTTGGCTCGCCTGTTTGAGAAGGAGGTGGTGTTGGTGCGCCATTTGTGGGAGGAGAAGGAGATTGCGGGGTTGGCTTTAAATCTTTGAGAAGGGCCAGCTTGTTGACATGCATATTGACCAAAACTCGCAAACCAAATCTGCAATTATCGGTGTCACCAACCGCTCGCGGTTCGACAACACTATAAACGATATCCAAATCGCCATCTCCATCAATATCTTTTAATTGTACATTGTAAGCTTTTCCTCCCAGCGTATATCTCACTGCAGAGCCGTTAAAATCATATCTGATAGAATCTGGCTTTTCTTTTCCACCACTGATTTCTGGAACTGTACCCGGGCTTATTTCAATATTGTCATTGGGTGGAATGTTGGAGCCCGGAATCAATTTTATAAACTCGGGGCTGAAGTCCCCTGTTAAATCTTGGACATCAGAAAAATTGTTTTCCATTTTTACGCCACCGCCACAGGAAAATGGAATGAAGGCATTCAAATTACCTGGTATAAAATCGATGTCGTTACCCATAAAAACCTCCTGCTCCATTGAAGGAGCTAAAATATTTAAACGCCAGCCTATTACACCCTTCAAAGAGAGACTGTCAATAGATCAAATAAATACATATGTCTAAATTATTTTTATTTTTAACTACTTATAGGCGGGCACTTTTTTTATTGGGCTTCTTTTTGATGGCGGCCTGGTAGATTTCCATAGCTTGGGGAAGAAGTTTTTTTAATGCGGCGGCTCTGGCGCCGTTGGCAGGATGGGAGGCATAGATACTTGTCTGGTCACTTTTTGACTCTTTGGCTGCCCTCTCCCACAAATTGACAACGGCTTGGGGATTATAACCGGCGCTGGCCATATACATGATGCCAATGGCATCGGCCTCCGTTTCACTTTTCCGGCTGTAAAACGGAACATAGACATTCAAACCGTTTGTGAAAACCTCTCCAAAAGTATTGGAGGCTGCCGCAGAACCCGCCTGTGAAATAGCGGCACTCGCCACAACACCCGCCATCTGGATGGTTGTAATCCGGCTGATATTTTCGGTCACATGCCTGGCGGTAGCATGGGCAATTTCATGGGATAAAACGGCGGCCAATTCATCTTCATTGCCCTTCTGCACCAGTCCTTTGCGCGGCTCCCAAAGCCCTGTGTAAACCATCACCTTGCCGCCGGGGGCACACCAGGCATTCACAATATCGACACCCGCCAAATGAACCTCATAGGGCAAATTGGGAAGATGGGTATGCGGGGTGATTCGATTGACTATACTGCGGACGCGCTTGAATTCCACCGGATCGGCATCCATATCCACTTTCTTGTCCGCTTTTTTCAATTCGGCCAGTTGCTGTTTCATCACATCGTTTCCCAATGTGATATCTGAATTCAGAGAATAGACATTCAAGGTCGATTTGCCGGTCACATAGTCTTTGGTGCATCCAAAGAAAAGGAAAGGGACAACAAGAATGGTGAAATATTTTTTCATGGGTTTTTCAATGTAGCGTCAATGATAGACAAATATTCCGGACTTGTCCAATCACTATATCCATCTATCACTGCCAAAATCACACCATCGGGACTGATAATGAAAGTTTTCGGCAGGGAATAGACTCCGTAGAGATCAGCGACATCTTTGACATCGTATAAGACAGGGATGTCAAACGGAACGACACGACGAAAAGCGGCAACAGCTTGTACACTCTCTTCAAAATGACTCGAATCACGATTAATCAGAAGTAACTGCAGATTTTTGCCTTCAAATTCTTTTTTCAGTTTTACAAAAGCGGGAATTTCAGCACGACAAGGGGGGCACCACGTCGCCCAAAAATTGAGAAGGACCACCTTTCCCTTAAAAGCGTGAAGCGAAATCTGTTCCCCTTGTTCATTGGGCAGGGTAAACGGCACTGCCATCTCGTTCACCCGAACTTTTGAAGGGGGTTCGTAGAAAAAAACAAAGGCCATTCCCAAAGCGAGAATGGCCAGTATACTTAAAATTCGTTGCATGAATTATTTTGCTTTTTTGGTGACCTTTTTTTTCTTCGGCTTCTCTACAACCTTTTTATCGCCCTCTTTTTTGGATTTTCCCTTCAACACCTTGGCGGGGTTATCCAGATATTCTATCAGCGCCATGGGGGCCTGATCCCCAGGTCTGAAGTTGAGTTTTAAAATCCGGGTATATCCACCCTGTCTGGTGGCAAAACGCGGGCCCAAATCATCAAAAACTTTTGAAAGGGCACCACGATCATGAATAACACGCCTGGCAGCGCGGCGCGCCGCAAGAGTCCCCTTCTTGCCCCAAGTCACCATTCTATCGGCAATGCGCCTCAATTCTTTTGCCTTGGGCAGTGTTGTCTCAATTCTGCCGTGCTGAATGAGAGCCACGACCATGTTTCTGAACATGGCCTGGCGATGCGGTGAGGTCCTTCCCAGTTTGCGATGATCGACTAAATGTCTCATAGGTTACTCCACATCCTTGGGCCGAAATTTTTCGGCATCAATAGGACTAAATCCATCAATTTTCATACCCAAACCCAAACCCAACTCGGATAAAATTTCCTTGATTTCGTTTAACGATTTGCGACCAAAATTTTTGGTCTTGAGCATTTCACCTTCTGACTTCTGCACCAATTCTCCCAGATACTGGATGTTGGCATTGGCGAGGCAGTTGGCGGAACGGACCGACAACTCCAACTCTTCCACACGGCGATACAGATTGGGATTGAGCTTGGGAGAATCTTCTCTCGGTGTCTCTTCGACGATCTCTTCCGTTACGGCTTCATCAAAATTGATGAAAATCTGAAGCTGTTCTTTCAGAATTTTGGCCGCAAAAGCCAGGGCATCATCTGGTTTGACAGAACCGTCCGTCCAGACTTCCAAGGTAAGCTTGTCATAATCAGTTCTCTGCCCCACTCTGGCATTGGTCACATTGTAATTAACGCGCGTGATCGGCGAAAAAATGGCATCCATGGGAATGACACCGATGGAATCTTGCAGAGTCTTGTTCTGTTCGGCCGGGACATATCCCTTGCCCAGACGAATCGTCAATTCGGCATTCAGTTTTCCATCGGGAGACAAAGTGGCAATATGCTGATCAGGGCTCAAAATTTCGACATGCGAAGGAACTTCCAAATCAGCGGCTTTCACCTCTTTGGCTCCTTTAATGGCAACCTTGACCGTTTCCTGGTCACCTGAAAGCAGTTTAAATCGCAAATCTTTCAGATTGAGAAGGATGTCAGTGACATCTTCCACCACACCCGGGATCGTCGAGAATTCATGCAACACTCCGTCGAATTTAACGGAAGTGATTGCCGCACCTTGCAATGAAGAGAGCAAAATGCGTCTCAAGGCATTGCCCAGAGTCAAACCAAATCCTCTTTCCAGGGGAGAGGCAACAAATTTTCCGTAATTACCGGAGACTTCCTTCTCATCAAAATGAAGGGCTTTTGGACGAATCAAATTATGCCAGTTACGATACATGTAAACCTCCTTAAAAAATTATTTCGAATAAAGTTCAACGATCAACTGTTCCTGAATCGGCATGGTCAACTGCGCACGACTCGGCAAATCCAGAACCTCGCCCAAAAGCTGCTCTTTGTTCAATTTAAGCCATGTGGGAACGCCGCGTCTTTCTGCACCTTCCACAGATTCCACAACTGCCGGGACCTTGCGACTATTCTCTTTCACATCAATTTTATCTCCGCGATCGACAAGATAGGAAGGAATATCGACAGAGGCTCCATTGACGGTGATATGTCCCTGCTTGACCAGATTGCGCGATTCAGCGCGGGAACGCGCGAAGCCCAGGCGATAGGCGATGTTGTCCAGGCGTCTTTCCAAAAGGAGCAACAGGTTATCCCCGGTGACCCCTTTGAGCCTTTCAGCTTCGGCAAAAATCTTGCGGAACTGTTTTTCCCGAATGCCGTAAATACGTTTGACCTTCTGTTTTTCACGCAATTGCAACCCGTATTCTGAAAGCTTCTTGTGCCCCTGACCATGCTGGCCCGGAGCGTAAGTGCGACGTTCCACAGAACACTTGTCTGTGAAACAGCGATCACCCTTCAAAAAGAGTTTCAAACCTTCGCGTCTGCATTGCCTGCATACTGAAATTTCAGCCACTGAAATCCTCCTTATTAAACTCGCCGCTTTTTGGGCGGACGACAACCGTTATGCGGAATCGGAGTGACGTCCCTGATAGCAGTCACCCGAACTCCTGTTTTTTGTAAAATTCTCAAAGCAGAATCTCTGCCACTGCCAGGGCCCTTCACAAAAACAGTCACCTGTTTGACACCGTGATCCATAGCTTTACGAACCGCATCTTCTGCGGCCAACTGGGCAGCAAAAGGGGTTCCTTTTCTGGAACCCTTAAAACCTTTTACACCACCGGAAGACCAAGACAACGTGTTACCCTGAAGATCGGTCACCGTCACAATTGTGTTATTGAAACTTGACTGGATGTGCACAATCCCCACCGCAATGTGTTTTTTGACTTTTTTCTTCCCTTTTTTTGCCGGCTTTGCCTGCTGTTCCTTCTGCTGTCCCTCTGCCATTTTGCCTCCAAGATATAAAAAAATTATTTCGATGTGGGTGCTTTTCTCTTACCCGCAATCGCAATACGCTGTTTGCCCTTACGTGTGCGCGCGTTGGTATGCGTTCTCTGCCCGTGAACCGGCAAATTGCGAATATGCCTCATACCGCGATAAGCCCCAATATCTTTCAAACGTTTGATATTGGAAGAAATCTCCCGGCGCAAATCCCCTTCCACCTTGAATTGTCGCTCAATCGCTTCACGAATCTGAGCGATCTGCGCGTCGGTTAATGTTTCTGCCCGGACGGTTTCATCAATTTTCACCTCCGCCAGAATTTGTTTGGAAGTGGTTAGTCCAATCCCATAAATATAGCGCAACCCGTAAACAATCTGTTTGCGAGCCGGAATGTCGACACCTGCTATGCGTGGCATATTTATCTCCGTTCAGCGTTCAACGAACTTCGAACATCGCCGTCGATGTTCGACGTCCGATGTTCGTTGCACCGTTTTTCATCCCTGACGTTGTTTGTGTTTCGGATTTTCACAGATAACCCGTACCACACCCTTGCGTCGAATGACTTTGCATTTATCACAAATTTTCTTAACTGATCCTCTTACTTTCATAAATCCATCCTTTATTTCACTCGAAATGTTATTCTGCCTCTCGTTAAATCATAGGGAGAAAGTTCCACTGTTACCCGATCGCCCGGCAAAATTCGTATAAAGTGCATACGCATTTTTCCGGAAATATGGGCCAACACCTTATGCCCATTATCCAATTCCACCTGAAACATGGCATTGGGTAATGTCTCAAGTACTTTTCCTTCCACTTGTATCAATTCTTCTTTTGCCATTTTCAATTGCTGGTTGCTGGTTGTCAGTCGCTTGGGTTTGTTTACCAGCGGCTAGCCACCAGAGACTAGCATCTTTTTTATTCCCACCGACTTAAAATGTCAGGGCCCTCTTTCGTGATAGCCACAGAATGTTCAAAATGGACCGAGAGCTTTCCATCTTTTGTTATCACGGTCCAACCATCTTCCAATGTGAGAACATCGTATGTTCCTGCATTGACCATCGGCTCCAGAGCCAAAACAAGACCGGCCTTAAGCCTCATGCCCGTTCCTCGGGTACCAAAATTAGGCAA
This sequence comes from Deltaproteobacteria bacterium, assembly GCA_030648035.1. Classification (GTDB taxonomy): domain Bacteria; phylum UBA10199; class UBA10199; order SPLOWO2-01-44-7; family SPLOWO2-01-44-7; genus JAUSII01. Next base: position 11,845 of record JAUSII010000015.1, on the reverse strand, counting down.
TTGCGGCTCTTCGTGAAGTTCTTTTCCGATGCCATGTCCGACAAAATCACGTACCACCGAAAAGCCTTCTTGCTCCACATAACTTTGAACCGCCGCCGAAATATCAAATAGCCTATTATCCACCTGCATCTGCTCAATCCCCAAATAGAGTGACTTTTCTCCCACTTCCAAAATCTTTTTAGCCTCCTCTGACACCTGACCCACCGGAAATGTCCAAGCATGATCACCATAAAAACCAGACTTGATAACACCGCAATCGATGCTGACGATATCTCCATCTTTCAAAAATCTCTTCCCTGGAATACCGTGTACCACCTCGTCATTGATGGATACACACAGGGTGTGAGCAAAACCCCTGTAACCTTTGAAAGCCGGCTTGCCACCTTCTTTTATAACAATCGCTTCGGCTATTTTGTCCAACTCCAGGGTGGTTACACCAGGCTTGATCAACTCTCTGATCTCCCGCATAACTTTCACAACAGCCTGATTCGCCAGACGCATTTTTTCAATCTCATCCTGCGATTTCAGGTAAATCATTTTATCAAAGAGCAAATCGTTTGAAAAACTTCCGCCGGTTTTTGAACTCCATCCACCTGCCTTAACAAATGCCGCTGTTTATAAAAATCAATCAGCGGTAGTGTCTCTCCTGCATAAACTTTCAAGCGATGGCGAACCGTTTTTTCTTCATCATCTTTGCGCTGCACCAGCAACGATTTGCACTTGTCGCAAATTCCATCCTGCCGGGGCGGCTGAAACTGGAGGTGATACGTTGAACCACAAGCGCCGCATTGTCTGCGACCGGTTATACGCCTCACAGCCTCTTCCTCGGGTACATCAATCACTACAACAGCGTCCAAAACCATTTCCGTCTTTTTCAACCACGTTTCCAAACCAATGGCTTGTCCGACTGTTCTGGGAAAACCATCTAAAATAAAACCACTTTTACAATCAGGACCGGACATTCTTTCCTGCATCAACCCCAGCACAACATCATCTGGGACCAACGCCCCCTTCTCGAGAAAACCTTGCACCTGAAGTCCCATCGGTGTTTTATTTTGGACCGCCTGTCTGAACAAATCCCCGGTAGTAATCCGGGGTGTTTTCCAGTGGGTAGCGAGCTTTTCGGCCTGCGTCCCCTTACCAGCTCCGGGTGGACCAATCAAGATAATCTTCATTTGCGCCCTCTAAAGCGGCCACCACCTTTGGCCCCTAAAAAGCCCTCATAATGCCTTGAAAGAAGATGCGCTTCAATTTGCGATAAAGTGTCCATGCCTACTCCCACCACAATCAAAAGAGAGGTGCCACCAAATGAACTGGAAAGGGAATATGGGATTCCGAAATAATCACTTAAAATATTGGGAAGTATACAGACCGCCGCAATATAAAGAGCGCCACCCAGTGTAATACGGCTCAAAATATGATCGATATAGTCGGAGGTGCTCTTACCCGGGCGAATACCTGGGACATAACCACCGTGTTTTTTCAAATTTTCAGCCACATCTACCGGATTAAAGGCAACCGCAGTATAAAAAAAGGTGAAGAAAATAATCAGGGCCAGATAGAGTGCCGTGTGAAATATCCCGACAGAAAGAGCATTGGCAATCCAGCTCAAAGTCTCATTCCCTGCGCTAAACTGGGCAATGGTCGCCGGAAATAAAATCAGCGAAGAAGCAAAAATGGGGGGTATCACGCCAGCGGAATTGATTTTAAGAGGCAAATGAGAGGCCTGAATTCCCATCAACTGCCTTCCCACCACCCGCTTTGCATATTGGATCGGAATCCTTCTTTGAGAACGCTCCATAAAAATGATGAATCCGATAATCGTAGCAATAGCGACCAACAAAGCGATAAACCCAAAAAAATCTCCGAACTGCACCTTGTTTTGCCAGGCATCCCGAAAACCTCCGGGGATACCACTAATAATACCGGCAAAAATGATAAGCGAGATGCCATTGCCAATACCACGCTCTGTAATCATCTCACCGAGCCACATCAGAAATGAAGTCCCTGCGGTCAGAGTCAAAATGGTGGAACAGTAAAAAGAAATCACCGGGATCCCTGGTTCCACAAAGCCCTGCTGACGTAATCCATAACTGATACCAAATCCCTGGATGAGACTCAAAATCACCGTTCCATAGCGGGTATACTGTGTAATTTTGCGACGACCTGCATCCCCTTCTTTGGAAAGGCGTTCTATGGAAGGCACCGCCACCGTTAACAGCTGAAAAATAATGGAGGCGCTGATGTAGGGCATAATCCCCAGGGCAAAAACAGAAAACTGCTGGAGCGCACCACCTGAAAAAAGTTTAAAAATTTCAAAGACCGTATCTGATTTCAAAAAATTCTGGACCGCCTCGGTGTTAATCCAGGGGGTATGAATAAAAATCCCCAACCGGTAGACTGCCAGCATCGCCAGTGTGAACAAAATCCTTTTCCGAAGTTCCGGAATTTTTGCAATATTTCCGACTTCCGTCATAGGGTTATTGCCACATTACCACCTGCGGCTTCGATTTTTTGTTTTGCCGACTTCGATACCCTGCCTGCCTTGATGGTGAGCGGATGTTTCAAATCTCCCACACCCAGAATTTTCAATTCTACGGCCTTGTTGGAAACCCAGCCTTTTTCTTTGGCCAGATCAAGAGTGACCTCGGTCCCCTTGGGCAGAAGAGCCAATTGTTCCAGGTTCACAATCCCAATTCTTTTTCTAAAAATATTCGTAAAACCACGTTTAGGCAAACGACGCATCATCGGCGTTTGTCCCCCTTCGAAATCGACCTTATGATAACCACCCGCGCGCGCAGTCTGACCCTTGTGTCCTTTTGTGGAGGTACCACCATGCCCGCTGGCATCACCACGACCGAGCCTTTTTTTCTTCTTACGGCGCGTCACAGGGCTCAAGTTGCCCACCATCAAAGTTGCTCTTGTTGGAGTCGTTGTTTTTTTCATTTCTTTTCCTTCTTCAAATCCGTTTTTAAAATGCGCACCAGATGCGGGATCTTGGCAATCATCCCACGCACTTCGGGGCTGTCTTTCAAGACGCGACGGCTGTTGACCCTTCGCAGTCCCAAGCCGATCACGGTCGCACGCTGGTCTGGAGGACAACCGATAGGTGAACCGTATAATTGCACTTCCAGATTGACTGGCAGATTAGCTGACATGGATTCCTCTCAAACGCCGCACCACTTCGTGGGAGCGCAATTGCGTCAAGGCATTGATCGTCGCCTTCACCACGTTGTGCGAATTGTTGCTTCGAATCGATTTTGTCAAAATATTTTGAATACCGACCGCTTCCAATACCGCGCGCACCGCACCACCAGCGATAACTCCTGTTCCTTTGCTGGCGGGCTTCAACATGACCAACCCGGCGCCATAATGCCCGGTCACTTCATGCGGAATGCTTCCTTCCAACAACGGAAAGTGCATCATCGCCTTTCTGGCTTTTTCTCCACCCTTGCGAATGGCGTCTGGCACTTCGCTGGCTTTGCCGAGACCTACTCCGACCCGGCCAGTCCCATCGCCCACGACGACAAGCGCTGAAAAGCGAAAACGTCTTCCGCCTTTGACCACTTTCGCCACGCGACTGATACTCACTACACGTTCAATGAGTTGTGGACCACCATCTTCGCGCTGTTGCTCTCTGGGACGCCCTCTGTTTTTGCGATCTCGATTCTGATTTTGTTGTTTTTCAGCCATAAGTATTCCCTAGAATTGTAATCCACCCTCGCGCGCCGCCTCTGCCAACGCCTTGAGCTGTCCATGATAACGAAAACCGCTTCTGTCAAACACGACCTTTTCAATTCCTTTGGCACGCGCACGCTCGGCCAGTGTTAACCCGACCTGTTTGGCTCCCTCTACTGTGGCCTTTGTCTTCCCTTTAAGGCCTTTATCCAGAGTGGAACAGCTGGCCAATGTCATTCCGGCAACATCATCGATGAGCTGGGCATAAAGATGTTTGGCACTTTTAAAAACAGAGAGACGCGGACGAGCCCCCGTGCCAGAGAGTGTTTTTCTGATTCTCACATGGCGTTTGAAGCGCCCCAATTGTCGTTTGCTAAAATGTTTCACTTTTTTATCCTCCCGCCGCTCCGGCCGCCGCCTTGCCGACTTTGCGTTTGACGACCTCGTTCAAATAGCGGATCCCTTTACCTTGATACGGCTCTGGCGCTTTCAGGCCTCGAATTTCCGCAGAAGTCTGTCCGACAAGCGCCCTATCACAACCTTGCACCGACAAACGGGTCTGGCTGGCCAACTGGATCTGTATCCCTTCCGGAATCGGATACAACACCGGATGAGAAAAGCCCAGAGAGAGCTGCAAATTTTTTCCTTTTAGCTCAGCACGATAACCAACACCCTGAATATCGAGCTCCTTAACAAAATAATGGGCTACACCATGCACCATGTTTTGGATCAGGTTGCGTACCATCCCGTGCTGAGCCCGACTCAAACGATCTTCTTTAAGACGCTTCACCAGAATTTCTCCCCCCTCAATGGAAACTTGAACAAGGGGGGGAATATTCAAATGAAGGGTACCCTTGGGACCCTTAACAGTAAGTGCAGTCTCCTTCAAAGAAGCTTGCACACCTTGTATCAATATAACAGGCTTTCTGCCGACTCTTGACATATTACCAAACCTCCACAAGTACTTCTCCGCCCAATTTTTGTTTGCGGGCTTCGTTATCGCTCAAAACACCTTTTGAAGTGGTCACAATTTTCAATCCCAAACCCTGACGAAAAGCTTTCAAATCTTCGTATCCAGAAAAAATGCGGCGACCGGGCTTACTCAATTTACGGATCGTGGTGATGACGGCCTGACCTTCGGCAGAATATTTGAGGGCAACAACCAGTGCCTTTTTCTGCTTTTCTCCCACCACGGAAATATCACGAATATACCCTTCCTGTTTAAAAACCTTCAACACCGCCTCTTTCAGACGCGAATAGGGAATTGACACCTGTTCATGGTGCATCATGATGGCGTTTCGCATTCGGGTTAACATATCTGCTATCGGATCCGTCAACATGCAATCTCCTTTAAAAAATTACCAGCTTGCCTTAACCACGCCCGGCAATTCACCGTTCAGCGCCATTTTTCTAAAACAGAGTCGGCACATGCCGAAGCGCCTAATATAGGCACGCGGCCTCCCGCACAATTTGCAACGGTTATAACCGCGCACTTTAAACTTCGGTTTTCGTTTTGCTTTTACGATTAAACTTTTCTTTGCCATAATTTTATTCTCGGAACGGCATCCCCATGGCCTTTAACAAGGCTCTTCCTTCTTCGTTTGTTTTGGCTGTTGTCACAAAAGTGATATTCATTCCCATCGGACGCTCAATTTTATCGTATTGGATCTCGGGAAAAATAATCTGCTCCGTCAGTCCTAATGTATAGTTGCCGCGTCCATCAAAAGACCTGTTGGGAACCCCTTTAAAATCTCTCACTCTCGGCAGGGCTACATTAACCAGACGGTTCAAAAATTCATACATCCTTTTGCGCCGCAATGTCAGGCAACATCCGATCGGCTGACCTTGCCGTAATTTAAAATTGGAAATCGATTTTTTGGCCTGTGTGATCACCGGTTTCTGACCAGCAATCGCTGCCAATTCTGCAGCGGCTTTGTCTAAAATCTTGGGATCCTGCGTTGCCTCCTTCATCGATGTATTGATGACGATCTTCTCAATTTTTGGAACCTGCATCGCATTCTTATACCCAAACTGCTCCATCAACGCAGGAATGCACTCTTCCAAATATTTTTTTTCATACGCGCTGGGAGTATGTCTCAAAACCTTTTTTTCTTTTATAGTACTCATTTTTTCACATCCATTTTTTCTTCGCATTGAACACAGACTCTTGTTTTTGTTCCATCCTTGGCGCTCTTAACCACAACCCGCACCCCTTTATTGCATTTGGGGCAAAAAGGCATCACCACAGAAAGAGGCAGCGGAGCCTCTTTTTCGATAATACCCCCCTGTTTTGCATTCTGCTGCGCTTTCAAGTGACGTTTGACGAGATTGAGACGCTCGACCAACACTTTTTCCTTCTTGGTTATAATTTCCAAAACCTTGCCGGTTTTTCCCTTTTCACGACCGGAAATAACCTGAATCGTGTCACCCTTTTTAATTCTAGCCAGTGTCATTGTTAAAGAACCTCCGGAGCCAATGAAATAATTTTCATAAATTTTTTGGCCCTCAATTCACGAGCCACAGGACCAAAAATGCGCGTCCCGACAGGCTCTCCCTGATCATTAATCAAAACCGCGGAATTTTCATCGAACTTGATATATGTGCCATCAGGGCGTCTCGTCTCTTTTCTCACACGAACAATCACCGCCCTTTTAACATCACCTTTTTTCACTTTGGCTTCCGGTGAGACCTCGCGAATAGACACGACAATCACATCCCCAAGCCCGGCATATTTGCGTTTGGTGCCGCCAAGCACTTTGATACACATAACGCGCTTTGCGCCGGAATTATCAGCCACATCCAACAATGTTCTCATCTGAATCATATTGCTTCTCTCTCAATCTCTTTACCTAAACCTTTTTTCAAAATTTTGACTACGCGCCAGCTTTTGCGTCGGCTCAAAGGCCTGGTCTCCTGGATCTCAACCTGATCTCCCACTTCACACTCTTCTTTTTCATCATGAGCCAAAAACTTTTTACGTCTCTCCACATATTTTTTAAATTGTGGATCGAGAACGCGCCGCTCCACACGAACCACGACTGTCTTGTCCATGGCATCGCTCACCACCACTCCCACCTTCGTTTTTTTATTTATCAGTTCACTTTGCGGCATGTTTTGTTTCCTTTTTAACTTTCGTTACCTTTTTAACTTTTGTTACTTTTGGTTCGTTAATTTCTTTTGCCTCTTTTGTTTCTTTTTCTTTCAGAACAGTCAGCATCGTTGCAATCGCTCTTCTCGTATTTTTGATATCAGAGGTTTTGGGCAACTGTCCCAAAGAAAGCTTGAGTTTGGCCATAAACAACGCCTCTTTTTTTTCATCCAGAATCTTGTGCAATTCTTTTACCCCTTTGGCTCGTATTTCGTTAAGCTTCACGATAGCCCCCTTCCCGGATAATAACCTTGGTCTTCACCGGAAGTTTATGGGAAGCCAATCGGAACGCCTCCAATGCCAGCTCTCTGGGAACACCTTCCATCTCATAAAGGATGCGTCCACGCTGAACACTGGCAACATATTGCTCGGGAGCCCCTTTTCCTTTGCCCATTCTGACTTCGAGCGGCTTTTTAGTAATGGGCTTATCGGGGAAAATTCTCAAAAACAGTTTGCCACCGCGTTTGACATGGCGGGAAATCGCCATTCTGGCAGCTTCAATCTGTTTTGCAGTGATCCAGCCATGTTCCAACGACTGAAGACCAAAATCTCCAAACGCCAGATTAACAGCGCGAGTCGACATACCGCGAACACGCCCTTTTTGCATCTTTCTAAATTTTGATTTAGCTGGTTGTAACATATTATGTTGGGAGTATCTCTCCTTTATATATCCACGATTTCACACCAATGATGCCGTACGTTGTCTTAGCTTCAGCCAAACCATAATCGATATCAGCCCTTAAAGTGTGCAGAGGAACGCGACCTTCGCGATACCATTCAGTTCTGGCCAATTCCGCACCCGCCAAACGGCCGGAGCACTTGATCTTGATCCCCAAACCTCCGAACTTGAGCGCCGCCTGAACAGCTTTTTTCATGGCACGGCGAAAAGCAACGCGTCTCTCCAATTGCATCGCCACATTTTCCGCAACCAATTGCGCATCGAGTTCTGCCCGGCGCACTTCCCTGATATTCACCGTCACATCATCTTTGGTAAAGCGGGCCAAATCGAGTTTCAAAGAATCTATACCTGCCCCTTTTTTTCCGATGACCAGACCCGGTCTTGCCGTATGCACATTCACCGTTATTTTGTCCGAGGCCCGTTCAATTTCAATCTTCGAAATACCGGCATGATAAAGACTTGCCTTCAAATATTTTCTTATTTTGGCGTCTTCATGCACCCAATTCAAATATTGTTTCGGCGGTGCATACCAGCGTGAATCCCACGTTGTTGTAATCCCCAACCGAAACCCTTTTGGATGCGTTTTCTGTCCCATTTTACTTTTCTCCCAAAACCATTGTCACATGGCTAGTCCGCTTTAAAATCTGCGTGGCAGAACCCTTTGCCCGCGGCATCCAGCGCTTCATTGTTGGACCAACATTCACCTGAAGTTCTTTTACATAAAGTTTGTCAATATCAACACCCTTTTCCTGGCTTGCATTCACAATGGCCGACTTTAAAAGCTTTGCCAGCGGCTTTGCAGAACCTCTCTGAGAAAAATTGAGATAGTCCATCGCCTTCCCAACAGCAACTCCTCGAACGGCCGCGGCCACTGCTCTAACCTTGCGTGCGGAAATTCTCAAATATCTTAATGTGGCTTGTTTCGACATAATTATTTTGCCTCAGCCGGCTTGGCCGAAGGGGCCGCCGCTCCAGGTGCTGCTTTGGGTGCCGATCCGCCCGGCGCGCCCTCCTCCTTCTTCTTCATGCCACCGTGTGCGCGGAAGGTGCGGGTCGGAACAAATTCACCCAACTTGTGCCCAACCATCGATTCGGTGATAAACACCGGAACAAATTTACGTCCATTATGTACAGCAAATGTAAACCCAACCATATCGGGAATGATGGTAGAGCGCCTCGACCAGGTTTTAATGACCGGTTTCGCCTTAGTGTCCAGCATTTTTTGAACCTTCTTCAACAAATATCCGTCGACAAAAGGTCCTTTTTTAAGCGAGCGAGGCATTAAGATCTCCTATCCTTCATGATAAATCTGTTAGTCCGTTTATTGTTACGCGTTTTCTTCCCTTTGGTCGGGAAACCCCAAGGTGTCACAGGATGTCTGCCACCCTTGGTGCGGCCTTCGCCACCACCATGAGGATGATCAACAGGGTTCATGGCGGTACCGCGATTGTGTGGTTTCCATCCCATATGGAAGTTGCGGCCTGCTTTTCCGATCACGACATTTTCATGATCGGTATTGCCAACCTGTCCAACAGTTGCCCTGCAGGCCAATAAAATTTTTCGGATCTCTCCCGAGGGGAGGCGAACGCTGGCATAGGTCTCTTCCTTGCCAATCAATTGCGCCACCATTCCCGCAGAACGAACCATCTTGCCACCCGCTCCCGGCTTGAATTCAATATTATGAAGCTCAGTCCCCACAGGGATATTGGCCAAAGGGAGGCAATTGCCGGGCAAAATATCGGCTTTCTTTGAAGCCACAATTTCGCGACCAATGCGCAAGCCGACAGGGGCCAGGATATAACGTTTGTCACCATCCACATATTGAACCAGAGCAATGTTGGCCGTTCTGTTGGGATCATATTCAATGGAGACCACTTTGCCCGCGATATCTTCTTTGTCTCTTTTGAAATCGATCAGACGATAGAGACGCTTGGCACCGGCGCCACGAAATCTGGAAGTGATGCGACCGGTATTATTGCGTCCGCCCGTTCTTCTATAAATTTCTGTCAGCGCTTTTTCCGGCCTCTTTTTCGTAAGGTCGGAAAAATCCAGAATAGTCATCTGGCGCACGCCAGGAGAAGTTGGATTAAATGATTTAACGCCCATTTGCTTTAAGCTCCTTCAAAAATTTTAATACTATTTCCCTCTTTGAGGGTCACAATGGCCTTCTTCCACGATGGTCTCCGGCCCATATATTTACCAACACGCTTCAACTTTCCATGAGTATTCATGGTGTGCACAGCAACCACCTTTACCTTAAACATTTTCTCAACAGCAAGACGAATCAAATTTTTATTTGCAGCAGCATCCACGAAGAAAAAATATTCATTGGCCATTTCTTTGCGCACGGCTGCCTTCTCGGTAATCATCGGTTTTTGAATAACGTCTTCCAACTTCATAACAACCTCTTTTCAATTTGGGCCACTGCCTTTTCGGTCATGATAACTTTTTCAAACCGTAACACATCCAGAGCGTTCATGCCCTGAGCTGTGATCACTTCAACATAAGGAATGTTTCGCACCGACTTCCAGAGTTTTTCCTGCGGTGCATCCAGAATAATCAAAACCTTTTTAACTCCCCATTTGGCCAGCTGTTTGACCATATCTTTTGTCTTGATCTGCTTGCAGTCAACGGCATCGATCAGAATAAGGTTACTCTCTTTCAAACGAAGCGCCAAAGCCGACTTGAGAGCCTCTTGCCGAAAACTCTTAGGTAAATGAAGACTCCAATCCCTGGGCCTCGGTGGAAAAGCAACGCCGCCGCCAACAAAAACGTTGGCCCTAATCGAACCGTGACGGGCATTGCCCGTCCCCTTTTGTTTATAAATTTTCTTGCTAGAGCCCTTCACTTCCCCACGAAATTTGGCCTTCGCAGTGCCCTGACGTTTTGCGGCCTGATAGAGCTGAACGCAATCATAAAGAAGCTGGCGACGAACGGGCACACCAAAGATCGCCTTGTTTAGCTCTATCTTTTTAAGCTCTTTGTTGTCTGTACCCAATATCGGTTGCGTTAACATAAATTTTATTTTCTATTTGTAGGGGCTTGCGTCGCCCCCTCCAACGGCAAAGCCGTTGGAGCCTCCCCCTCACGCGAGCAAAGCTCGCTGAGATCACACCGGTGCTTCTTGTGGTTGCGGCGCTTCTATCGACGGAGCCGCTTCCTGTTTAAATCTCGACTCAAAATCGGCTTCACGATTAAATATGACCACCAAACCTTCGCGATGTCCTGGAACCGAACCTTTCACCAAAATTAAATTCTCTTCCAGTTTCACATCCACCACCGACAAGTGACGTATCATGACCTGCTCTGCTCCCATACGTCCGGGCATTCCCATATTCTTCAAAACTTTTCCAGGCCAGGTTCTCATACCAATCGAACCGGGACGGCGGTGAAAACCGGAACCGTGACCATCAGGACCACCGTGCTTACCCTCTTTTTTCATAACACCCTGAAAGCCGCGCCCTTTGGTAACGCCTTGGACATCGACCGAATCACCCGGTTTGAAACCGGCAACCGTGATTGTCTGACCTACAGCAAAATCATCTACATTGGAAACCCGAAATTCTTTAAGATCGCGCAAACAGGCCAGTTTCAATTTTTCAAAACGTTGACGCATTGCCTTGGTCAAAAGAGCAGGCCTGATGGCACCAAAACCGACTTGAATGGCATTGTAACCATCTATCTTGGTTGTTTTGCGCTGAATGACCGTGCAAGGACCCGCTTCGATGACAGTGACCGTGATGACGATCCCATTCTCATCGAAAATCTGTGTCAGTCCTTTTTTGCGTCCCAAAATTCCCAGTGTCATTTTAAATCTCCAAAATTCTTAAAGCATCTTGATCTCAACCTCAACACCGACCGACAAATCGAGTCTCATCAGGGCATCGACGGTCTGCTGTGTCGGATCGAGAATATCCAGAAGACGTTTGTGCGTCCGGATTTCAAACTGCTCTTGCGACTTTTTATCAACATGCGGCGAACGAAGGACGGTATAGCGTTCAATACGCGTGGGCAAGGGAATGGGGCCGGCAATTCTGGCGCCAGTTCTCTTGGCCGTATCCACTATCTCAAGAGCAGATTGATCAAGCAAGCGGTGATCAAAAGCTTTGAGCCGTATTCTAATTTTCTGTCCCTCGTACTGTGGCATATGTTTTCCCTATTCCAATATTTCGGTTACCACGCCAGCGCCGACGGTTCTGCCGCCTTCACGTATCGCAAAGCGCAGTTCCTTCTCCATCGCGATCGGTGTGATCAATTCTATGTTCATCGTAACGTTATCGCCAGGCATCACCATCTCCACATTCGCCGGCAACTCACAAACTCCCGTCACGTCCGTTGTC
>JAUSII010000014.1 GCA_030648035.1 Deltaproteobacteria bacterium | reverse complement strand
ATACGCCACAAAAGTCGCCATCTTCTTTGTCGATAAATATTTCGTGATCGCCGCAGTCAGCGTTGTCTTGCCATGATCCACGTGACCAATCGTCCCTACGTTCACATGCGGTTTTGTCCGCTCAAATTTTGCCTTGCCCATTTCTCCTCCTCCTTAAAAAGTTCTACCAGTAACCCAAAGTTCAAATTCAAAACTACACTCCCTGTATCTTTCTGATCACTTCTTCGGCCACATTTTTCGGGGCCACTTCATAATGTGAAAATTGCATCGAGTAATTAGCCCTACCCTGCGTAATGGACCGGAGATCCGTAGCATATCCAAACATATTCGCAAGAGGTACGTGAGCATCAATCACTTGCGAACCGGCCCGAACATCGTTTTTATAAATCCGGCCCCGTCTTGAATTCAAATCTCCGGAAACCACCCCGACAAAATCTTCTGGAGCTACTACCTCCACTGTCATAATCGGCTCCAACAGTGCGGGGATCGCATTTTTGGCCCCATCTTTCAGGGCCATCGAGGCGGCAATTTTAAATGCCATTTCTGAGGAATCAACGTCGTGGAAGGAACCATCAAATAATGTCGCCCTTAAGTCCACCAACGGATAACCAGCCAATACCCCTCGGTCCAACGATTCTTCAACCCCTTTTCTGACCGGAGAGATAAATTCTTTAGGAATAGACCCACCGACAATCCCATCGACAAATTCAAAACCTTTTCCCCTCTCCAGCGGCTCCAACTTCAGCCAAACATGTCCATATTGCCCACGGCCACCGGTCTGACGAATATACTTTCCTTCAATCTCTGTTGCCTTCGTGATCGTCTCTTTGTAGGCCACCTGTGGTTTACCCACATTGGCGGCCACCTTAAACTCACGGAGCAATCGGTCCACAATAATCTCTAGATGGAGTTCACCCATTCCAGAGAGGACCGTTTGCGCCGTATCTTGATCAATTTTTACACGAAAAGAGGGATCTTCCAAAGTCAGCTTCTGCAATGACTCCACCAACTTGTCTTCATCCGCTTTCGATTTTGGTTCGATTGCAACCGATATGACCGGCTCGGGGAATTCCATCGACTCCAAAATAATCGGGGCATTTTCTATCGTTAAAGTATCTCCGGTGCTGGTATATTTCAAACCGACTGCTGCTGCGATATCTCCTGCCGCCACATCTTTTATCTCTTCCCGTTTATTGGCATGCATTCGAAGAAGCCTTCCTATTCTTTCACGTTTTCCCTTCGTGGCATTGAGGAGATACGATCCAGCATGAAGACTTCCCGAATAAACCCTAAAGAAGGTCAACTGCCCAACGAAAGGATCCGTCATGATTTTAAAAGCGAGTGCCGCAAAAGGGCCTTTTGGATCACAAGCCCTTGTACTTGTCTTTTCCATCTCACCTGGCAACATTCCTTCTACTGGTGGCAAATCGAGCGGCGAAGGTAGTAGATCAACAATCCCATCCAACAACTGTTGCACCCCTTTGTTTTTGAAAGCCGCCCCACAAAACACCGGAGTGATACGCATACTTAAAGTTGATTTTCTTGCGGCTAACTTGAACTCAGCTTCCGTCAACTCTTTACCTTCCAGATATTTTGCCAGGGAAACATCATCGCCCTCAGCCACCGCTTCCATTAATTTTTCACGGTAGGCCTTGGCCTGCTCTTTATATTCTTCCGGAATGACATCGATGATAATTTTGGACCCCATCGAATCTTCTTCATAGCGTTCCGCTTTCATGCTCCACAGATCAATGATTCCCTCGAACTTGTCTTCAGCTCCAAGTGGAAGCTGAAATACAACCGGGTTTGCATTGAGCCTATCCTTCATCATATCAACACACATAAAAAAATTGGCCCCGACGCGATCCATCTTGTTGATGAAGGCAATTCGGGGGACATGATAACGATTGGCTTGGCGCCAGACTGTTTCCGACTGCGGCTCCACACCAGCCACCGAATCGAAGATACCGACAGCGCCATCCAGAACTCTTAAGCTCCGCTCCACTTCGATTGTGAAATCGACGTGTCCCGGTGTATCTATAATATTGATGCGAATCCCTTTCCAGAAACAGGTTGTTGCCGCCGCGGTAATGGTGATGCCCCGCTCCTGCTCCTGCTCCATCCAATCCATAACGGCTGTTCCTTCGTGCACCTCACCAATTTTATAAGTGGTGCCGGTGTAAAAAAGGATGCGTTCGGTGCAGGTGGTCTTCCCCGCATCAATGTGAGCGATGATCCCGATATTTCGGGTCTCTCTCAATTTTTCGAGTCCATCCGACATATTGTCAAAGAGCTCCAACCTACCATTTATAGTGGGCAAATGCGCGGTTCGCTTCCGCCATTTTGTGCGTCTCTTCTTTTTTCTTCACCGCGTTACCCCTATTTTCAAAAGCTTCGAGCAATTCATTGGCCAAACGTTCATGCATTGTTTTTTCGCCGCGATTTCTAGCTGCCTCTACCAACCAGCGCAATCCCAAAGAAAGTTTACGCTCCACACGAACTTCCACAGGAACCTGATAATTCGCACCACCGACACGGCGAGAGCGAACTTCCATAACCGGCTTGATATTTTCCAGAGCCTTCTTATAAATTTCAAGGGGCTCCTGACCTTTTTTCTCTTTCATGACATCGAAAGCATCATAAACGATCGTCTCTGCGGTAGCCTTCTTGCCTTCCCACATGATCTTATTGACAAGCTTGGCCACCAGTTTGTCATTAAACTTCAAATCTTCCTCGACTGCTCTTTTAAATGCGACCCGTTTTTTGCGTGGCATAGATAGCTCTTGGCTTTCAGCATTCAGCTGTCAGCTTATTTTGGTTTTTTTGCTCCGTATTTCGAACGACTCTGTTTTCTATTTTCAACGCCCAATGTATCCAATGTGCCGCGAACAATATGATAACGAACACCGGGCAAATCTTTGACACGACCACCGCGAATCAAAACCACGGAATGTTCCTGAAGGTTGTGACCTTCACCTGGAATGTAACCGGTCACTTCGATGGCATTGGTCAAACGAATTCTGGCGACCTTGCGCAAAGCAGAGTTCGGTTTTTTTGGAGTGGTAGTATAGACACGAACACAAACGCCGCGTTTTTGGGGACAAGATTCCAAAGCAGGAGCGTTGGTTCTGACCTTCACTTTTTCGCGACCTAATCGGACAAGCTGGTTAATCGTTGGCATATAAAACCCTTAAAATTCAACTAGTTATGTTAAAAATAAATTTTCCAGACCAAAAGTGGACGGAAACTATCAAAAAAGGACCATTCAAGTCAAGGACTTATAAAGGCAAAATGTCCCATTCCCCTTCTTTTTTTTAAATTTCAACCATCACTTTAAATTTAGCCTGCAATTACATGCGTCATATTTACTTCTCCCACTTCTGTTTCCACAGCCGTGGGGACATCTTCCACTTTGATCGTCAATTCCTTGTAACGATAGATCCCAGTTCCAGCAGGAATCGGTCTTCCCATAATGACGTTTTCTTTAAGTCCCTTCAAGTGATCGACCTTTCCGGAAATGGCCGCTTCCGTCAACACCTTGGTTGTTTCCTGGAAAGAGGCCGCCGAAATAAAGCTATCTGTTGACAAAGAGGCCTTGGTAATGCCGAGCAACAAAGGTTCAGCCGTTGCCGGAGTGCCGCCTTTGGCACGAATTTTATCGTTCATTTCCTGGAATTTCAGTTTTTCAACATGCTCATCGGTCAGCCATTCTGTATCTCCAGAGTCGACGATGCGAACGCGCTTGAGCATCTGACGGACAATGGCTTCAATGTGCTTGTCATTTATCTTCACGCCCTGCAGACGATAGACTTCCTGGATTTCATCCACCAGATATTTCGCCAGCGCTTTTTCGCCGAGCACTTTCAGAATATCATGCGGATTGCTGGAACCGTCCATCAAAGGTTCTCCCGCCCGTACAAAATCTCCTTCATGCACTGCGATGTGTTTTCCCTTGGGAATCAGATATTCTTTCGGTTCGCCCACGTCGGCAGTCACCAAAACTTTTCGCTTCCCTTTGGTATCCTTGCCGAAAGAAACAACGCCGTCAATTTCACTGATGACGGCATATTCTTTCGGTTTTCTTGCTTCAAACAATTCCGCAACACGCGGCAAACCGCCGGTGATATCTTTTGTTTTTGTCGTTTCGCGAGGCATTTTGGCGATGGTATCTGCCGCCTGCACCTCTTCACCGTTGGTCACAGTGATAATCGCCGCTACTGGCAAAAGATAGGTGATTTCTTGTCCGGAAGTTGTCTTGATGATGATGCGCGGTCTGGCATCGGCTTTTTTGGGAGTCGTTACCACTTTGCTCACCAGGCCGGTCACTTCATCGACCTGTTCTCTCAAGGACATACCTTCTACCAGATCTGCATAGTGTACTGTGCCGGAAAGTTCGGTCAAAATCGGTGTGGCATAAGGATCCCATTCCGACAGTATCGTTCCTGTTTTAATTTTCTCTCCCGATTTAACTTTAAGGATTGCTCCATAAGTCAGACGATAACGCTCTCGCTCGCGGCCGCCTTCGTCGGCAATGGCAATTTCGGCGTTGCGATTCATGACCGTTAAGCGCCCTTCTTTATCGAGAATTGCTTTTTCATTATGGAAATGGATGGTCCCTTCATGCCGCGCTTCGAGCGACGATTGTTCCACACGACGTGATGCGGCACCACCGATATGGAATGTTCTCATGGTCAGCTGGGTTCCCGGTTCACCGATGGCTTGGGCGGCGATTACGCCGATGGCCTCTCCGATAGACACCAAATCCCCTCTTGCCAAATCTCGGCCGTAACACTTGATACAAACGCCTTCAACACTCTTGCAGGTGAGCACGGAACGGATCCGGACTTTTTCAACACCGGAATCTTCCACTTTTTGCACACCCTCTTCGGTCACCTCTTCACCGGCGGCAATGAGCACCTCTCCGGAGAAAGGATCGGTGACGTCTTCCAGGATAACGCGCCCCAGAATACGATCGCCCAAACCTTCAATCACCTCACCACCTTCAACGAGAGCCTGCATGTCGATGCCGTCCAATGTGGCACAATCGACTCCGGTGATGATCACGTCCTGAGCCACGTCGACCAAACGACGGGTCAGGTAACCGGAATTGGCGGTCTTCAACGCGGTATCGGCAAGACCCTTTCTGGCGCCGTGAGTCGAAATAAAATATTGCAACACATTCAACCCTTCACGAAAGTTGGCCGTGATAGGGGTTTCGATAATTTCACCGGAAGGCTTTGCCATCAAACCGCGCATACCGGCCAGTTGGCGCATCTGTTGTGCCGAACCTCTGGCACCCGAATCGGCCATGATAAAAATAGGGTTAAAAGAAAGCTGTTCCCGTTTTTCACCGGAGTCGCTGGTCACAAACTCTTTTTGAAGTCCTTCCATCATATCTTCGGCGACCCCTTCTGTGGTCTGCGCCCAAATATCAACAATCTTGTTATATTTTTCGCCGGCGGTGATGAGACCTTCGGTATATTGCTCTTCGACTTCACGCACCTCTTTATAAGCCTTATCCAAAGATTCTTTTTTGGAGGGTGGAATCGTCATGTCGTCGATACAAATGGAAATACCGGCTTTGGTGGAATGGTGGAAACCCAAGCTCCGCAAACCATCTGCGAGTAGAACGGTCTCTTTGTCACGGCAAAGGCGATAACACTGGTCGATCAGTTCGGCGATGGCTTTCTTGTCCATAACCTTATTGACCGTTTCAAAATCGATAACCGGCGGCACAGCCTCATAAAGTAGAATGCGGCCGACAGTTGTTTCAATTCGCTTGCCGCCAATGCGGCAACGAATCTTCGCCTGTAGATCAATCATGCCGGCGTCATAAGCTATGCGCACTTCTTCGGTGGAGGAAAATATTTTTCCCTCTCCTTTTGCAAAGGCACGCTCTCTCGTCATGTAATAGAGGCCCAAAACCATATCCTGCGTCGGAACGATGATCGGCTTGCCGCTGGCGGGTGATAAAATATTATTGGTCGACATCATGAGCACGCGGGCTTCCACCTGCGCCTCCACCGAAAGCGGAACGTGCACGGCCATCTGATCTCCGTCAAAGTCGGCGTTGAATGCGGTACAAACCAGAGGGTGAAGCTGAATCGCCTTACCTTCAATCAGAATCGGTTCGAAAGCCTGGATACCGAGACGATGCAATGTCGGTGCGCGATTCAACATGACAGGATGTTCTTTGATCACTTCATCCAGACAATCCCAGACTTCCGGAAGCTCAGCTTCCACCAGACGCTTGGCGCTCTTGATGGTGGTGGCCAAACCCCGCTCTTCCAATTTATTGTAGACAAACGGTTTGAACATTTCGAGAGCCATCGTCTTGGGAAGACCGCATTGATGCAATTTCAATTCGGGTCCGACGACAATCACGGAACGACCTGAATAATCGACGCGTTTTCCCAAAAGGTTCTGGCGGAAGCGCCCCTGTTTCCCTTTGAGCATGTCGGAGAGGGAACGGAGTGCCCGCTTGTTGGGACCGACAAAAGGCTTGGCCCGTCTGCCGTTATCAAACAAGGCATCGACCGCTTCCTGCAACATTCTCTTTTCGTTGCGGATGATAATGTCGGGAGCGTTGAGTTCCATCAGACGTTTCAAACGATTATTGCGGTTGATCACGCGGCGATACAAATCATTCAAATCAGAAGTGGCAAAACGACCACCATCGAGCGGCACCAGAGGACGCAAATCGGGTGGCAAAACCGGCACGATTTCCAGCATCATCCATTCGGGACGGTTGCCTGACTCACGAAACTGCTCGATCGTTTTAAGACGTTTGGATATTTTTTTGGAGGTCGCCACCGATTTTGTTTTTTTCAAATCACGGCGCAATTTTTTGGAGAGTTCATCCAGATCAATCTTCTTGAGCATTTCACGGACAATCTCACCGCCCATGCCGACCTTGAAAGCGGCATGCCCAAAATCGACCAACGATTTTTGATAACGGTCTTCCGTCAGGATTTCTCCCTCGAGAAGAGTGGTATTACCCGGATCGATGACCATGTAGGCTTCGCAATAGAGAACCCGTTCCAGTTCCTTGAGGGAAATGTCGAGCATTAAACCGATACGTGAAGGGAGACTCTTCAAAAACCAGATGTGTGCCACCGGGGTTGCCAGCGTGATGTGCCCCATTCTTTCGCGACGCACCTTTGACTGAATCACCTCGACACCACACTTTTCGCAAACGATCCCGCGATGCTTCATGCGTTTATACTTGCCACAATTGCATTCATAATCTTTCACGGGGCCGAAGATCTTGGCGCAAAACAATCCGTCCCGCTCTGGTTTAAAAGTGCGGTAGTTGATTGTTTCAGGTTTCTTGACCTCGCCATGAGACCAGTTGCGGATCGTCTCTGACGAAGCCAATCTGATCCGGATCCCTTCGTAACTGAGAGGATCACGCGGTTTTTCGAAGAAGGTATAAATGTCGACCATTTTTTATTCCCTTTCTTAATGAATCGGTTTGGCCTCCTGCTTGGCCTCCAATAATTCTACATCCAGACCCAACCCCATCAATTCTTTGAGCAACACATTGAACGATTCGGGCAGACCCGGTTCCAACAATTTTTCACCCTTCACGATCGATTCATACATGCGCGTGCGCCCGACCACGTCGTCGGACTTGACGGTCAGGAATTCCTGCAGGCAGTAGGCGGCGCCATAAGCTTCCAGCGCCCAGACTTCCATTTCTCCCAAACGCTGTCCGCCGAACTGGGCTTTGCCACCCAACGGCTGTTGGGTCACCAGCGAATAGGGACCAATGGAACGGGCGTGAATCTTGTCATCGACCAAATGATGGAGCTTCATCATATACATGATACCGACGGTCACGGGAGAATCGAAAGCCTCGCCCGTTCTGCCATTGAACAGCGTCATCTGTCCGTTGAGGGAAAGACCCGCTTCGCTCAAGCAATATTTCACCTCGGATTCGGTGGCACCGTCAAACACCGGCGTCTTCATTGGAACACCCTTCGATAATTTTTTGGCGAAAAGCCTGAGTTGATCAACCGTCAGTTTGTTCACAAACTCTTCCACAGAGGCAGAGTCGTAGATTTTCTTGAGGGTTTTGATCAGGGCCTCTTTTTCAAAATTCTTGCAGAGATCCCCGATTCTCTCCCCCAAACCCTTGGCGGCCCATCCAAGATGGACTTCCAAAATCTGCCCCACGTTCATGCGTGAGGGAACGCCCAGAGGATTGAGCACCATGTCGACCGGTCTGCCGTCAGCTCTGTAGGGCATATCTTCCTGCGGAAGAATCCGCGAGATGACGCCCTTGTTGCCGTGACGGCCGGCCATTTTGTCGCCGACAGAGAGTTTGCGTTTGATTGCCACATAGACCTTAACCAGTTTGATCACTCCCGGAGGAAGTTCGTCGCCGCTCTTCAGGCGATTCATCTTCTGGTCATACATCATGCGAACCATGTCGACCTGCTCCTCCACTCCCTCGATGATTTCCTGGACCTGTTCTTCCAGCTCCTCATTATCGAGAGAAATTTCGGACAATTTAGCGAAAGGAATTTTTTCCAGCAGATCATCGGTGATGGTTTTCCCCTTGGTAACGAGGGTTCTCTCTTCGTCCTCATCGGTCACCTTGGAAGTTGAAACTTGGCCCACCAGCAACGGTTTCAATTTTTTCTTGGCCCCGTCACGGATCCCCTTGATTTCAGCCTCCATATCTTTATTGATCTTGATCGACTCTTCGTCGTGAATCTCCTTGGCGCGATCGTCAACGTCGGTCCCCTCACGCGAGAAGACCTGCGTATTGATCACGATACCGGTGACACCGGGAGAAACGCGGAGCGAAGTATCTTTCACATCGCCCGCCTTCTCACCAAAAATGGCTCTCAAAAGACGCTCTTCGGGAGAGAGCTGTGTCTCTCCTTTGGGTGTGATCTTGCCGACCAGAATATCGTCGGGTTTCACTTCGGCACCGATGCGGATGATACCACCCTCGTCCAGATTGCGCAGGGCCTCTTCGCCCACGTTGGGGATATCACGGGTGATATCTTCCTTGCCCAGCTTGGTGTCGCGCGCCGCACATTCAAACTCTTCGATGTGAATGGAGGTGAAGATATCGTCTTTCACCAGACGCTCATTGATCAAAATGGAATCTTCAAAATTGTAACCGCCCCAGGGCATAAAGGCGACGATCACATTGGCACCCAATGCCAGTTCACCATCTTCTGTGGCGGGGCCGTCGGCAACCACATCGCCGCGTTTGACCTTGTCGCCGATGGCCACAATGGGCCGCTGATTGAGACAGGTGTTCTGGTTGGAGCGTTGGAATTTGATGAGATTATAAATATCGACATCGGAATTGGATTTTCCTTTTTCCGGTTTGTCGGCCTGGATGATGATGCGATTGGCATCGCATTCGATGACGGTGCCGTCTCTCTTGGTCACCATGGTGACACCAGAGTCTCTGGCCACAGTCTCCTCGATACCGGTCCCCACCAGCGGAGCATCGGTTTTCATCAGCGGCACGGCCTGGCGTTGCATGTTGGAACCCATGAGAGCGCGGTTCGCATCATCATGTTCCAAGAATGGAATCAAAGCCGCAGCGATTGAAACCAACTGTTGTGGCGAGACGTCCATCAAGGTCACATCTTTGGCAACCGAAGTGACAAACTCGCCATGACGCCGGCACGAAACCGTCTCGGCCTGAAATTTCCCGTCTTTGGCAATCGGGGCATTGGCTTGCGCAATCAAATGGAAAGCTTCTTCCAAAGCAGAAGCATAATGAACCTCGTCGGTCACCTTGCCACCCAGCGCTTTACGATACGGCGTTTCAATGAATCCATATTCATTCACGCGCGCGTAGGTAGACAGCGAAGAGATCAAACCGATGTTCGGACCTTCCGGTGTTTCAATCGGGCAAATACGGCCGTAGTGGGTCGGGTGAACGTCGCGAACTTCAAAACCGGCACGCTCGCGGGTCAGACCTCCTGGTCCCAGGGCGGAGAGGCGTCTCTTGTGAGTCACCTCTGCCAGAGGATTGGTCTGATCCATAAACTGTGACAACTGCGAGGAACCAAAAAATTCTTTAATCACAGCCGAGACCGGCTTGGAGTTGATCAAATCGTGAGGCATGAGCGTCTCAACATCCTGCAGGCTCATTCTCTCTTTGATGGCACGGTCCATGCGGACAAGACCGACGCGATACTGGTTCTCAAGCAATTCGCCGACCGAACGGACACGGCGGTTACCCAGATGATCGATATCGTCGATTTCTCCTTCGCCGTCTTTGAGGCGCATGAGATATTTGATGGTCGCCAGGATATCTTCCTTGCGGAGCGTCCCCACTTCGAGCGGCACATCAAAACCGAATTTGTAATTGATCTTGAGACGACCCACTTTGGACAGATCGTAGCGCTCCGGATTGAAGAAAAGATTTTCAAAAAGAGCCAAAGCGGCTTCCGGTGTGGCTGGATCGCCCGGTCTCAAACGACGGTATATTTCGGTCATCGCCTCTTCGGGCGTTTTGACCTTGTCGATCAGAAGCGTGTTTCTCAAATAGGGGCCGTAGTTGATATCATCGATATACAAAAGTGGCAGATCGTTGATCTTGCGATGGCGAATCTCCTCCAGAATTTTTGGAGTCAACACCTGGTTCATTCCCAAAACCACTTCGCCGCTGGCCTTGTCGATAATATCGTGGGCGGCAACGCGGCCGATAACCTCTTCTTCTTCAATCGAAATTTCCTTGATCTTCGCTTTTTTCAATTTTTCGATCAAAGTCGGTGTGAACTTGCGCCCCTTGCGCACAATCACCTCTCCATCGGGGGCCTTGATATCTTTGCTGGCGCGCTGGTAGGAGAGAACTTCGGTCACAATGTTTTTGCTATAATGCTTTCCCTCGTAGGAAATAATTTCGGAATAGTAATAGTAATTGATCAGATCTTCTTCGCTCATACCCAAAGAGCGAAGTAAAATAGTGATCGGAAGTTTTCTGCGACGATCGATGCGAACGTGCATGATATCTTTGGCATCAAACTCCAAATCGAGCCACGCACCGCGATAGGGAATCATGCGGGCGGAGAAAAGCAGTTTGCCGGACGAATGGGTTTTTCCCTTATCATGGCTGAAGAATACACCGGGAGAACGATGCAACTGGCTGACAACCACCCTCTCCGTTCCGTTGATAATGAAGGTTCCATTTTCGGTCATAATCGGAATTTCACCGAAATAGACCTCCTGCTCCTTCACGTCGCGGATCGACTGCACGCCGCTCTCTTCATCATGGCTGAAAACCACCAGGCGCACCAGAACCCGAATCGGCGCGGAAAAAGTCATGCCACGCAGGCGGCATTCGGCGACATCATATTTTGGCGGATCAAGCTGATATTGGATGAATTCCAGAGAGGCTGTCTGGTTATAATCTTTGATCGGGAAAACGCTTTTGAAAACCCCCTGCAGACCCGTTTCCAACCGCTGGTTGGGAGCGATATCCGTCTGAAGAAATTTCGCAAAAGAGGCCTTTTGGATTTCAATCAGATTTGGAAGATCGATGACCTTTTTTAATTTCGAAAAATCTTTACGAATACGACGAATCGGAAATTGTGTTGCCATGAACTCTCCTTAAAGAAAGGACAAAAGCCTGCAAGTCTGCAGACCAGCATGTCTACAAGTTTTTTGAACTTGTTGACGAGCCAATCTGCAGACTTTAGCAGACCAAAATTATTTCAATTCAATCTTGGCACCGGCTGCTTCGAGCTGTTTCTTGATCTTCTCAGCCTCTTCTTTGTTCACCCCTTCTTTAACAGGTTTCGGTGCCCCTTCAACCAGGTCTTTCGCTTCCTTCAAGCCCAAGTTGGTGACGGCGCGGACTTCTTTGATGACGCCAATTTTGTTGGCACCGGCCTCTGTCAAGACAACGGTGAATTCGGTTTTCTCTTCCGCTGGTGCGGCACCGGCTCCTGCTCCTGCAGCAGCAACGGGTGCAGCGGCTGAAACTCCAAAAGTTGTTTCCAACTTCTTGACCAGTTCCGAGACTTCGAGAAGACTCATTCCTTTGAGAGTCTCAACGATTTGTTCCTGTGTGACTGACATAGTTCCTCCTCTTTCTTTTTCTATACAAAGTTAATTTGTTTTTTGTTTCCCAATCGCATCAATAACGGTGACCAGTTGTCTGGGCATCGCGGCCAACACATTCACAACACCTCTTGCCGGGTTGAGCATGCATCCCAGTAACTTGGCATACAACTGCTCTTTGGACGGCAATGCCGCAAGGGCCTTGATTTTGTCCATCGAAAGGGCAACCTTGTCCATCATGCCACCCTTAATCAACAGCGCTTCATGGTCTTTTGCAAAATCAACCAGAACTTTGGCCGGCCCGACCGGGTCCGTAGTTGCAGAGGCGATGGCGGTGGGTCCTTCAAAAAAACCGTCCAACCCTTCAAGAGCGGCCTCTTTCAAAGCTCGCTTCACGAGACGATTTTTTACCACCTGCAATTTGGCATCCACTCCATGCAATTTTTTTCGGAGCTCGGTCATTTCGGAAACTTTCAACCCCTTGTTTTCGGCAAAAATAACCGCCTTGGATGTCTGAAAACGTTCCCGAATCGATGCTATCTCTGTAGCTTTCTGTTCTTTGTTCATATTTTGATAAATTCCGTTAAGTCCACCTTGACTCCGGGGCTCATTGTCGATGAAATGGTGATCGATCGCAGATAATTTCCTTTTGAGGATGCCGGTTTCGCCTTCACCACGGCATCAATCAGAGCATGGATATTTGCAAGCAGGTTTTCCGGTGAAAAAGATTTCCTTCCAACCACCGTATGGACAATACCGGCTTTGTCGATGCGAAACTCAACCTTGCCCGCTTTGAGTTCCTTGACCGCCTTGGTCACATCCATGGTGACGGTTCCCAATTTGGGGTTCGGCATCAAACCTTGCGGTCCCAGCACTTTTCCCAACTTGCCGACTTGACCCATCATGTCGGGAGTGGCAACCACTTTGTCGAAATCGAGAAATCCACCCTGAACCTTCTCCACCAAATCTTCCGCTCCCACAAAATCGGCACCCGCTTTTTGAGCCTCTACGGCCTTCTCCCCTTTGGCAAAAACCGCAACACGAAGCGTTTTGCCAATACCGTGCGGAAGAGCAATGGCTCCGCGCACATTCTGGTCGCTCTGTTTTGGATCGACACCGAGACGGATGGCGATATCGATGGTCTCATCAAACTTGGCTGTCGTGAGACTTGCCAGAAGCTGGACTGCCTCCTGAAGAACATAGCGTTTTTCCGGATCAACTTTGCCTGCATTCACTTTGTATTTTTTAGCGGTCATAAAACGTCGATCCCCATGCTCCTGGCCGTTCCCGAAATGGTACGAATGGCGCTTTCCATTGAATCACAGTTGAGATCGGCCAATTTGAGCTTTGCAATTTCTTCAACCTGTTTTTTGGTGACTTTGCCAACTTTGTCTTTATTGGGAACTCCGGAACCTTTTTCAATGCCCGCCGCCTTTTTCAAAAGGATGGAAGCGGGAGGTGTTTTTAATATGAAGCTGAAAGAGCGATCGACATAAACGGTGACGATCACCGGAATAATCATTCCCGGTTGCCCCTGGGTTTTGGCGTTGAACTGTTTGCAAAACTCCATGATATTCACGCCATGCTGACCCAAAGCCGGACCAACAGGAGGCGCAGGGTTCGCGGCTCCTGCAGGGCACTGTAATTTAATTTGTGTCGTTATCTTTTTTGCCATTTGGATTCCTTAATATAAAACTACACCGCTTTTTCTACCTGAATAAAATCGAGCTCGATTGGGGTGGAGCGCCCGAAGATGCTGACTAAAACTCTCAAGCGCCCTTTTTCCTCATTGACCTCGTCCACCAGACCTAAGAAACTTGCAAAAGGGCCGCTTATTACTCGAACATTCTCCCCTTTGTCAAATGATACTTTTGGTTTCGGTTTTAATGTCCCCTCTTCAATCTGACGGGTGATGCGTTCCACCTCTGCCTCAGGGACAATAGGAGGGTTCAAACCGCCCCCTACAAAACCGGTGATTCGGGGAGTCTCTTTGACCACATGCCAGCTTTTGTCATTGAGCTCCATTTTGACCAGAATATATCCCGGAAAAAATTGACGACTGGAGGTTTTCTTCACCCCTTTTTTCACTTCCACTACACTTTCCTGGGGAACCAGAATTTCCTCAAAAAGACTTTGGACTTTGAACTGTTTGACCCTTTCTTCGAGAGCCTGTTTTGCCTTTTGTTCATACCCGGAATAGGTGTGAACCACATACCAATTTTTTGTTGTCATAAAAATAACCCTTCTTTCAAGTGTATAAAAATGTATCGACCACCCAAACCCAGATGGTATCAAAAAGCATGACAAAAACCGTTGCGATGGTGAGCATGACGATCACAACACCCGTTGAAACAACCGTCTCTTTTCTTGCGGGCCAGGTGACTTTTCCCAACTCTGAAATCACCTCGGCAAGATAATTGCCAGCCGGAGGTGACCAGACCAGCCCCAAAAAAAGAACCAAACCGGAAATAATTCCTGCCACATCGGAGGGAGCTATAAACCAGTCCAGCCGGTTCCAGCCGAGCGGTTCAAAGGCGAGCGCAAACAACCCCCGCAAAAAAATCCATCCCAAAACACCACAAATCAAAAAACTTAAATTGACCCATTTTTGTAAATTGGGCATATAGGCTTCCGTTCTTTTGCATACAGGGGCGTGGTGTCAACGGCTAGCACGGCGGTCTCCAAAACCGCTAGTCTGGGTTCGAATCCCAGCGCCCCTGCAAATTCCTATTTTGTTTCCTTGTGCGGCGTGTGTTTGCGACATGTCGGGCAATATTTTTTCAACTCGAGCCGATCCGGTGTCGTCGTTTTATTCTTCTTCGTCGAATAATTACGATTCTTACACTCCGTACATTCCATTTGTATTATGATGCGTGCCATATTTTACTCCAATATCTCTGTGACGACGCCAGCGCCGACGGTTCTACCGCCTTCACGTATCGCAAAGCGCAGTTCCTTCTCCATCGCGATCGGTGTGATCAATTCTATGTTCATCGTAACGTTATCGCCAGGCATCACCATCTCCACATTCGCCGGCAACTCACAAACTCCCGTCACGTCCGTTGTC
>JAUSII010000067.1 GCA_030648035.1 Deltaproteobacteria bacterium | reverse complement strand
ATTTTGGTCCCATCGGGATTTATCCTGGCGAAAAAAATATTTCTGCCCCTGGTCCGAAAATCGGTCCAACTGACAGCGTATTCACTCCCTGTCCAGACCGAAGAGGGTTGATCGGAGTCTCGATAATCTCTCTCTGTGATGGAATTTGTCTGCACCTGCAAAGTTTCATGGTCGGGTGAACATGCGAAGCCGCCGGCATCGGGATGTGCATCGGAAGTGAATCCGGCATCTCGTGGATGGAGACGCCCTCCGGGAGCTTTGTGGACACCGGCATCGGATATATTACTTTGCGTGTCTTGGGACCTGGAAACATTGTCACCGTCATTCGCTTTTCTATTATTTCTATTTCTTCCTATCGTATGTGTTGTGCCCCCATCGGTGTGCTCCTCATAGATATCTACAGCAGGTGAATCCATACAACTTGCGGCGCAGACTATTCCCAATGAAACAAGACAAACACCAAGTTGCGCGGCCACTTCAATGCCATTCAAGGGTTCATCTGGCGCTCCATCTTGCAGATTGGAATTTGCAACGGCCCTTTTTTCAGCGGAGGTTAACTGCGGCGAATTGTAAATCGTTTTTAAATCGACTGTCATCGAGCTCCACTTTCTATACCCCTTAACCCGACTGTCAAGAATACATGTTTTGTAAAATGGCGCGGCAATGTTACACTCGCGCTCACATGATTTTTTTCGACTTTCTCAATACCCTCACCGGAAAGCATAAGAGTGTGAAATTGGATAAGCTGTGCCTGGTCATCGGCAGGGGGCCCAATGTTCATGTCAATTTGGATGATGACAACGGCGTTTCTCGTATCCATGCACTGGTCGTGGAAACGCACGGCGCCCGCATTGAGTTGCGCGATCTGGCCAGCAGTTCAGGCACTTTCATTTTCAGACGTGGGGAAAAACGTAATGTGGCTCGTCCGCCGGAATCGGGCCGAGCAATTCTTTCCGTCGGGGAGACTTTTTTTATCGGCCAATATCGTATCGAGGTTTGTTTTGCCGGCCTGCCGGAGGAAGAGCCGACATTAAAGAGAGAAGATTTTGATGAAGAGGATACGAACGTTGAAAAGATGGAGAAATAGATATGGTGTTCCGAGCTTTGTGCTGAACTTTATGTGGATGCTTAACTGCGCGGCTTCAACGTTGACACCGAATTTATCTTTTTAGAATGTTTGCCATAAATGCCTGCAATTTCTATCTTGACTTTATGTAATACAAAAATTAGCCTTCAGTTAATAACTTTCTGTATTACAAAAACTATGAATGTAGATAAAAAGAAAATGGGGAGGCCAAAAGTCTCTAAGAAAGAAGCAAAACGCAACATATTTACTTTGCGCCTCAAGGATAAAGAAATTAAACAAATTCAAAAACTTGCCCGTAAAGAAAACTTAACGGTCTCTGAATGGAGCAGAAATGCATTGCAAAATGCGTTACGCGCTGTTAAATGTAATACATAAAGTTGTGGGGCGCCGGAGAATTGAACTCCGCGAGGCTGGGTGTACAATCCGCAACGGGAACCATCCGTGCCCCTATCAACTTTAATGTAAGCATCTTCCGCCCCTTGGAGCCTAGTTTCTCAGGCTTGAACTCCAAGGGGCGGTGCCATTTATGTCGTCACGCGTGTAGGGGCAATGCAGTCCATCCATTCGCGCTTTATACCGATACCATTCGATTCCCTTTCATTTCTCTCCTATAAGAATCCATTTTTTGGAGTTACCTTGCTGTTTAACCCGTTTGTCCTCTTTCATTGCAAAAAGGTCTGCCTTGATTAAATCCTTAGAAAGTGGCGTTTTAAGCCAATTCACACTATCTAATTGTCTGTAAACTTGCATGATTTGTAATCCATCGGAACTGCTTGCCAGCAAATGTCTAACCGCCATTCTCCTGAAAGCCGCCAAATCCTGTTTTTGAAGAAGTCGTTTTGGTGCCCAAATATACCCTTCGTACAGAATGGGCGCATCAATGCCTTCTTTTAGGCTCCAACCATCTTCGGCTCTACTAATGTCTTTCCCTTCCCTATTGGCCCCAACATTATATATACTTCCCTCATTTTGAGAGGGGAGAATTTTTTTCACTTTAGTTATCAAATCTTTGGTCGAAATTATTTTCTCCTGTTTAATAATTGCCAAAACAACGGTCATAAGAACAGCTTCATTCGCCTTAATCCAATACCAGTCGCTTTTGGCTTCCGAAGGCATGGACGGATGCTCCGGAGGACGAAGAGCCATTGGTCTAGTCTGCCCCCCATCTGAATTATTATTGTCCATTACCCGCCTTAAAGATTCCGGAACTTGCACGCCCTCCTGCTCAAATAATATCCAAACCTTCTTGGCCTCCTCTAGCCAATTAAGAAAGGCTTGGTATGCTTTAGCCTCGGGTGGTAATTGAAAGTCATTTGACATGCCTATTCGGTATCATTCGTCCAATCTTTTGTAAAGGTTAAAAAATGAAAATAGAGGGCAATAGATGAATAAGTTGTGGTCAAGAGCTGGCGGCCTTAAACGTTAGGGGGTAATGTAGGACACTACCTGGATTTGAGGTGTTGATTTTTATTTTGTCTAATTAAATTGGCTATTTTGGCTATTTCCATACGGGGGGGTGAGGGGGGGTAAGCTTGCAGCTCTGGCTTTTCCGCCCTTTAACTCTCCAAGGAGACCGAGGGCAACAGCGGCGGGATTCTTCTCTTCGAGTTGGTCGGTGGCTTTATGGGCCATGTTAAAGCCATCTCATTGAGATCTTTTTTTGCTTTTCAAGCTGACCCATTATCGATTTAAACCATTGTTTTTTCTTTTGAAAATATACTATACACACCCCTCTTGTTGTCTGCAAAAATATATTGGATAAATTTTGTAGCATCAAAATAGCGAGGTCCATATGCTAGGTCTAAAACTGCGAAAAGAATTTCATGGGAATATCCTCAAAGGCACAGCCATCGAGCTTTCCAACGATAAGGCAACCGGT
Organism: Deltaproteobacteria bacterium; assembly: GCA_030648035.1. Classification (GTDB taxonomy): domain Bacteria; phylum UBA10199; class UBA10199; order SPLOWO2-01-44-7; family SPLOWO2-01-44-7; genus JAUSII01. The sequence goes on along the minus strand of JAUSII010000067.1, from coordinate 25,916 downwards.
GCCACCCAGATTCCTACGAAGGATTTTCTCGAAATCACCTATCCCTCGAACGATCTTTTGAAGGCGCTGGAGGCAACCACCGAAAGCCACGGCAGAGCCATTGTCCTCCTTGGTGAGCGTGGCCAAGGTAAGTCACATTTGTTGGCTGTTCTCTACCACGCGCTGACGAATACAGACGCCACAAAATCGTGGCTGAAACATTGGGCCGAGCGACTTGGAAATCCAAAAATTTCGTCCATCAAGCTTCCAGAATCCATGCACGTCATCAGCGAGAGCCTTCATCGTCACAGCTTTCGCTTTCTGTGGGATATTTTGCTTGATCGCCATCCGCAGGGACAATTCATTCGAGGTAAATGGGAAGGTTTGGGGAAAAAGAAAACAGACGTGCCGCCTGCAGATCTCATCCTTGAGCTATTGAAACAAAAACCGACGGCTCTCATTCTCGACGAATTTCAAACTTGGTATGATGGGCTTAAGCAGACCAAAGAAGAACCTCAGCAGGTTTGGGCTTTCAATTTTATCCAAATCCTCTCCGAGATCGCGAAAGAGCATCCTGAGCTGCTGCTACTGGTAGTCTCGGTGCGTAACGGATCCACGGAAGCCTACCAGCAGATCCACAGAATTTCGCCGGTCCTGGTTGATTTCAAAGGGCCATCGGCATCGAAAGATCGCCGCAAATTGCTTCTGCATCGTTTGTTTGAGAACCGTCAAAATATTTCGCCAAAAGATATTGAAAACATGATCGGGCTCCACCTCTCCGAGTATTTCCGTCTCATGGAAATCCCGTCGGTAGATCAGGAAAGGAAGAAACAGGAATTTCTTGAGGTGTGGCCCTTTGCGCCTCATCTGATGCAGCTGCTTGAAGACCAGATCTTGATTGCCACGGATGCGCAGGAGACGCGTGACCTCATCAAAATTCTAGCCGACCTCTACAAAAACACCGGTGACGCTTCTGCGATTTTAACAGCCGCTCATTTCTTGGTGGACAACCCAGAAAGTGGTTATGCCTCCTTGTTGGATTCCGTTACCAATCAGCATCACGCAAATTTGAGGGAGAAGGCTCTTCGCAATCTGCAATCTGTTTCAGAAACCATTCCAGATGTGACGCGGTCATGTCCCCATCTTTCACACATTATTTCTTCGCTTTGGTTGAGATCGATTGCCATCGATAACCTTGCAGGCGCTGATTCAGCGACCTTGCATGTCGACATTACTTTCGACAAACCGGTGGATGACAATTTGTTTCAGGTTGAGCTTGAAACCATCATCGACAACAGCTTCAACATTCATCGGATCGGCGAGCGTTTGATTTTCAAGGAAGAAGAAAATCCCCAAGCAAGGTTGATGGCGACGGCAAGAAACGATCGCCTCTTCTCTGATGGTTCCGATGTGCAGGAGTTATCCAAGCAAATCAAATATGTCCTCGCTGGAAGTGACCAGAATCAGAAACCGGGGCATGTGATTATCTTGCCTTCTGATTGGTTGGTGCATCCTTGGGACAATTTGGATCTGCAGGATCAGCCATCAAATTGGGACGAGCGTCCGCCCATTCTAGTTTTGCCGGAGATTCCAAAGAACAACGGAGCCACCCTCGGTGTTTGGTTGAAGGACCATCTCCAGAAGCTAAGAAACACAGTTCGTTTCGTTTATCCCAGACAGGATCTGGGTAATTTATTTATCAATCGTCAGCTCATTGTGCTGGCCCGTGCCGCCCTCAAAGCAAAGGAATGGGCCACGCAAAGCCGCGAATACGACAAGCTGAGAGAGAAATATCAGAGAGAGCTCCAAGCCTTTCTGAAAGAAAGCTTCAATCGTTTTGCCGTCATCAAAAAATGGAATTTTAGCAATCCTGCGCAATGCGAATTTCACAGTGAGTACCTCAAGAAAAAAGGCGGCGAGATCTTGGCGGAGATTGATGACCGGCTGCTCAATGATCTGTTCATTCCCGAAGAATTCGAGGAGCTCGTTTTACAAAATGCCGTTCAGTCCAATTCGGTGGGAAAACTTCTGTACGAGCTCAAAGAACCAAGACCAAACGGCGAGGAATGTATCCCATGGGTTGGTGAAACCATGGTGAAAGAAAAATTGATCCGCTTGGTTGCTCAAGGAAAAATTGCCATCAATGTTCGGGGTTCATTTCTCTTGCAGTTGCAAGCCGGCGAGGATGAAGAATCAGGATTGCGTCGTATGCGTACGCGGCCCCTCGGTACAGGTACGCATTTGGAAGAAACCTATCTGCAAACGCCACAGGTCGTGACGGGCACGCAAAGCCAGACACAAGGCGCGCCCGCTGGTCCAGTTGTTACTTTACCATTTAAAATTCCAACCACTCCGACAGGTTCCCAGCCAAGCATGCCGCAACAGCCCACGAGTGTGTTCGGAAGCCCCGATCCTCAAACGCGATATAACTGCGTTACGATACCGGCGACATCAGCCTTGAATTTAATTGGAAAAGTGGAGTCTCTGGGTGTCAACGCAGGCACTTCCATCAAAGGTTTGGAGATCAAGGTGGATTCTTTAACAGGAGCCCAATTGCAAAAGCTCCTGAGATCCCTGCCCGATGGACTTACCTTTGAATTGGCCCTCAAGAAGGAGGAAGTCTGATGTCTTTCTCCCTAGAAACTTTACGATCACTACAGGTTTGTCCACCCGAAAAAGCCTGGCAGGAAATTTTTTCTCGCTCCCTCGAAGTCTGTCGTGCGCCATTGGATATTTCATCCGGCATCAAGGCCATACACGATCGAGATCAAGAGATCGGATTGATGGATCTCTTTCTCTCCAGCGCAGGCTGGGATTTGTGGAACAGTTTTGATGAGAACGTTCCTCACACTGCCGATAAGGCAAAGGAATGGTGGAAAAATCAACAAGCAGGCCGCGCCATTCTTGTTTTGGATGCGCTGTCGCTTAGGGAACTGCCATGGCTTCTTCAAGGGGCGGCCGATCAAAAACTGAAAGTTACTTCGGTATCGGTCACCGCTTCTGAATTGCCTCCTGAAACCACCGCCTTTGCGAAGGCCATGGGATTCGGACAACGCTCTTCTCTCGCAAATAACGGCATTGGAAAACACCCCGTGTTCACAAAGACTCGTTCGGAGAGCACCGACATTCCCTGGGAGGATTGCGAAGCTTTGTTGACGGCCAATCCCAATTGGTTTTTCTGGCATCACTGGCCGGATTCCCGCATGCATGATTTCGCTGCTCTCGGAAAAGGTCTATCCAATTTAACACAAGAAGCGATTGAGCAGCTTTCCTCGAAGGAATTCTGGAGCTTCATCAAAAACCTTGCCACAGGCCGAACGCTCCTTGTCACAGCCGATCACGGTTATGCCGCGACCGGAACATTTCCAGACGCCCACGAAGACCAAGCCAAATTTCTGAAGGCCCATTTTAGTAGTCAGCGTTTTAGTCCGGACATTGAAAAAAGTTGGCACAGCCTGCCGCCTGTTGCTCTGGCTTTGAATTCTCGCCAAGGGGAATACTTTTATACATTAGGGCGAAGAAAATGGCGCTCTCCTGCAGGCTACCCGACATTAACTCATGGAGGGTTGTCGGTTTTGGAGGTTGCTGTGCCTTTTATTGAAATTGCGGCGATAGGATGAAAATGGAATTCGGCGAAAAAAAAATAATAAAATCAAAAAAAGAAATCCTGCAAGATGAAATTGCCAAAGCTGTAGGCGCTGGCAAAGCAGTGACTTCAGAAACGGTTGATTTTTCAGACCCAAACCGGCCCAAGACCTGTCTTGAGGTTGATTTTCCGATTCTTCCCATCAATCAGGTAGCGGTTATCGAGGGCAATGCGGGCAAGCCAATCTACCAGATGTCCAAGTGGTGGGCGCGACGTCGGTCGAGTGTTTTCCGCTCCATGCTGATTGCTGCAGCCACGAAGGCACCGGACGATCCTGCTCACGCTGCCAAGGCTGTATGGGATGTCTACTACGCCAATCATCAGAAAAAGGGATCGTTCAAAAATATCAAAGTCGCCGATATTTTCATGGGTGGCGGCACTACGCTGGTTGAAGGCTCCCGTCTCGGCATGCAGCTTTTTGGTATCGATCTGAATCCCGTAGCCTGGTTTGTCGTCAAGCAGGAGCTCGCCAAGGTTGATCTTGATGAAGTGAAGCGTTTGCTTGCCGATATCGAGGCTGAGGTCAAACCTCAGATCATGCCGTTCTATTATTGCGATGGCCCCAATGGTGAAAAAGGCAAGTGGACCTATCTACCTTCTGGCAAGGTCATGGGTGATAATTTTGATCCACTTTCACTAAAGCCAGCTGAACGTAAAGACTACAAATATGAAGGTCCTGAAATCATCTATACCTTCTGGGCCAAGCACGGGCCTTGTCAGGTAACTGGTTGCGGTCATCGCACTCCCATTATGACCAGTCCGGTGATGGCGATCAAAACGCTAACGGTGAAGTCGTGGGAACATTCCTGTGAATCCTGCCACACTGAATTTGAGGTTGAAGACAAGGCTGCAAGAATGGCTCCTGATGTACCTTTGTTTATTGCACCTTCTGAAACACCGTTCGCAATATTGAATCCTAAATCTGGAATTACTTGTCCAAACTGTAAGCACACCAGGCGCATTAATTATAATGAATTAGGCAAAGGCAAAAACAAGAAAGTGGAAATGTCTCTGCTTGTTCATCCTCAATGGCTGGCAGGAAGCCCTGATAAAGATCTGAGTGGAAAACCCTTCGGGGGCTCGGCTCAAGATGATGCTGAATCCACGTCACGCTGGAATTTAGAGCGATCGTCTAAAATCCGCCTCCTGGAAGTCCGTGGAACACTTCCCGAGGAAGTCACTTGTCCTGAAACCAAAGTGACCTTCAAGACTGGCAAGGAAGGCGGGACGGTGACTAAAAAGTCTACTTTTGCCTGTCAGTCTGATGGAAGTGAAAATGATGTTCTTACAGCGGTTAAAGCGACGGGGAAGACCGGTCCTATAGCTGCCTTTGCAGTTCAAGGATTTGCGCCAAGAACTCAGTTAAGAAAAGATGCATACAACGGGCGTTTTTTCTCCCAATTTGATGAAAGGCTTACACAACAATATAATGCGGCGATTGTTGAATGGGAAAAACGTAGAAATACGGACCTTGATTCATACTGGCCTAAATGTGAATTGTCCAAGGGTTGGAAAACTCACGGTTGGGCGATACCGGAGCATGGTTTCACACATTACTGGATGATGTTTAATCCACGCCAGCTGTTGACTCATACTCAATTGTTAAAATCAATCCTTACAGTTGGAAGTTACTCATGGGATACAAGGGAGTACGTTCTTGGAGCGTTCCAACAGTATCTCAGAAACCAAAGTCTCTTCGGTTTTTGGAATATCCAGAGAGATACACCCGAACCACATCTTTCTAATAATAATTTTCATCCCAAATCCGTTTCAATCGAGAATTGTGTTTTTTCTGAACTGGGGCGTGGAAACTGGGCTTCTTCTTCTGAAGGTATCCTTGAAGGCAAGGAGTGGTCTAATGCCCCATGGGATACTGTCAGCAATGAGATGCTACAGAGAGTTAATCCCGAATTGTCCAAGCAATTTCTAGGCAAAAGCTCAAAAGTTTATCCTCTAGATCCTCTAAATGGAGGGCATGTCTACCATGGTTCATCTACTGACCTCTCTTTTGACGCCAACTCTTTTGATCTTGTTATTACCGATCCTCCTTTCGGAGAGATCATGCAGTATGCTGAGTTGGCTGATTTCTTTTATGTGTGGCTGAGGTTAGCACTTAAGGATAAATATCCAGATATTTTTGGCGACGACTATTCGCCAAAGTTATTGGAAGTTGTTTCAAATCCTTATCGCCAACCGGACAATCCTGATGGGTTTTATCAGCGTCTCTTAACGCAATGCTGGCGAGAGGTTCATAGAATACTCAAACCTGGAGGCATTCTCGCCTTTACATTTCATCACAGTGAGGATGATCCGTGGGTTTCAGTATTGGAATCGTTATTCGATTCAGGCTTTTATCTGGAAGCGACCTATCCAATACGTTCCGATGAAACGAAGGGTGATAATTCACAATTTGGTTCCCAGAAGATAGAATACGATATCATCCACGTCTGCCGTAAACGGACTGAGGCGGTAAAACCCGTTAGCTGGGCCAAGATGCGCCGCGAAGTCTTAGACGATATCCGCCAGCTCCAGGGCATCCTGGAACAGCATACCAAAGATGGTCTTCCCACGGCCGATTTGCGCGTGATCAAAATCGGCAAGGCCCTCGAGTACTACTCCAAACATTATGGGCAGGTTTTTGTCGATGACGGCCAACCCTTGGAAGTAAAGGATGCCTTGATCGGCATCGAGCTTCTTATGCAGGAGGATCCAACCTCCAAGAAGGAATATCCTCCCTCCAATGCGGAACCAGCTACCCAACAATTTCTGCGCATCTTCAACGAACAGGATCATATTGCTCGGGACCAAATTCAAAAATTCATGCGTGGTACAGGCATGGCCCCGTCTGAGTTCTTGGATCGCGAGTGGTGCTACGAAGAAGACAAGGTCTATCACCTGAAAGACCCAAAACAAATTGCTCAAAGCTGGTACGGCCGTCACCGTGAAAAATTGAAGCACGATTACGATCAGGTAGTGTTCATGATTGGAGCCTGTTTTGAAGGTAGTGGGATCAACGTGCAGGACACGCTGAAAAATGAACGCTTCAAACCGCATCCGGCAACAAAGGGGTTGCTCGAATGGCATTCGCGACATGCAGGCATTGTTGAAGCGCGAGTGGCCGCCATACGTGCTTTGGAAATTTACAAAGGATGGGAGCGACAGAATCCGGACCAAGCTCAACAAATGTCGCTTTTCTTTGAGGGATAGAATTTATGTCACCGATTACCAATGACAAAAGTTTCGTGCGTAAAGGCATGTCCCTGATCTGGGATCCAGAGCTTTTGGCAGAGATCATCGCCTATCACAAAGCCGTGACCATCCGTCAGTTCTGCCAGATGAAGGGCAAATGGCCGGAGAGCCTGCCCTCCAAGGATGAGCATGCTCTCGTTGTTGTCGGTCTCGAAGGTTGCATGGATGTTTTGAAACCCTCGGATGCTGAGAAATGGCTCGAACAGGATATCAAGCCCCTGATTCTGGATTTTCAGGATGAATACCAAGGGCAATGTGCTCTCATCTTCTGGATTCCTTCAGGTCTCAAGAAGATCAAGCACGTCTCGTCGACCGATAATTACGTTTGGCAATATTCAACCCCACACTCTGGATCGAAGGTTGAAATCGGAAGAATTCTCTGGGCGGGTGCTCAAAGAGAAGTGAGACCAATTATTACCGGCTCCGCCGATGTGGCCGATGAGATGTCCAATTGGAAGGGCCTACATCACCCAAGGATTTCGTGAATGAATGAAACAACTTTTCAGCCAGGACAAAAAATATCGCATCCCGATTTTGGGGAAGGTATTGTCGTTGAATCAATCCGCGACGGTTATTTGCGGGCTTTTTTTACCGCCGGTGAGAAACAGGTCGCCGAGGCCTCGGTTACTCCTCTGGTTTCGAGGAATGACCGAATTATTTCAAATGTTGCAGCCAGCCCCGAAAGACTCAAGAAGCTCTATTTGACCACCGAGGCATTCACACTGCCTTTACTCGATAATGCTGCGGCCCTCACTGCAGCCAAGGTGGATTTGCTCCCCCACCAAGTGGTGCTGACACACCGTATCGCAACAACATCACCCAGAAGATTCATGATTGCGGACGAAGTTGGTCTTGGAAAAACAATCGAGACCGCCTTGATTCTGCGGGAGCTCGCCAGCCGTGGAGAGCTCAATCGTGCCCTGATAATCGTTCCTGCGGGGCTTGTGAACAATTGGCATCGCGAACTGAACGAGGTATTCCATCTCAATTTTGAAGTCTTTGGTTCCGAAGGCGACGTCACTGACCGAAAATCAAATGCCTTTGCCAAACACGACCTCTTGATCGCCAGTATTGACACACTCAAAAGGCCCGAACGCATCAAGCGGCTTTTGGAAGCTCCTAAATGGGACCTCGTCGTTTTTGATGAAGCTCATCATCTGACGGCCTCCAAAAATGGCAACAAGGTTCGTAAGACCGAGAATTTTAAACTCGCCGAGGCCCTCAAAACGCATTCACGCGATCTGATTATTCTCTCGGCGACACCACACCAGGGCGATCATTTTCGTTTCTGGATGCTGGCTCAGTTGCTGAATCCGACTTTGTTTCGCAACACCGAGGACATGGTTGAAAATCGTCACCGCCTGAATTCAATTATCTTTCGTCGTACAAAGGCAGATGCGTGCAGGCCCGATGGTTCGCCACTTTTTGCGCGTCGTTGGGTTCACACCGAGTCATTCCTGATGTCCGATGAAGAGCGGGTGTTTTACGGCCAGCTCAAAGAATATTTGGAAGACGGTTTTATGCTGGCAAAAGATCAAGGCAATCAGGGTCGAGGCTTGGGATTTGTAATGGCCATTTTTCAAAAAATAGCCGCATCCAGCTTTGCCGCCGTGAAAAAGACTCTTAATCGTCGGTTGCTCGCTCTTACACTGCATGAAGCGATATTGAGAGATAAAGATCTCGATGTCGAAGGAAAACATCGCCTGCTCAGTGAAGCTCGCGAGCTTGTTGCATTGGAACACGGCCTTGGAAAGGATCCAGTGAGTCAGAGTGAGATCGACAGGATTCTGGCCAACATCAAATACAAGATCGTCAGCAAAATGGATGAAGCCTCGCTCGCCTATGCCGCCGATTCCTATAACAACGAAGAAACCACTACCAATGCCGAAGATCTGGCGGTCAATGCCGTCAGTCTTGTTCTTCCCGAGGAACGGAATCGGATCCGGGAACTGCTAAAATACTTTCCCCAGCATCAAGAAACCAAAGCAGAAAAACTCATCAAAGCTCTTGGATCCCTTTGGCAACAAAATCCAAACGAGAAGATCGTCATCTTTGCAACTTACCTGGGAACGGTTGATTTGATCTCCAGCGAAATAGAAAAGGCCTACCCGGGCCAAGGCGTAGTGACTTTGCGAGGCGGTGATCATGCCGCAAAGCTATCTGCAGAAAAGCGCTTCCGCCTTAAAGATGGCCCACGAGTCATGGTGTGTACTGCCGCCGGTCGTGAAGGAATCAATCTTCAGTTTGCACGCATCCTTTTCAATTTTGATCTGCCATGGAATCCCATGGACATGGAGCAACGAATCGGCCGCATTCACCGGTACGGTCAAAACCACACGGCGCAGGTTTATAATCTTGTCCTGTCAGATACCATTGAAGGACGCATCTTTTTAATGCTCAATGACAAGCTCACAGAAATTGCCAAGACTCTCGGTAAAGTGGATGAGCAAGGTAATATTGCCGAGGACTTTCGATCACAAATTCTCGGTCAACTCTCCGAGAAACTCAGCTACGAAAAACTCTACCAGGACGCCTTGTCGGATCCCGAATTGAAGCGCACCCGTTTGGAAGTAGAGGCCGCATTATCGAACGCCACTGAAGCCAGAAAAGTGGTCTTCGAGCTCTTCCAGGATTTGGAAAGCTTTAGCCTGGAAGATTACAAACCTCTCTCCGATGTGGAAACCAGCGTGCGACGCCTATTTGATTTTGTCTCCGCTGCCTTGACCGATGAAAATAAAAAAATCGTTTCTCTTGAAGGCAATCGATACGAAATCAGAAACTTTGATGGCAATCCCTTGTACAAGATGACCACGGACAGAGACTTGGCCGTTGGTGAAGAAAACCTTGATCTACTGGGGCTCGATCACCCGCTTGTTCAGACTCTTCTGAGCAAGTGGCAAACCACTTCACCCGATGAGCTCGCGGTATCCGTCAAATACGAAACCAGCGAACCCGCTGTACTCACCTGGTGGCTGATTCAGACCCACGGAAAAAATGGTCAGGTCAAGAATATGGTGCGTGTTTTTGCTTCCGACGTGAGCGGAAAACGACATCCGCTTCTTGAGCAACAAGCCAATCAAATTCTTCACGCTCAAACATCACCGCCGATGATGACTGCCGAAGACCGAAAGCGGATTCTTTCTGATGTTATTGAACCGATGATGAGCCGTGACCTGAAGCAGAAAGGCATGATCGAAGGCGAGGATAGTTTTACGACGACATTGCTGGGGTGGGTGGAGATTTCAAATTGAGTTTGGAGATACGATGACGAGTCAAAAATATCCAAAGGGATCTGAGTGGCGGAGATGGGATTTGCAGACGCAAACTATCTTAGACGACAACTATATTTCACTTGAGCAGTACTACAATGAAATCAAAATAGCTAACCCGACCGGTTGGCAGCAATATATTGCAAAGGTCGGTGGCGAAGACAATGCACGTCTATATGATTCAAAAAGCTACTTTAATGATACGAACATTGCAAAGGGAGATCGATGCTTAAATTATGTTCGGAATTTTTTTGCTTTTATAGATATTTTTTGCCCCGACCTTGAATGCATCGGTATTACTGATCATAATTATTTTGATGAATGCTTGCTTGATACCTTTATCGACTATTCCAAGAAATCCCACTGTAAAGTAATCCCAGGCGTTGAAATCAACTGCAATGGGATCCACATGCTCCTGTTCTTTCAGAATAAACTATACCAGAAGGAAACTTTTTCTGCAGGCATTCACGCCTTCTTAATGAAAATCAAAATCGACAATCGTACCAATGCGAGCGGCACGCTTACCACCACTACCGTTGATATTAAGGAAATCCTCGACGAAGTAAAAAGGAACAACGGTATTGTTATCTACCCTCATTGCAACAGCAATAATGGTCTTTTTCAGGAAAGAAATAGTACTGATAGAACGAACCTGGCGGATATCTTCAATCACCAAAAAATCAACTTACTTCAATCTCAACAGCATAAATCATCGGTTGCTGTTTCTGACTATATCAAAACTAATGCCGCCTTGGTTTCAAAGTTCTGGTGTCATATTAGTTCTGACTCCAGAGCCTTGCGAGACTATGGAAGATGCGATCAGGCTGGAAACCATTTATGGATCAAAGCAGACCCTACCTTTGAAGGGTTAAAGCAAATACTATATGAGCCCGATCAGCGTATTTTTGTTGGATCGCAAAGACCAGAAGAGAAAAAATCGTATTTCCTTATCGATAAAGTATGCTTTTTGGACAATACCGATGACATAAAATTTTCCAGTGAGCCGATAGAAATCAATCAAAACCTCACCACAATAATTGGAGGGAAATCGACTGGAAAATCTCTTTTACTTTACTACATGGCCAAAACAATCGACAGACAGGAAGTTGAGAATAGGACTGCACCCGAAGATGTCCCCTCCAAATATGATTTTGATGCTTCCCCAAATTTCAATTTTGAAGTCACCTGGAAAGATGGTCAGACCACAGTTTTGAAAAAGCCCGAAGGGGCTCCAGAGGATGAACCGAATGAACGAAAAATTCTTTATATACCTCAAAAGTATCTCAATACTCTTTCGGAAGCGAACATTAAAAGCCGTGAAGCTCTCAATGATTTCGTTCTCAAAGTGATTCTTCAAGATTCAAACATTAATGACACCTATCAGAAAATAATTCGGGAAATTAAAGCAGTCACAAAAACTATTCCCGCAACAATAGCAGATCTTTTTACTGATCAAGAAGACATCAAAAAAACTGAGGAGGAATTGAAGCAGGCCGGCGATGAAAAAGGCATCGAAATTTACGTCCAGACAATTCAAAAACAGGTGGATGAGATCAAATCGAAATCGGGTTTGTCTGAGGAAGGCATAAAGCAATATGAGGAGCTGATATCCAAAGAAAAGGACATCAACACTCTTCTTTCCAACCTTGATGAAGATAAAAAGACGATCAAAAATCTACATTCAACTCTTATTGAGAGCATTGAAGGCATAAAAGGTACAGCGGAACAATACGAGGCCTATCTTAATGACGCGGATATCAAGTCAAAATTCAAAACCGAGCTCAAGGTTGTGGATTCATTTGCGCCGCATGTAAAAACAGCAATGACTACGTTACTTAGTGCCATCGATGCCAAGGTGAAGACTTATAATACTGATCTGACCAAAATTAAAGCGGATCTGGCACCTTTGCTAGCACAGGTGCAATTGCAATCTGAGCTTCAACAAAAGACCGATGCAATTAAGAAGGAACAGCAAAAATTAAACGAAATTACGATCAAACGAAATAGCCTAAAAGCAAAGAAGGCTTCCTATAAGAAAAAGACAGAGTCTGTGATTGAGGCCTACAAACAAATAATCGGTAAGTATGATGGATTGCGAAATGAGTTCAAAAAATTTGAGAGCAAATTTGGAGATATAACTTTGGGTGTGCATGTAAGCTTCAATGACGATCAATTTAATGGTGACGTGGTTAAAGAATATCTTAATAAGAACGATCTTAAGCGGATTATTACGGAAACTGAATGGGGTGAGGAATATAGGTATCAGTACGATTCCTCCAAGCATGTACACACTATCGCGGCGGTGTTTGAGGGATTGATTAGTGGCACAATTAATACGGTTAAGAATCGTCAAGCAAAAGACGCGGCTATAAAATTATTAGAAAATTACTTTTATCTAGATTTTCGGATCTTCTATAAAAATGATTCCCTTGATAAAATGTCGCCCGGCAAAAAAGGATTGGTCCTTTTGCAATTACTCATCAATCTAAGTAACGAAGAATGGCCAATCCTACTTGATCAACCAGAAGATGATCTTGATAATCGTTCAATTTACGATGATTTAGTGGCCTTCTTAAAGAAGAAGAAAATTCAACGCCAAATCATTGTTGTTACACATAACCCCAATCTTGTTGTCGGAGCTGATGCAGAGGAAATAGTGGTTGCAAACCAGTCTGGACAAGAAATTGGCAGGGAGAATAAAAAACATCGATTTGAATATGTAACTGGATCTCTTGAAAATACTTATGACCTCACCGCCGAGCAAGAGCAGGCTATTCTGTATCGTAAGGGAATTCGCCAACACGTGTGTGAAATTCTCGAAGGTGGGCAAGAAGCCTTTCAAAAGAGGGAACAAAAATACAGTTTTCCCACTTAATCTTCTAGGCTGCGAACAAAATAGTTCTCAATGTCCGCGCCTGTGCCGGCACGGCAATTCCAGATTGGGAAGCGACCAGATGTTTTGTCTGAGTTCTCTGGCTTATTTTTTGCCTTCACTTTTAAAATTCCGCGAATGCGATTGTCAGTATGTATTTGCACTTCTGGAATAACTGTTGGATAAATACAAAACAGTTCAAATTGGCGAATTATATATTATGAATACAGCTCTCATCTTAGTGTTTGGCATTATCCTTTTTCTTTTGGGCGGAATAATTGGTTGGTTTCTGTTCTTTCTCAAACACAAAAAGATCAATGATTCTACATTGGATTTGCAAATTAAGATTCAGACCGCTGAAAATGTGATTCTTGAATTTAAAAAACAAGCGGAACAAAAAGATGCGATTATTGATGCCTTACGCTTACAATCTGGAACAATTCAACAATTAAAAACAGTTGCCGAGACTAGGCTTGAAGAAGCTCAAAAAAATATCGACGAGCAAAAAAAAATATTGGAAAATGCACAACAAAAACTCACAACCACTTTTCAAGCTTTAGCTGGAGAGTCTCTTAAAAGCAATAACAAGGCCTTTGTGGAATTGGCCAAACAAACGCTGGATGCGGTACTTGCTGAGGCAAAAGGGGACATTGGCAAGAAAGAGCAATCGATTAAAAGCCTGATCACCCCACTTGAAGACGCTCTCAAGAGGTACGAGGTCGGAATTAAAGATATCGAAGCTAAAAGAGATACAGCTTATGGAAGCATAGAGAATCAAATAAAGTCCCTTATTGCTACTCAGCAATTACTGCAAAGCGAAGCTGGCAATCTTGTCAAAGCTCTACGGCGGCCTGAAGTACGAGGCCGATATGGTGAAATGACTCTTAAAAGAGTCGCAGAGCTTGCAGGTATGTCTGGGTATTGTGACTATACTGAGCAAGTTTCAACGGACACCGAAAATGGTAAAATACGGCCGGATATGATCGTTCATTTACCCGCCGAACGAGAAATTGTTATTGATAGTAAGCTCCCGCTGGATGCCTATCTTGATGCTATTGGCACCGATAGTGATGAGAAACGAAAAGAATTTATTTTAAAACATGCACAGCAAGTCCGAAAACATATGAAGGATCTTTCAAGTAAAAACTATTGGGGTCAGTTTCAAAAAGCGCCAGAATTTGTAGTCATGTTTATCCCTGGTGAAGCGTTTTTAAATGCAGCGCTGGAAGTGGATCGAACACTTACTGAAGATGGAATGGAGTCTCGCGTAATCATTGCCACCCCAACAACGCTTATTGCACTTCTACGTGCTATTGCCTATGGCTGGAGACAAGAGCAAATTACTAAAAATGCCCAAGTGGTTGCCGAGTTAGGGCGCGAACTTTATGAGCGGTTCGGATCGTTCATGGGGCATCTTACAAAAACTCGGGGTTCAATTGAACAGACGGTTTTTAATTTTAACCGTATGTTAGGTTCGTTTGAAGGACGCATCATGCCAAGTGTAAGAAAATTTAAAGAACTTGGAGCAACAGGCGGTGACGAATTGCCTATCATAGAGCCCATAGAACAGATGCCAAGACTGATTGAATCACAAATCAAACAAGATGACTCGGATAAATGATTAATGATAACCAAGAAATGCTCGAATGAAAATTCTTTTAACCATCATCCTTCTCTTCTTCACCCTTCCGCAATTCTCTTTTGCCGGCACCGTCTGTCCGCCGAAGCCACCTCCACCGATCGGGTATTCATCTAGCGATGCGCAATGCATTGTGAAAAACGGAAAAGCCGAGTGGAAGTGGATAAAGAGATTTTCATATCGTTGTGGCATCAAACCCCCACCGCCGCCGGGGATGTCATCCGATCAGGCCGCCTGCGAGTGCCGTGAAAAAACATGTCGATGGATTTGGTTTCATTCATCAGGTGTTGATGGGCTGTGATAACGGCTGACCCCACCCATTAAAATCATCGGACGGAATACTGATGGAGAGTGAATCACGAAGATCAGGTGTTTGTTCACTTTTTGGTAAAAAGTACTTCAGGTGAGACCAAAGATTTCGTGCCTCGCTTTTTTAACAATGTCTGGTGAACTCATGCGGTCGCCGTACAGATTCATTTTACTGCGTTCTGTTGGTATGAGATCATGCGCGCGCGCCCCGTATTTTGCGCGAATTATTTTGGCGATTTCTATAAAACGATCAAAGTTTTCATAGCCCCCGGGTTCTTTCCAAAGCAGTTTCCCGTTGCAAAGGATGGCCTGTTCCAGCGGAGCCAAGTTCTCGTTATAGTCCCATTCAAAAAAGAGTTTCTCGCCAGCGAGGTCAGGCAGGTCGTTAGGTGATTTTAAGGAATGCTCCTTGTACAAGGCCTGTTGACGTTCTCCGATTTCAACTACACGTTTGTCAATCTCGCTAACTTTGTCCCAGTTATCCCGACATTCCGCAAACGTTGGGTACTCGATGACATCTACATGTTCGTGACATTGTGGACAATCAATCTCGTAGAGCTGAGCAAAAGTTTCTCCGGTTGGGCATTCTTTTCCCAATCCTGTCCAGCCGCATGTACAGCGATATATTTCTTCATGCCAATTGTCGTAGTATTTTGCCATAAAAATGACCGGTACTAATAAAGTATAAAGGTGGCCAACTTGCTCCCTTTACCAACGAGTAAATGGATTCTTAATCAGGTTTGAATTGAAGTACCGGGGATCGGCCGATACTTCCTGACCCACCCACTTTGGCAGGTCGATTTTCTGGTTCTCGTCCCCGATCTCGACTTCCGCGACCACGAGGCCGACATTCTCGCCAAGGAAATCGTCGATCTCCCAAGTTAATCCGGCGTGAGTTACCTTGTAACGGTTTTTTTCAATCAGCGGATGTTCACACAAATTGTCGAGAAGTGCGTTCGCATCTGCAATCGGGATTTCATACTCAAATTCGCTCCGAGTCACGCCGACCGTAAGCCCCTTGATCGTGAGGAATCCTTTTTTGCCCCCCGTTCGCACACGCACGATACGTTCCTTCGCTGTTGAAAGATATCCCTGGCGGTACAAGACCCCTTTTGTCGTGTTCTTCCATTCAAAACTTTTGACCAGATACTTCCGTTCAATTTCTTGTGCCATAATGAGAACCCTCAAGTTGACGTCTTCGCCGCCACGATTTCCAATTTTGCCACCACACGATCGAGTTCGTCCACTATGGGATGGCGGCCTGCTTCCATAAAAGCTTCTACGAGGGAACGATAGTACCAAAGGGATTCCTCTTTACTGGCATTGAATCGCTCCCAGATTTTGTCACCGATCAGTCGAATATCTTTAAGAATTGTTGATGCATTATGCAACTTGTCAGCCGCCGATACTAAACGGACGGAGGCAGAGACTCCTTTGATGCTAGCAATATAGGCGAGCTTGCGTTCTTTCCATGGAGGTTTTGGAGTAACGTCAGTATCTGAACAGTGACTAACTATCTCAGCGACTCGTTTCCCAAAACGTTTTCGAATTTTTTCTAGGGTTTTCTTTCCCCCCTGATCCTCAACCGCATCATGCAACAGTGCTGCTATCGCTTCGTCTTCGGTCCCGCCGTAATCGATAACCAGCCCAGCTACACTCAAGAGATGACCGATATAGGGGATATTAGTTTTCTTTCTTTTCTGCGTTCTGTGAAGCTTCGAGGCGAAAGCAAGGGCCTCGTCAAATTGTGTAGATAACCCCCGTTTGTTCCGGTTTTGTGTTTTATGAAGGGCTTTGCGGGACTCTTTGACTAACGAATCTACTCGTTCAGGGTCATTGACTGGGTAGAAGTTATCTTTGAGATCGTCTCCAGTCACGGACTCTTCTTTGGTCCAAGAACCGTTTTTACGAACAGCGAAAAAGCCATTATCCAACACCAATACTCTACCATCTTCTCTATCTTCTGAAGCAATTGGGCTCATAGAGCCTCCTTTCAACCACACCATACCCAAGGCATGATTATTATTGAAATTGATAGTTTTTATGGTTACTATGAGCTCATCTTATGGAAATACAGCAACTGCTCGGGTTCGCCGCCGTGGCGAAGACCAAAAGTTTTTCGCAGGCGGCCAAGATTGTTTTCAGGACACAGTCGGCGGTGAGTCTTCAAGTTCAAGCTCTTGAAGAAGAACTGGGTGTTCTGCTGTTTGACCGCCTCTCTCCACGCAAGACCGAGCTGACGGCTGATGGAGTCCAGCTTTTAGAATTGGCACAGCCTTTGCTGGAAGATTTCAAAACACTTCGGGAAAAGTTTGAGGAAAAAAAGGGTGAACCCTCAAAGATGGAAATTCGTATCGCCACCCACGAGCCGGTGATTGCGCATCTTTTGCCTGGCCCTATTGAGTGCTTCAAAAAGAAATATCCGCAAGTGAAATTCACCCTTTCCAGAAAGGAGCGATCCGGGATTATCGAAGCGGTTATGGCAGGCGAGGTTCATCTGGGAATCTCCGCCCTCAAACAACCCCATCCTTCGCTTGATTATCATGTGATTGAGAAACATGATCGCGTCTTGGTGACCCCCAAGAATCACCCCTTGGCCGGAAAAAATAAAATTACGCCGGAGCAAATTGCCAAATATCCCCTTTTACTCCCACCCAAGGGAACAAACACGCGGGATATTATCGAAAAAGTTTTTAAGGACAGGGGACTGGAAGTGAATCTGGCCATGGAAGCAACAGGCCGGGAGGCGATCAAATCTTACATCAGCCTTGGATTTGGAATATCTATTCTCAATGAAAGATTTATTGCAAAAGAGGATAAGAAAAAATTCTTCACCGCCAATGTGGCCCGCTATTTCGGCCAGTCGGAACGTGGAGTTCTCACATTAAAGCGCAAGCAGTTGCCGAAGTATGTGAGTGAGTTTATCGAATTGCTAGGGCGAAAATAATGTTACCCATCATATTTCCGACTCTCCCTTCTATACGCACAAAACTCACACTCCATGTTGGATTCCGGCAAATCGTCCCCGATGAGGCACTGCTTGGCGGCCACAATGGCTGGCTCCACCCACGAGCTATCGCCTGGATGCGCCAGCAGATGAATGTTAAAATGCAAATGACCATCGAAAGAGGGGAGGTCTTTGCGGGCGTTGACATAAACAAAATAGCCGGTGTCTTGCACCTTGAAACCGTTTTGCCGAAAGAGCCACTGATAAATTTCCATTTGGCGTTTGTAGGCCTCTTTCCATTTTCCATTGAGGGTGATTTCTTCTCCCGTTGAGGTTGCTTTATAATCGACGATAATCAATTCATCAGTAGGGGTTTGCCAGACATCGTCCACCGCACCGGTGATCAGCAAGTTCGTAGGCTTGTGGTGATATTGCATTCCCTTGAAATTCTCGCGCCAGATATCGAGGTCTTTGTGCTGAAATGGAACGGCATCCACACCATTCTCCTTCATGAGAGGGTGCGGTTCACCCTTGGCTCGATACACATCGAATTCTTTTTTAAGGAGGGTATCGACGGCCATGTTGAGTGTAAACCCGGGCATTTTTGGACGATCAATTCCCAAACGGCGATCCAGATAAAAACACCGTGGACATTTGAGGAAATTCTCAAGCCGTGAGCGGCTTATTTTATAAGGCTTGTCTGAATTTGGATCAAAAATATTTCGTGTTCTTTTGGCCAAGTGATTACTCCAACAGCAACGGATCAACCGCCACCAGTTTGGGATTGGCTCCCGGAGCCTCGCCCTGATTTGCGGAGATGGATTGATAAAGAATGCCGTCGTAGATGGCAGAGGGGCCGGCCTCTTGTCCCACGGCAACTCGCTTGAGAACAGCGCCGGGCACGTTTCTGGTAAAATCCATCCACAAAATTTGTCCGTCGTTATTCGTTGCCGGATTGCCGCTGTCGGTTACAAAAAGATGGGTGCCGGAAAGAACAATGCTCGATACGATTCCTGTTATATTTTCCAGCGTTGCCGTTTGTGCGCTTCTTCTGCCGACAAGATCGATAACAGATATTTGCCACGGGGCTTGAGCCGAAACCGTGACGGCCAACGCACCATCTTCACTGTGCGCCAGATTGGGTAATGTTTTGAATGGGCGATCACCCAGGGAATCGGTTCGGAAAATGCTGGGAGGTGTGGTTGAGTTAATTTCTCTGACGCTAGCGCCAGCATCGTTGCTGAAAGCAAGCAGGGCATTGTCATTCAATGTTGATAAATGAAAAACTTCCTGCCCAGCGGCCAGAAGATTGGCATGTGAAAAATCTGTATCAACGATTCCCTCTGAAATAAAAGGAAGCGCAATAATTTGACCGCCTAATGTAGCAGGAGAACCATCCCCCGAAACATCGTAATAAGATTGAGTGGCCAAAAATAATTGGTTTTGCGAAATCAATGCGCCATAGAGAAACATTGGTGTCACATCAATGTTTCCTCCTGCGCTAATGTATGTCGCTCTATGCAGTCCATAAGTCAGTTCAACTTTTTCTTCATCCCGGTTGACTGTGAAAACGCCGATGCCGCTTTCGGCACCCAATGCGCTAAAAGATATCAATGATTGCCCATTGCCGATGTCATAATGGGCTGTCGGTGTGATCGCCCGGTCGTTGACCGTGTCCGGAAGTTCGACGACGGTTTGGCACAAGGAACTTTCCAGATGGGTTGTGGTCTGACATTTAAACAAGCTCAACGGGGGAGTTCTGCATAGACCGAAAAGTTTGTCTCCGATGATATCCAGATCGGCAAGCGTGTCGCAGGGAATTTTGGCAAAATTATCATTGATGCCGCGACGTATTATTGGCAGTCCAGAATCTGGATGTCCCGCATCTCTGCCGGCATCCGTTCCACTGTCTCTTCCACCGTCAATTGTGCCGGCATCGTGATCATCGGACGCATCCCGGACATGACCCGAATCTTTTCCGGCATCTCTTGGCCCAGCGTCTTTTTTTGTTGGAGGAACATCTGTTGCATCAGCGGCGTCGTGAGAACCATTTGCGTCTTCACCGCCGCTTCCGTCACGTCTGCCGTTCGTGACCGGTCTGGGGTTTTCTCCATTGCCACAAGAAGAAGCGCTGAAAATGGCTCCCAAGGCGATGGCTATTCCATAGATGACAGGTATCATGGTTTCCTTTGGTTTTTATCTACAACACTTCTTTTATCGCTTGGAAACAAAAAATGTTGCTTACGACCAAGGAAGAATTAGGGAAATTTGTCCCCAATCTTTGCCTTAGAGCCCTTCAAATAGCCCCTTGGATGGCATGTCGTTTGCATTTTGATCTGCGACTACTTTTATGAAAATAATTATACGTCTCATGCTGTTAGCCGTTTTTTCTCTTCCCCAGGCGGTTTGGGCGATCGGCACCGACCCATGCGAAGGGATAGCTCCCATCTATTATAATGATGCTTCCGAAATTTCCCGGGCTTTTGAGGATATTTCACTGGGGAGGAATCTTGCAAGTTATCGGAGTGCCAATGCGGCTGAATATCGACTCTGTTTTGCGAAAGCTCCTGAAATCTATTCCGCCGTTGTAACTCCTATTTCTGCTTTTACGTTAACAAACAATACCGGATTGCCGGTGGTTGTTTCGGGGCTAAATTTGAAAGGAGATTGGGAAGGTGCTCGCCTTTTGAAATTGCGAGGAGAGAATCCCATCACTCTTCGAAATTCATCTTTCAGCTTTTGCACGCAATGTATCGATGTCGGTGGGCGTGGCATGGTTATCGGGCCTGCTGTTTCAGTCGGCCCGTTTCTATGCGGAACGGGTATTTTGATGTGTGGAAGCGATCACCGGATTTTGGAATCGTCATTTGACAGATGTTCCGTTAGTGTCCAAATTGGTTCCGAGGAATGTCATGGAGATAATATAGAAGTCGGTGAAGGAAATAGTTTTTCCTATGGCGGTGTGCTCAACCTATTTGGAATTACGCCGATCGACCTAAAGATTGTTAATGGAACCGGAAATAAGTTTTTAAATAATAATATCAGCGAGACATTGGAATCGCCGGATGGACAGGAAATAATTTTATCACCGCAGGGCAATGGTGGCATGCTTCCTCCAGTGGTTTTGTCGATTGGTGGGCAAAATATCGGTGAAAATCCACGGTCTGCTCTTACCTATGCGGCAGGTGTGGATGCTTTTTTGCGTGTCAAAAGTCCCTACAACCAAGGCAAGCTTGATATTTATTTGATGGGCGAGAGAGTTTATCCTGGCGACAGATTTAAAGTAATCAATCGACACGTCGAGGCCGTTTCGGTTGCATCTCAGCCGGATCCAAACGGCGGTTTTATTCTTAAATATCGGTTTCCGGTGAACAGTGGCCTGATGTGCAAAAGGGCCGTTGCTCTTTTTCATCATCCGAGTTTAGGAAGCGCTGGTTTTTCAAAAATCTTTTATCTCAATCCCCCGTTAAGCGGCAATGGTGAGGCCGATGACTATCACTGTTCCGGTGGTCCGCCGTCCGAAATAGTTCCGCCGCTTTGCGATGGGGCCAACCTTGTGCGTGTCGGTTCCTTTTCGGATATCACCCGGGCATTCAGTGACATCTCCGGCAGAAATAATTTAAATCGTTACTTAAGTCCGGATGGCAGTAAATATCTGTTGTGTTTTGAAGTTCCCGAGCGGCAACAGGCCATTCCTGTTTCTTACACCATTCCTTTGCAGAACAATACCGGCAAGCCGGTGGTTGTTTCGGGTCTGAAAATCAGTGCAAACCGGGGCAGTACCGATACACTCGTCAAATTATCTGGAGCTGACCCCATTATTGTTGAGAAATCATCTTTTCAGGCTTGCCCTTATTGTATTTTGGTAGCGAGTAAAGGGACGCGTATAGAAAACAATGTTTTGGTCAATTGTACAGGTAGAGGCAGAAGTGTTGGAATCACTCTGTTGGGAGAGGGTCACAGGATTGAGAATACGGCAATTGGCGGATGTGATGTGGGTGTTCAGATTGGAAGCGGAAATCAGTCTGGAAAAGATATCAGCATAGGGCCGGAAAACCCGCGGGACTATCGGAATAAAAAAGTTGCATTTTTTCGGAACAAAACGGCCATCAAGGTTGAAAACGGATCGGGCAATTATTTTCAATATAACTCTGTTGAGCGTGCTCAGTCTGAACATCCGGAAAATTTTTCCTATGTGAAAAATACGACAGAAAAATTAAAGAAACCCATTATGCTCCCCAAAGAGGGGGCGGATTATCATGGCTCTGATATTCTTGAGTATCCCGAAGGAGCAGTCTTGCCACAGGACGGATCAGAAGTAACCGCCACGTTTAAAATTATTTCCGATTACAATGAGGGCAAGCTTGAGATTCTGACGTCACCCGTTTTGTATAACTATGGTTCTTTCGCCTTTTATAGAGAAGCGCGTTTTGTTTCCTCCCGGCAAAAAGGGGAGCAGTATATCCTCACCTATGCATTGCCCATGGCTTTGGATATGAGTTGCAAAGCAGGCATTGCAGTGTTTCATCATCCCAATATGGGAACCAGTGACAATACTTCCGAGCTTTTCTATTTAAATGGACCCCATAAGGAGGGTGTTCCTAAGTTTGGTTGCGAACCCGTTCCCTCAGGTCTTATTGCCGCTCCCAGTTTGGACGACCCAGGTCTTCAACAGGGTGGTGCTAGTTCCTTGCCTCCCATCCTTGATGAGAATGATGATAAAAAAGGCGGCGAGGAAATGACAGCAAGCCTTTCCTTCTTGGGAGAAAGCCAGAGTTTCGGGGAAGGGTCCGGTACTGGTTCAGTAAGTATCGGCGATGCTGTTAAAATGGGTTGCTCTCTGCATCCGAATGTTGATCGTTCGGCAAAGGCAGTTGATCTTTTGTGGCTATTGCTACCTTTAGGATTTCTTGTCAGATTTCGACGGTATCTTCGACATCTCCAGTAACGATCTTGGTCTCCTGGCTGGGCGACATCCGGCTTACTTCCACCAACACGGCTGTAATATTGTCTTTGCCGCCTTTCTCATTGGCCAGATCAATCATTTTTTGACAGGCCTCTTGCATATTCGGCAATCTGGCGAATTCGAGCAACTCTTGAGTATTGACCATGTTGGACAATCCATCGCTACAAAGCAGAAAACGCTCCGGTGGGTACGTGGCCAGACTATAATGATCGGGTGTAACATTGTCTTTGGTTCCAACGGCGCGGCGCAGGATATTTTTCTTCATAGTCATGGCCTCTTCCCGCGTGACGTTCCCCATCCTCTTTTCTTCTTCTACCATCGAATGATCGTGGGTGATTTGCTGAATAGTATTGTCACGGATGTGATAAACCCGCGAATCTCCCACGTTCATAATATGAGCCCGATTGTTGTGGATATAGAGCATGGCCAAAGTGGTTCCGCTTGTGCCGCCAAATTCTTTGTGGAGAGCTCTGTTGACTTCCATAATTCCGATTAACAGATTTTCAACCGGGTCAGCCGAAACAACCATATCATCATCCGTGATCGTTTGCTCTTCCCAGTTCCTTAAATGTTTTGTGAATAGTGTCATCTTCTCTGCGGCGTAAGCGCTGGCCTCTTCTCCCTTGAGCAAACCCCCCATGCCGTCGGCGATGATGAACAACTGCAAATCATTGTCGATAAAAAATGAATCTTCGTTATTCTCCTTGCGAAGGCCAATATCTGTGAGACCGAAGGCGGTTGTAATGAGTTTGGTCGCGGGAGAATGAGTCATTGCGGCGATGTTAACAGCTTTTTGCGGGTATGTATAGGTATGACAATTCCTTCCTGCAATTCTGTTTGTGCAAAATGCTGATAAAGTGAAATGACAAAGTTTTGAACGGACATATTTTTTGAAAATGAAAAATGGATGGAAGCACTTGGAACAATCACTCCCAGAATTGTGTTTGTCTTATCTTGGTGTATCAAGACATGGCAGATTTCGCCGGGTTGACATTGATATGGGCTCGGAAAAAACGGTGTCTGCACCACCTCTCCATTTGAGACGGCAATGGTAAGACGTTGATGGCCAACTACTTTTTCTACTGCGCCTTGTAATAATAATGCTTTGCCTAAAATTCTTAGCCCCCATTTTCCCGAAAAATAGTTCCAGATAAAAATCACTGTATAAATTTGGAGCAGAGCACCCAAGCATGAAAGAAAAAGATACAGCACAAATTGCCTGTGATAAATTTGAAGACCGGTAAAAACGGCAAATGCCATCCAATAAAAAAGCAGGATAATCCAAAGCAGGGGAGACTTGGGACATATTGTTCTGAATAAAACAGACAAGCGATTTTTTTGTATCGTTGCTTCGCGGAGCTGCTTGAATAACTGCAAATGTGTTTGTTTGAGCATAATTTTAGATCAGCAAAAAAAATGACAGCGGCACCTTCAATATTTTATCTTTCTTATGGATTTTTTCGGAACGGTCAATGATCAATCCATAGGTTCCTTTGGTTCTTTCGAGCGTAAATTCGGCTTGTTGAAACCCTTTCTCCCCGAAGCCGACTTCGATGACAATGGTCTGCTTCCCTCTGCGGAGGATAAAGTCAGCCCCCCCCTTTGCGGAGTCATAGGTCAGGGAGTTTTCGCCATGAGATTTGAACAGACGTCTCAAATAGAGACCCACCATATCTTCCAGCATCTTCCCTTTGAAGTTTTCATAATGCAGAACGCTTTCTCTGTCGCTAAGCAGGAGAAATCGGAAGGCCGGTGTTGAAAATAAAAATTTATACGGTTTTTTGACTTGGCCTCCGGGAGCTCCGTGCGGAGCCACACGTTCCAATAAGCCCGCGTGAATAAGTGCAGTGAGCATGCGCACGACAGTATCTTTGGATATGCCGCCTCCCAGTGCTTCCGATATTCCATCCAAACTGATTTCCTGGCTGTCGGCCAGAATGTAGACCAGCGCATAGATCTTGTTGAGAGTCTCTTTGTCAAAATTGACCATCTGTCCAATGTCGCCAAAAACAATTTTCTGGAGCATCTGTTCCATCTGATTAAAAGTGACAGCATCCTCTTTGATAGTCAGAGAAAAGGGGAGTGTTCCGAATTTGAGATAGTGATCAATTTCAAATTTGTCGATACCAAGCCAATATTGGTTGACTTGAGGCTCCAATGCTTTGAGTTGATTTTGTGCTTCATCGGCATTTTGAGCTTCAAAAAGTGCCTTTTTGATTGCTTCTCCCAATCCCTTTTCCGGATAGCGATTCATTTTAAGTTTGCCATATTCTGAAAAACTCATCGGGTATAATTCCGCAAAATAAGCCCTGCGGGCGCTGTCAGCACTTAACTGTTTGCGGAGTAGAATGGCGGAAGACCCGGTGCAAACGATGAAGATGTTTTTAGTCCGATCATAAAACGATTTGAGTGCGGCATCCCATTTGGGGTCGTAGTGAACTTCGTCCAAAAAAAGAAATAGTTTGTTGTCCAGCCGCTCCAATTTTTTGCCGATCAGCGTTTCGTATACTTCCATCACATCCCAGAGACCCACGTTAAAACGCCGCACGACCTCATCCACGGATAAATAAAATTTATGCACACCTTCATTAGGAAGAGTGCGTAAAAACAGTTGAGCCAGCAAAGTGGTTTTGCCGACACCTCGAAGTCCCGGAATAATTATCCAACGGGGTTCGCTGTCCGTGTTGCAGTAATCGCGAATGAATTTTTGAAAGAGCACGAAGGCGTTTCTTTGGGGATAGGGAGTCCCTTGTTTGTCCACGACATTCCCCTTGAGCCGAAAATCGGTTTGAGCAATCTGGCTCCGGATATGTTCTGTCAATTCTTCCCGGACGGTTGTGTTCATGCCTAAATAGTATTCAACAAGTATGTAGATTGTCAATTGTATACTTGTAGACAAGTATACAAATGGAAAGTGTTAAAATCCCTTTACAATACTGTAAGTTTTAAAATGTTGTCTGTCTGTTTTGACTAACACTCTTCAATTAGACTTTAATAAAAATCGTTTAATTTCAATAGGTTGAGTTTTAACTCCAATGGC
>JAUSII010000122.1 GCA_030648035.1 Deltaproteobacteria bacterium | reverse complement strand
AGCATCCCCAGAAGAAAAACACGTTCTTTCAATTCCAGTCTTTCTATTTCGTTGGACAGAAAATCATAAACACCCTTGTTGTCGCGTGGTCCTGCAATAAAAAGGAGTGTATTTTTAGGCAAATGGGTCATGGCGCGGATCAGAATATGTTTTCGTTTGGTTGCATCCATGCGTCCCGCTTCCACAATAATCTGAAATTTTTGGGGAGCTGTCCGGATGCAATCCAGAATTTCTTTCGGGACGACTCCGGTCTCCTCCAGATGATGGAACAGAGCTGAAACATCAGGGTCTTCCATGTTGGGGCGCGGGTGATACATTTCCTCGTCGCTTCCCGGTTCGAATCGGAGAAGTGTTCTGGCGGGAGACATGCCGAGGCGATAAGCGGTGTCGGTCACTTCGTCCGAAGTGGAAACGACAACGGCAGAGGGGGGAAGATTGGCAAAAAGAATATCGGCTCCGGATAAAAGAGATCTTTCCGCGCGTTCCCTCCCAGGAAAATTCATGCTCAAAAAGGCGGTTCGTTCTCTAAAAGCCTCGCCGGAAAGGCGCATCCTCTCTTCTTTCAGTTTTCCAAGGGAATGGGGTGTAAAAACGTGCCTGTTTATGTTCGCAAGAATGATTCCAAGATCGGTTGTGTCGCCAGCGACATTCATCAGCCGATTTCCAATCTCCCAGACAAGCTGTTGGGCATTTTGGGATTTGTCTTCAAGTCCCTCAATCAATGTTGCCCGGTAAGATTTTGGCCAATGCAATTTTGAAACAGCCCAAAGAAGAATTTCTTTTGCGGTAAATTGGTTTTTTCCCGGATGCTCCTCTCGCCAGAGGGTCAGCACGCGTCTGCCAAAATAATAAGAGAGGGCCCCCATCAGATTTCCTTCCTTCCTGAAGGAATTTACAGAAAGGTCCTCTCCCAAAATGGGACCAAAACGCTCTTTTAAATATTGGGCCGCAATCTGGTGGGCCCATATTCGGACCAGATGCTGGCCGACGATACCGGCATCGACATAATGGGATTCAAACCAGGTAAAATATTCCCACGGACTTAAACCGGCGGTAGCGGCTTCTTCTGCTATAAATTCTGCCAGATTGTGGGCAATGGCGGGAAGGTCGGCGTAGATGCCTTCTTTTGGTAAAAAAGAGGCGCGGTCTTCTTCCATGCCTTCCACAAAAACATAACGGACTTTGCCATCCGACCCCGGTAGAAAGTCGATCCCCTGCCTGGTTCCAAATTCCTCCAACTCTGGTGGGGGACGAAAGGCTCTGGTGGCAATCGTGACTTTGTATCCCAGTTTTGCCAATTCAACAGCCTTTCGGTGGATGTAGGTGATCTGGCCTCCGGTGTCTGTGGCTCCCATAGGCACTTTGGGCCCGGCATAACCGTGTGTGTTGATCAGAAGAATATGCGGGGAAGTATTTTCTAAAAAAATTTTCTGTCGGAGTTGAATGGTGGGGTCTTGCCTTGCAACGATGGAAAGAATTCTGGATGTCGGCAAAACGGAAACTGATGATGGTGCGGGGTCAAAGGAGCTGGGAGAAACTGCGGAACCATTATTTGCCAAAAGAGTGGTTGGGCCGGAAGTTGCCGCGGCCGTTGCCATCGCTGGTAGTCCCGTAATATGAAAAGGCATATTATATGTCTGATTTTCGGCGGAAGCCTATGCCATTGCGCAATGCGCCACAACCTTAAAAGGTATGATATAGATCAGCGGAAGACAATTTTTTGGAAGTGATTGAATTTAAAAATTTTTTCTTAGTGCAGTTTCAGACGTCACACCCCCACCGGATGCCAAGTGGTTTTCATTTCTACGAAGGAGTTGATCCAGTAGGGGGATTGGGCTTTTGTGTTGTCGAGCCAGTCTTTTCCGACCGGGCGCTCGTGTGCGATGATGCGCTTGACGTTGGCGGCGCCTTCTTCCTGTAATGTTTTCAGCATGGTGGTGTCGGAGCCGGTGTAGTTGATGGCGTTCACATCCATGTGTTTGGCCATGTGTGAAATCAATTCTTTTTTGTATCCGGTGAGAATGTTGACGACGCCGCCGGGCAGATCAGAAGTCTCACAAATTTCGGCAAAGGTAATGGCGGTGAGGGGAAATTTTTCGGAGGCGATCACGATCACCGTGTTTCCCGCGACGATGGCCGGTGCTATTTTGGAAACGAGCGGGGCCAGAGCCAATTCTTCTGCGGCCAGAATCCCCACCACTCCCATAGGTTCCGGCAGGGTGAAATTGAAGTAGGGGAGGGCGACCGGATTCACGGTTCCAAAAATCTGCGCAAATTTGTCGGCCCATCCGGCATACCAGACGAGGCGATCAATCGAGATGTCGACTTCCTGCTGTGCCATGTTGCGAGTGGTGGCGGCGCCCGTTTTCAGAATTTCTTCCACAAACTCCGCTTTTCTTTTTTCCAGCATCTCGGCCATGCGATACAAAATTTGCCCGCGGTTATAGGCGGTCTTCGAAGACCAACCAGGAAAGGCTTTGCGGGCGGCCTGCACCGCATCGCGCAGATCTTTGCGTGAGCCACGCGCGACATTCGCCAGTGGTTTTTTGGTTTTGGGATTCAACACCTGAAAATAATGTCCCGATTCGGAGCGGGGGAATTGTCCGCCGATAAATAATTTGTATGTTTTCAAAATTTCTGTGCGTTGTTTCATATATTCTCCAATTTGAGTGCGATGGTGCGATGGTACTTGGTACTTGGTACTTGGTACTTGGTACTTAGTACTTGGTACTTGGTACTTGGTACTTGGTACTTAGTACTTAGTACTTAGTACTTAGTACTTAGTACTTAGTACTTAGTACTTAGTAACGCACCAAGTACTAAGCACTATCGCACCAATTTACCATCATACCAATTCCACATACGGCATCAAGCCCTGCAAACCGCCTTCGCGGCCGAAGCCCGATTCTTTGTAGCCGCCGAATGGGGAGGCCGGATCAAACTTGTTGTAGGTGTTGCCCCAGATGACACCGGCTTTCAGTTGCGAAGAGATTTTGAAAATTTTGGAGCCTTTGTCGGTCCAGACGCCAGCCGACAAACCATAAGCGGTGTTGTTGGCTTTTTCCACCGCCTCTTCCGGCGTGCGGAAAGTCAGCACCGATAACACCGGGCCAAAAATCTCTTCCTGCGCGATCCGGTTCGACTGCGCCACACCGGTGAAAAAAGTGGGGGCAAACCAGAAACCCTTTTTGGGAAGTTCGCAGGCCGTCTGGTGCATTTTGCATCCTTCGTCGACACCGGTCTGCACCAACTCCTGAATTTTTTGCAATTGTTGTTTCGAATTGATGGCGCCGATGTCGGTATTTTTGTCGAGAGGGTTGCCGACTCTCAATGTCTGAATGCGGTCCTGCAATTTGCGGATGACAATATCGGCAACACCCTCCTGCACAAACAATCGGGAACCGGCACAGCAGACATGCCCCTGGTTGAAATAAATTCCGTTGATGATGCCTTCAATCGCCTGATCGATGGGCGCATCATTGAAAATAATATTGGCCGCCTTGCCGCCCAGTTCCAGAGTCAGTCTTTTTTTGGAGCCGGCGATGGAGCGTTGAATCATTTTGCCCACTTCTGTCGAACCGGTGAAGGCCACCTTGTTAATGTCCGGATGTTTCACGAGGGCCGCACCCGTTTTGCCGAAGCCGGTGATGATGTTGACAACGCCGGGCGGCAGATCGGCTTCCTGTATCACTTGCGCCAACAGCAGGGCGGTGAGCGGTGTCGTCTCCGCCGGTTTCAAAACAACCGTGTTGCCGCATGCGAGTGCGGGTGCAATTTTCCACGCCGCCATCAAAAGGGGAAAGTTCCACGGGATAATCTGTCCCGCCACGCCGAGCGGTCTGGTTTTTCTGCCGGGAAAAGCAAAGTCGAGTTTGTCAGCCCAACCGGCGTAATAGAAAAAATGCGCAACAGCGAGGGGGATGTCGATATCTCTCGCCTCTTTGATCGGCTTGCCGCCGTTCAAGGTTTCGACGATGGCAAACTCGCGCGCTTTTTCCTGCAGTTGCCTCGCGATTCTGAAAATATATTTTGCCCGCTCTGAACCCGGGAGCTTCGACCAATATTTTTCGTAGGCCTGTCTTGCGGCCTTCACGGCGGCATCAACATCGGCATCATTCGCATCGGCGATTTCGGTCAGGGTCTCTTCGGTGGCCGGGTTGATGGTTTTGAAATAGCTTCCCGATTTTGGTTTGGTGAATTTGCCGCCGATGAAAAGCTCATGGCGGGGCGCGATCTTGACGAAGTCTGTCGATTCGGGAGAGGGGGCATAATCCCATTTTTTGCCGAAATCGAGATGCTTCGGTTCGACAACTTCAAGGCGAGTCACTTTTTTTTCAGCGGTTGTCATAAATTCCTCCAGCCATCAATCAATCGTAAAATAATCGAGCGATTGATATCTTCCGGTCGATTCCTTCACCAATTGCATTAACAAATCGTTGGTCAATGTGCTCGCGCCAAAACGGAACCATTCGTTCGAGAGCCAGGCATCTCCCAGAGTCTCTTTCACCATCACAAGATATTGAAGCGCCTGTTTAGAGGTGCGTATGCCGCCCGCCGGTTTCATTCCGATTTTTTTGCCGGTGGCATACCAGAAGTCGCGGATCGCCTCGAGCATCACCAGAGTCACCGGCAGTGTGGCGTTGACCGCCGCCTTGCCGGTGGAAGTTTTTATGAAGTCGGCGCCTGCCTGCATCGCCATCCAGCTGGCTTTTCTCACATTGTCATAGGTTTCGAGTTCGCCCGTTTCCAAAATCACTTTAAGATGCGCATCGCCGCAAGCCTCTTTCACCGCCTCTATTTCGTCCGACACTTTTTTGAATTGGCCCGAAAGAAACGCGCCGCGATCAATCACCATGTCGATTTCGTCGGCGCCCATGTCCACCGCCCGTTTTGTCTCTTCAATTTTGATGGGGGTGGGGGTGAGTCCGCTGGGAAAACCGGTGGCAACCGAGGCGACCTTAATGGCGGTCCCCTTCAGCGCTTTTTTGGCAACGAGTACCATGTTGGGATAGACGCAAACCGCCGCCACAGACGGCACGGAGGGATCTTTTTCAAGAGGGTGAATTGCTTTCTGGCACATGGCCTGAACTTTTCCGGCGGAATCTTTCCCCTCGAGCGTGGTCAGATCGATCATGCTGATGGCCAGTTTGATGCCTTCCACCTTCGTCTGTTTTTTGATGGAACGTTTGGATAAAGAGGCGGCCCTCTCTTCGATGCCGATCTGATCGACCGAAGTCTCGTATGAAGGGGCTAAAAGCATGGGGGCGTCTATAGCGTTTCTGAATGATTTTGTGAAGAGAATTTCTCTTGCATTGCCTTCGGAATAAGGGTTACAAAAAAGCATGCTGGATCGCGTAAACTTCCTTTTTGGGGGAGTCGCCGCTGAACAGGCGCTGACTGCGGCCATCGTTGTTGCAGAAAGTCCAAAAATCATTGATATCACCGTCAATCTCTATCGGGCCCAACTCCAACTAGATACTGCTCCAGAGCTGCTGTCCCATCCCAAGGTGGCCCGTTTTTTTGCTTCTTTGGAAAATTGGAAAGAGGCTTTTCTGGGCAGAGACGCCGTCGGTTTTCATCATCACACACGCAAAGTGGCCAACGCTATTTTGGAGGTGCCGGATGAACATTGGCAGAGGGTCTGCCGACATATCAATCCCAAGGGGTTGGAAACGATTCCCATTTCTGAAGCCAGTTCCAGTTTTGCCCTGTTTGAAAGTTTGTTGCGTGCCGTTATGGTCCCGGTGCTGGATGAATCCCTGCCGGGACCTGATATCCCCCTGGAAAATTTCAGATCGCAACCCTTGCAGGGGATCGAAGTGGTGGAGGTCAACATCGGTGGAAATATCGAGGATGCTGTGGCCCTGGAGTTTTTGTATTCGTTCGATCTGATCAGCAACGTTCACGATGCAGGTGTGCTTCCCCCCATTCTGGAAGCAATGCGGGAACATCTTCATCCCAATTTCAAACTGGTGATTCATGGCGATTCGCGGGCGGCCAGCGATGTAAATACCGTTGCGCGTGTCTTTCTTCCGGAATTGGGCAACCGGCTCTCTGTTCTGAAGGGGCTCAGATATGTTCAAGTGGAATTTATCAGTCGGGAGGGGAAGGGAAATAGAATTTATGAAAATATCTGGGCGGCCGGGGTGGATGGCCTGGTTCACTGGGTTGACACCACTCCCAACGCGGGTGATTGGAGCGAGATGACACCGGAGCCGGTGCTGGCGTCGGTTGTATTGCCGGCTCTTTTCCTGGTTCCGGCTTTGGAGCCCAAGGCTTCGTCTAAAGAAATAAAAGGAATCCGGATTGTTGAAATCAGTGAGGGAAAGTCCATCGTCTGTCATCTGGATGGGGAGGAACTGGAAGAGGGTTTTACACTGAATTTGCTGACCCGTGTTTTTCATCAATCTTTTGCCCGATTTCCCCATCTTGAAAATATCACGGTCGATATTTCGCTCTCCGGTGTCTCTTTTGAACATCCTCTGGCCCAGACATGGGAATTGATGCGGCAACTTCCAAAAGATATTTTTCCGTCGGGACAAGAAATCGGGGTGACGCTAAAATTCAACGGGACCTCCGAGGTCCGTTACGGATTTTTCAATGGGGAAAAAGATCTGCGCAGGGCGTTTTATGATGGGGAGGCACGTTGGGAAGTTCTGGAAATAAAACCTGTAGAGGGGCCGCCCTATGAATTACTCACGCGGAGTGTCTCCCGAATCGACAAAACCGGAAAAAATATTTTGGGTGTTGAGTTGTATGTCGATACCGAAGTGCAGGCCCGTGCAAAAAAGACCATGCAGGAGGTCATCACCGATGCTTCGGCGATTCTTGGACTCCGAAAGGGTTTGAATGAAATTATTTTGGTGGTCGATTTGAAGAACAGCCAGGCGCAAATTAATAATGTGATGGTGCTGGCGAACGGATTTGCCGTTCCCATTTTCAGGGGCAATGCCGCATTTGCGAAGGGGGGCATTGTTGTGCTGGTGCTCAAACAGCCGTTGCGTGTTCCAAAAATTGGAGCCACCGGAAATGTCGTTCAAATGCCCGGACAGCAGGAAATTACGATTGTTGCCATGAATGCCTCCGGCATTACCGGATGGGTGGGTCAGAATCGCCGCGATTGGCTTGTTCCTCCCGTCTTGAGAATGGATAGTGTCGAAGAGGTTCTGGAGGTTGTGGGAGTGCCGGTGGATGAAGAATTTCCACAGGTCGCGCCCAGGGCCAGACCCGTCATGAGAGTGGTTTCGGCCAAAAAACCCCCCGAGAAAAGACGATCATTGCGCGATCTGCTCGGAACACCCGTCGAAGATATTTTTGGGAGAGATAAAAAAGATCAGGCCTGATTTTATCCCACCATTTTTTTCAGTTCGCCGCTTTCAAACAATTCGCGCGTGATGTCGCAACCGCCCACGAATTCTCCGTTGATATAGAGTTGGGGAATGGTTGGCCAGTTGGAGAATTGTTTGATGCCGTCGCGAATTTCAGGGTCTTCCATGACATTGACCGCGTGAAATTCGGCGCCGACATTTTTGAGACATTCCACCACTGCGGCAGAAAAACCGCATCCCGGCGCTTGTGCTGTTCCCTTCATATAGAGAACAATCTTGTGATTTTTGATGTCATTTTCAATTCTTTCTTTCACGTTTCCCATTTTTTCCTCCTCTAAATTCGTGTTTTCAGCGCCAACGCATGCAAGGCGCCGCTGTGAAGATCGGTCTTCAAAATATCCATCACCAGCTGATGCTGTTGCACCAGCGATTTCCCCGCGAAGCCTTTCCAAACGACCAGCGCATCAAAATGATCGCCGGTGCCGGTGGTGTCCCGCACCTTCACCTCGGCGCCTGGAAGGTTTTGGAGTAATGTTTTTTCGATCTCTTCCGATTTCATTTATATTCGGGGGGAACGACTCGTCCCTTCGGGACTCCTTCCCCCCCAAAACCCCTTCCGCTCGGACTGGCAAAGCCAGATCCTCGCTTACCAAATAATTATTTTTTGTCCCAGTTTTCTTTGAATTTGCCGTCTTCACTTTCCAAAATGAGGGTCGCTCCGCTCAATATGATTTTACTGCGGTGCTCATTGCCGATATATTCCGGCTTGTAGGCCTTGGTGTGTTTGAGGATATAAATCTTGCCATCCTGTTTGATGATGCTGGTATAAAATTTCTGTTCTTTGCCATCGGCCGATTTGTAGGTGCGATACATCTCATCCCCTTTGATGGTCATGGTGCCGTTCCAATTCTGCATGTCGGGTTTTCCTTCTTTGGATCGCGATGAAAAGGTGTAACTTCCGTCGAAATTTGCGGCGAATGCCCCTGTGGAAACCAGCAACATCATCACGGCTACAGCTTTAAAAAACGATTTCATCAAATCCCCCTTTTGTTCGGCCTAATCTTTAGACGATTTCAGTTGAGGCTGTCAATGGTGTTGAAAACTGCACTTTTCTATAAACCCAGAGCCAATGAACCAAAAACGCCCAATTCGGCCAGATATTCTTCAATAATATCCCTTGGATTTTTCTGAACGAGATAGGTCCCCCGTAAATTCTGGTCATTCATCATGCGAACCACATCTTCATTGATACGATGGAGTAAAGCAGAAACGATATTTTTGTTTTTCACGTACCTATCGTAAATAATTCTCTGTGCTTCCAACTTTCCCTTTTCAAAATCATCCCAATACTCTTTTTTGGCAAATCGGGAAATGGATTCATGTCGACTGAAAGAGGCGCCAAAATCGACTTGTGCCACTCGTGTTCCCAGCACCAACACATCCTCCGCCTTGCGATCTCCCAGCTGAATTAAACGGGCGAACTCGTCAGCCTTCCCCAAATTAAAATTAAATGATCTCCATTCTTGTTCGGTTGAAAAACCGGGATGAAGATCCCAGGCGATCCCCCGAATACCCATTTGTAGCGAGGTATAGCCACTGGCCATAAATGGAATGGGAGAATCGGTCAGCAGATTATGAATGCGCAATCCCAAACTTTCCCTGCGAGGACTCTCTTCCATGTGTTTCAAATAACAGACTCTTTCTTCACCGCCGACATTAACGACTACCACAATTACGTTTCTTTTTTCGATGTCTACAGTCCGATCATAATAGGGATACATCGCTACCACCTCCACCTCTCTTTTAAAAAACCGTCGCAATTTTTCCACCAGCAAATCGGGATTCGATTTCAATGTTGCGAAATCCAGGGATTGAAGGTTCTCTTCCAGTTGTTCATACAGGTCTGCATCGCTCAAAGAAACATCACGCACCAGTCCCAAGATTCTTCTTTCAACAAGAGACGTATCTTCCGGATCAGGATCCCAAGAGAGAAACACATCCAATCTTTTCAAGAAAAGACCTTCCAAATTTACAGAGCGGGCAAAAATGGAATTGGCCAAAGATCTGGCTTGAGGCGCGGCACCCAGATCAAATGTTCTACCCATTAAAATTTTATCGGCCGCCATTGTGAAATGGTCCCGGGGAATCGATTTCAAACGATCTGCAGCATACAAAAGATGATCCCAATCTCCTTGACGTGCATGATAGATCGACGCCATCAAGTGATTATCTCCCAATTGGTGAGCCACATCATTCAGCAAAACAAGGGACTCTGACAAATCTTCCGGTGCGGCTGTCTCCAATAGGGAATACAACCCTGCTGGTTCAAGCAGGACAGTGTTGGCATGGGCTGTAATATTCGTTGTAGTCATAATGATTCTCTATTTAATTATCGTCAGAAGAACAAAAAAGTTGCTCGTTTTAGCCAACATGATGCCGGAGCGCCTTATTGAAGATAAAGGTGGTAAAGTCGAGGGAAACGTGGCTTAACCCCCCTCCTGATGACGGAAAACACACATTCTTTTTCAAATTTGGGGATCGCTCCGAATCTGTTGGAAATTCTGGGGCAACTCAAATTTACCATCCCAACCCCCATTCAGCACCAGTCGATTCCGGTCGGAATTGAGGGGAAAGATATTATCGGCATTGCGCAGACCGGCACCGGCAAGACGCTTGCTTTTGGCATTCCGATGATCCAGAGGCTTCAGTTTCTCAAAGGTCGCGGTCTGATTCTTTTGCCGACGCGCGAACTGGCCCTGCAGGTGGATGAAGCGCTTCAGAGATTTTGCAAACCCAACAAGATATGGACCGCCGTGCTCATCGGTGGAGAAGCGATGGGTCGCCAACTTGCAGCCTTGAGGCGCTATCCGCGCATTATCATCGCAACACCCGGACGATTGATCGATCATTTGAGACAGGGGACCGTCAAACTCTCCGACATAGAAATTCTTGTGTTGGATGAGGCCGACCGGATGCTCGACATGGGTTTCGCCCCCCAGATCAGCCAGATTTTAAAAACCGTTCCCAAACAGAGACAGACCCTGCTTTTTTCTGCCACCATGCCCGCCGGGATCGTTCGCATCGCCTCTTCTTATATGGCCATGCCGGTTCGTCTGGAAGTGGCACCGGCAGGGACTGCGGCCGAAAATGTGGAGCAGGAAATTATCATCGTGAAAAAAGAAAACAAATTTTCTCTCTTGGAAACGGTGCTTCATGAGTATCGCGGTTCGGTGCTTGTTTTTTCACGCACCAAACACGGGGCCGCAAAAATTTGCAAAGCTCTGCACCGCAGTGGGCATCGTGCCGCCGAAATTCACTCCAACCGTTCGCTCAATCAGAGGCGGGAGGCCTTGGGCGGTTTTAAAACGGGAAAATATCGCATTCTGGTGGCGACCGACATTGCCGCTCGCGGCATCGACGTGACCAATATCGAACTGGTGGTTAATTTTGATCTGCCCGACAATTCGGAAGATTATGTTCATCGCATCGGCAGAACGGGCCGGGCTGGTCTTTCCGGCCGCGCCATCTCTTTTGCCACTCCGGAACAGAGGGGGGATATTCGCGACATTGAACGCCTCATCCGCAAAACACTGAAAGTGATTCCTCTCCCCCCTCCTTCACGCAGGTAAAACCGCCAGCGCGTGTCTCCATAATGTGCCACCCATGACAAGGCAGATGGCGATCACAATCCACCGACCATAAAGCGCCATGAAACGGTTGCACGGTTCTATAAGGGTGCGCACCAACCCCGGTTTCACTGTTTCCACGATGGCCGGAAGGGTCACCGGCAGGAGGCTCAACCCAAGAAAGAGGAGCAAGCCTTCAAGACGGGGTGTCATTGCATTTGAAAAAAGAGAGAGTTGATGTCCTGCCGCGATTGTCAGGGAAGCCACTTTCAAATTAAGTCCGGTGACCGCAAAACCCAACAGGACCGCTGTTTTTAATCCGGCTTTTTCTGCAAGATGGGAGAGATTTTTTTTGGAAGGGCCTTTTTCTCCCTTAAAGAGGATGTGTATTCCTGCAAAGAAAAGGAGCGTTCCCAAGCCGGCGCGGATGAAAAATCGGGTCCATGAAGGTCCTTCCGGCGTTGTCGCATTTAAAAAAAATCCGATCGTGATCAGCAGACCAATGCCCCCCGCACCCCCCAGACAGAAAAACCAGGCTTTCCACCCCGCCTTTTCTTTTGAGGCGGCCAGAAGAAGTCCCGGCATCCATATTTCCGGGCTCAAAAAAACTCCCAGTCCAAGGGGGAGCATTATTAAAAATGTTTTGTACATCGATTTATTCTACACGGCTCTGTCAAAAAATGTAGATTGTTTTGAGTCCGCCCCAAACTTGTGTCTGTCTTGGTCTTGCCGCTTGTACTGGCTCCAGCAAAAGATGGGTCAGATGAAAGGTGGGGGTGAAGGTCCATTTTTCATTGGGGGTCCAGGGGAGTGAGAGGGCATATTCAATCAGGTTTGGACGCGTCCCTTCGTCTGCCAGATGAGTCCGGTTGAATTTTTCATCTCCCCCGCCGAAGAGAAGATAGGTGTCCAAAGAGAGATTTTTGACGAGTTTCGGTTGCCACTCCACACCAACATCACCATAAAAACCTCCCGCCACCGAGACGAACAATCCGACAAAATCGGCGAAGAGAAGCACTGGACCCGCCGGGTGAGTCACACGAATATTGGTTTTGAGTGTGGCTGTGCTGAAGTCGAGCGATTTGGGAGTGCCATTGGGAAATAAATCACCTTCGACGGAAAGCGCGTAACCCCATTTTTGAAAATGGTTTTGATATCCCAGAATGAGATCAACTTCGTTGAAGGTTCCCTGGTTCGGTTCGTTATCCAGAACAAAATTTCCCCACGCCGTAAAGTTAAAGTTGTAGCCAGAGAGACTGGCGGAGGGTTGCCAGACCGGACCGTCGCTGGAGGCCAGCCCATACCAGACATAGCGCGAAAAAATATCGGATTCGAGTTGGAAGGAGACGGGAGCAACCTTGTGCTGTTCCTCTGCCACGGTGACGGAATCTTCCTGTGCAAAAAGGGGAGAGCTGAAAAGAAAAATAAAACAAAGCAGAAAAAGAGAATGGAGGTTGCAAGACCTGGATTTTCTCTGTCGCACAAAAGCGAGAATGCGATAACCGACGGCGGCAAAGGGACGCACCAGCGGAAAGTCGAGAAATAATCCGAAGACTTTAAATGTGGGGCTCAAGAGAAGCATCTGCGCAATGGCTCTGGCGCCGCCGAATATCTGGCCGTCGGGATTTATAAAATACATCTGCCTGGAATTGTTGCCTGTCGTGAGATCGGGAAAACGGGTAGAAACTTGCTCCTCTGCAGTCGAGAGAAAATCGACCGCACCAGAGGGGACTTTTTTCTGCAACCAACCCACACCCCCGCGACACATCCCGCACGCGCCGTCATAGAGTAATATCGGTTTTGTGAAATGCATAAAAAAATCTTTGCCCTTTTTGAAACTTATAAACAACCAAAAAAAAAGAGGGCCTTTTCGGCCCCCTCTTTTTTTAAGTCACTTTGATTCCTTTGTTTACTGCGGAATCAGAAGTTCGATGCGTCTGTTCTCGGCTCTCCCCTCGGGATTATCTTTGCCGTCAACAGTGTTTGGAGCCACCGGTTCCGATTCCCCTTTGCCTTCGGCAACGAGGCGATCGCCATTGATTCCCTGGCTGATGAAATATTCTCTGACCGCATTGGCGCGTCTTTCAGAGAGTTTTTGATTATATTCATCGCTGCCCTTCGAATCGGTATGACCGACAATACGAATTGTTTTGTTCATTTGCGATTCCTTTTTCAGGTTATCGACGTCTTTTTCCAGAATCGGAAGCGATTCGGCCTTGATGTTTGATTTGTCGAAATCAAACTTGATGCCGCGATAAATAATTTTTTTATAGACGATTGCTTTGGCCTGCTTTTGCACGCCATACCAGCGGAACTTGGATTCCCGGTTTCTCTCGGCATATTGCCAGGCGTCCGGATTTGACAGCTCGGTCAGTTCATACCAGCGACTGCAAGGCGTGGTTCCCTGAAAGCCGCCGTGGCAGGCATCCGGGTTCTGCGCTTGCGGAACTTCGTCGGCATTGACTTTGCCGCTCACACCCAGACAAAACAGGGTGGCTAAAAATAGACAACTAATTTTTTTGCTTAACATAAAATATCCCTCCCTTTGGTTATACTTAAATATCACCATGATATTTAAATCTTTGAGATTTTGAAACTTCCAAAATCGATACCCACACTAACACCTTTTCCAGAACCTGTTAAGGCAAGAGATACATCTCCTTTTGTCATAGCCTGGGAGGCTCCAGAGTCTCCAGCGCCGCCATGGGTTTCAGCTGTCGCATAAGATCCAAACAAATCTTTGATATCCGCAGTTTTGGAAAAGGTTCCGTGACCATCCAGAATCTTGTCTTTTCCAAAAGTCAGGCCCCCACCGTGTGCCCGCAGACGCACTTTGGCCTTCTGACCGTTATCGCAGGTAATGTTCCCCTGGCCTTTGCCCGATTTATAAAAGACCGACCAGCTTTTCATCGTGAAATTCATTTTGCATTGCGTTTCGGACGCCCTTGCCGCAGCACTGCCGAGAAAAAAAACGGCAAAACTGGCGAGCAAGATCGTTTTTGAAATAATGGAGCGCTTGTTCATACGTTTGCCCCCTTCTTTTTCATTTCCTGGGAAGATTTTAAAAAATCATGAAGTTGCTTTTCCACTTCTTCCTTTGCAATGCCGTATTTTTCCTGAAGTTTTCCGGCGAGTCTGTCTTTTCTGCCTGCGATGACATCCAGCTCATCATTTGTCAGCTTGCCCCACTTTTCTCTTACATCACCTTTAAACTGTTTCCAGTTCCCTTCTATCTGTTCCCAATTCATATGATCCTCCCGTTGTGGTTCGAAGGGTTGCTCCCTTCGATTTTTCAGTTATTGATTAAGTAAAGTTTACGATGGGGCGGGGGAGAGAACAATCAGGGAAGGCATGAATTTTGAATGGGGGATTCCCCTATAGTATTCAACGCTAATGTGTGAGAATTTCTATATGGGAGAATCACCTTATGAGTCATTCAGCAAAGTCGACCAAACGGGAAATAACCAAGCAAAAAAAAGTTCAGGAAATTATCAGGGCCGCCCGTGAATATGCCGAAAATATTGTGGAGACGGTGCGGGAACCCTTGATCGTGCTCAATACCAACCTGAAGATCATCTCCGCCAATCGCTCCTTCTATAAGACTTTTAAAGTCAAGCCACATGAGACCGAGGGAAAGTTTCTTTATCATCTGGGCAACCGGCAGTGGAATATCCCCAAACTGCGACAGCTCCTGGAAGAAATTCTTCCCAAGCATACCACTTTTGAGGATTACGAAGTGGAGCACAACTTCAAAACCATTGGGTTGAAAACAATGCTTTTGAACGCCAGACGCATTTACAGAAAAACGGACAAGAAGAAGACAATCCTCCTGGCCATTGAAGATATCACCGAGCGAAAAAAGCTCGAAAAGATGAAAGATGAAT
Organism: Deltaproteobacteria bacterium; assembly: GCA_030648035.1. Lineage (GTDB taxonomy): Bacteria > UBA10199 > UBA10199 > SPLOWO2-01-44-7 > SPLOWO2-01-44-7 > JAUSII01. The sequence continues at coordinate 84,709 of JAUSII010000122.1, read as the reverse complement.
TCTTGAGCATGGTTTCCCATGAACTGCGCACGCCGCTCACGGTGATTGCACTTGGAATAGACAATCTTAAATCGGGAATCCTGGGCCCCATTTCTGAAGCACAGGCCGAGGCTTTGGACCGGGGGCAGAGAAATGTCAGACGATTGTCCAAACTGATTGAAAATTTGCTCGATCTCTCCCGTCTGGAATCAGGAAGGACAAAAATTCAGCAAAAGGAGATTCATCTTACCCCGCTTATTCATGAAATCGTTCAAAGCTATCAGGGCGGGAAAAGGGGAAGGAACCTCAAAATAAAAGAAAAACACAAAAAAGACCTGCCTACCGTTGAAGCTGATTCGGATATGGTGGCGCAGGCTTTGACAAACCTGTTCAGCAACGCCATTCTCTATGCCAAAAAAGAAATCGTGGTTGCAACAACTATCGCCAAGCCGGAGAGTGGCTCTCCCCAATTCATTGAAATCAGCATTGCCAATGACGGTCCCGGCATTCCCCGTCAAAAAATGGATGACCTGTTCAAAAAATTTATCCAGCTCGATCGGGAAAAACGGACGGGGCCCTACAAAGGAACAGGATTGGGGTTGGCCATCTGCAAAGAAATTATTGAACGCCACCGGGGGAAAATATGGGTGGAGAGTCCTGAAAAAACAGGTGTTACATTTCGTTTTACACTCCCCATTGCGGGGAAAAGGAGAAAAAATGAATCAGAAAAAAACAATATTATTGGTTGATGATGAAAAAGATCTGTCGGAAGAATTGGGCATCCGATTGAAAGCCTCCGGATATTCCGTTCTGGTCGCTTATAACGGCCCAAAAGGAATAGAAAGGGCCATGCAGGAAAAACCCGATCTTATTTTGCTCGATGTCATCATGCCCAAAATGAATGGCTACCAAGTTTGCCACGACTTGAAAAATGATCCCAAAACAAAATCGATCCCGGTGATTCTATTGACCGCAAAAACACAGGAGAGCGACAAAACCTGGGGAAAAGAATGCGGGGCAGATGAGTATATTACCAAGCCCTACGAAATTTATTCTCTTCTCTCTAAAATAAAAGCACTTCTGGAAGGTAAGAAAAAATAAAGAGCAGGTGAACAAAATGTTTTAAAACCCCCAATAAAGATAGGCGCCACCCATGGGAAGCATCTCTCCCTGTATATATTCGAGGATGAAGTCCAACTTGACCCCTTTTCTTTTTAATTTTCACTAATGCACTAAAGTGCCCAGAGAAAGACGAGCAAATCTTTCTTCTCTTGAACACTCAATTTTAATTCTAGAATGAGGTTGAAAAACTCCACCGTATCCTCCAGCGTCAGCAAACGGTCGTCGTGCAAATATGGCGGCGAATCTTTGATGCCACGCAATGGGAAAGTCTTGATCGGGCCGTCGACCGAAGCCTTACGACCATTCATCGTGACCTCCGGGAAGAATCGCTCCACCTGCAAGTTGTGCATCAAATTGTCGGTGTAGTACGGCGGAGTGTGACAGGCCGCGCACTGACCCTTTCCAAAAAAAATGTCCTGGCCGCGCAACTCGATCACGCTGGCTTTGCTGGGATTGAGTTTGCCCAAGACGTTGAGCTTCGGCGCAGGCGGAAAATCGAGCAAAGCCTGAAACTCTGCCATAAAATGCACCTGACTGCCGCGTTCAAGGACATTGGTCCCTTTGCGCGTTGCATCGGCCGGGATGCCATCGAAATAGGCACCTCGTTGTTCGAACTCGGTGAAGTCCTCCACCGACTTGAGTGCCCGTTGCGAACCAAACAAGCGTTGAATGTTCACACCCCGTAGTGATGGCGTATCAATCCGATGACGAAGTTCGTTTGGCCGAATATCTCCGACTGTGTGGGTAGAGGCGTTCGTATGGCCATTGGCGTGACAATCGAAACAAGCAACACCCTGATGGGCTTTCAAACTGCGACGATCTTCTGTGGCATTGAACTGTTGCTGGGGAAACGGCGTGACCAGCAACCGCAGGCCTTCGAGTTGCTTAGGATTGAGGATGTCTTTGAATAATTCATTGAAGTTGTTGAGCGTCACCAATTTCCCTTGCGAGACGTCACCCAGATCGAGCCGCGTCGTCAGATAGATCGGTGCCGGAAACTCGGGCAATAAATAATCCGGCAAATCGAAGTCGAGATCGAAACGAGTCAGATCCCGATCGGTTTGTTGCTTCGTTACTTCGATGAGAAATTTAGGAAAGATCATTCCGCCCACTTCGTGGTGGGGATGCGGCAACGGAAGAAAGCCAGCCGGCCAGAGTTGTTTTTCTTTGATTAGTTCCGGTGACAACGCGGCTAGTTTCTCCCACGTCATCCCCTCGGGCAACTTAACGCGCACTCCCTCTTGCACCGGTTTACCGCGCGACATGACCATTTCCTTAGCTGGCCGGTCAGTAAGATCGTAGCGCTCTGTGAGCAAAGTCTGTTGGCGCTTGGCGAACTTCGGTTTCTCCGCTTGCAGGCGTTTTGTCAGCGCAGGAAAATCTTCATTGGCACTTTTCACCGTCAGCGCAAAACCAACAAGCGCTACGGCGAGCAATACAACAAGCAACCAACGGATTCGAAACCAAATAGACATGATGACCCCTTTAGAAGGCTACAGAGGCGCCGCTTTTCTGCCAGATTGAATTAACACACGCCCTAGTACGATCAGCACAATGCCTGCGGCCAAGAATAATAAATCCCAATACAGTTGCGCGGGCTGAGCGGCCCGTTGCACCACATGGTGCACTTGGAGAAGCTGATGATCAATAATGCCTTCGACTAAATTGAACAGGCCCCATCCAAAAAGCATGGAACCGACGAGAATTTTTGTTGATTTAGGCACGTCAACACGTCTGACTGCTTTCCAGAGCAAAGCAAGTCCGATCAATGTCATGATCCAAGTAAAGGCATGAAAAAGCCCATCCCAAAACATGTTGATCTCAACATTAATCAGCGTATCTGGAAAAAGACGATTGGAAAGCATGCTATGAAGCTGAAGAATCTGATGAAAAAGAATGCCATCGACAAAACCACCCATCCCCAAGCCTAAGATCGTACCAGCCGTGATTAAAGGTTTAAAATTATTTTTTGTTTTTAGATTCATCATAATAAAGCACCAAGCCTATGAACGTGAAAACGATAAAGGGAAAAAGCGTCATGGCAAGGTTAAATAAAAAATCGCCATTAAAGATTCCCGCGCGCACTTGTTTGCCTGTATCCGAATAACATAACGGGCAAGCCCATACAGATGAACCCGGTAAAACCACTATCCCGCATCCCCATAAAATAATTAATTTGCTCAAGTCTTGATTTTTCACTTTTGAAGACTCTAAAAAAAATTAACTACATCCGCGCAAGAGGAAGACGATAATCAATATCGGAATAGGAATACCGATAAGCCATGCAAGAACATACCCTATTTTTCCTTCTTCTGATTTTAGATTCATAATGCCCCCTTTTTCTTATGTTAAAACCCCCAATAAAGATAGGCGCCACCCATGGGAAGCAACTCTCCCTGTATATATTCGAGGATGAAGTCCAAGCCTACGCCCGCCCGCTTATTGGTGTCGACTCGCAAACCCAATTCTCCACCGCCTCCCAGGTCTTCACTCCCATTGAAGGTCATGACGCTTGCAAGGGCTGTGCTGATGCTCACATTGTCGTCCCTGAAAATTGCATATTCAGGACCCACTCCGGCTTTGACAAACCCGGTTGTCTGGTCATTTTCGGCGTGATCCTGCAATCGACTTATACCTCCTGCCATCAAACGACCCCCCGCCGCCCATCCGGCATCACTAGACTGCCAGAAAAGTTGTGGCGCCTCTACCTGAAGCCCGTAAATAACTGCGGGGATGTGTGGTCCATTGAACTTCATGCTGGCGGCCGCTCCCAGTCGGGCCATGGCGCGCTTCACCCGATTATCGGCAAGCTCCACAAGAGGACATGGCTCTTTCGGAATATATCCCATCTGCACCATCTTCACCGCCCACGGTACATATCCATTCTCCCCAAAGGCTTTCACTTTGGTGGGCATCCCTGGCAAACTTAAATTTTTGAGTTGAATTCTCCTCCGCGTGCCCAATCTGTATTCATCCATACATTTGGTGGCGGCAGGAGCTGTCGTGTCATTGTAGCCGCTCTCCTCCGCGCCCGATTCACTTCCGCAATTTTCCATCGGCTGTCCTATCCAGATTTTGAGAAATGCATCGAGTTTGTCCCGTTGCAGAGGGTCTTTGATTTGTGTGTAGGCCCATGTGAGTTCTCTCTCAACAGACGCCGGACAACCCGTCTCATCTTTGTCGCTGTTGTAATCCGCAAGAAATCCACTGCACCAGACTTGTACCGCTGCTCGTTTAATGCCCTCTTCGTTTCCGCCGCTTATCATATTCGTCTCCTTGTGTTATTTGTTTATGTTATTTAACTTCAACTTCTTCACCGCCATAAGCCTTCGGCCGTTTCCATTTTTGTTCCGGTTTTTGAAACGCGAGTGGAGGTGACGGTGGAGGCGGAGGTGGAGGTGGCGCCTCATACACAGGTGATGAAATAACCGGCGGCTCCTCTGCCGGCTTTGCTTCAAACTCTTGTTTGATAACTTTGATAACTCTGCGTGCTTTGGGTGGTTTGGATTCTTTGGGAACGAAGGCAACAACCTCTGGTGCGGCGGTTGGCTGATACGTTTCCTTCTGCAATGCAAACATATGCGGCACCAACCATTTCAAAAGCACATCCTGACGATCATCCAATTCTTTGAACATATGGATCATGGCAATATCAAAAGAGGTATTATATTCACCGGACGCACATATCTGATCTGATCTTGCGGCAATCGCCTCCAGCATGTTCAACCCCACGCAAGTGTTTGCATCCTCTGCACTGATACCCAGATTCTCAAAGGCCTTCGCAAGAATTGTTGGAGCTTTATCGGGATTAGCCCGTGTTGCCTTCCAGTAGTTTTTATTGGCTTCGAGGAGTCGCGCGAAGGATCTCTGTCCGGGACGCCTCTTCACAAAAATTTCGATCGAGCGGGTCACATCACTTTCTTTTGATGCCTCCCCACCGAGTGCAAAGCCCTCCAGCAGAACCCCAACGCCATCTTCCAGTGGAGTGGCATATTTTTTGTCATAGGATGCCGAACTGTGCATTTTTTGGTAACGGCCTTTAAAAAAATCGGCAACGCGGCCACGATATTTTTGAGCTTCAGTGAAAAACTTGTCAGACTTTTCGACATCATTGAGTTCGCCAAGCAACGGATTAAATGCCGCCAGATAGTAAACCGCATCCCGACTCCAAAGATGGATATAATTATCGCGCAACGCCGCCACTTCGGCAGGCTCACCCGGGTCGGAACACGACCAAGAAAAAGGTTTCCCGCCGCTAAAGTAAACGTCCCTTTCCAGCATCGCCGGGGAATCTTTCACGCCTGATTTCCTGACACGCCACTTCTCGGAATCAATACCAAGCAACTCGAGAGAACCTGCTAATGACGGAGTATCAAGTCCAAATATTTCTGTGCTCATATATTTTTTTCCTTTTCTTTTTTTTTATCTCAACACTTGCACTTCAACGGCCCGTCTGTTGAGCCACATATTACTTTCTGAATTATTGGGCGCAACGGGCTCTCTCTTGCCGCGTCCTTCCCACTGCAGACGATTCGGCGCGATTCCTTTTTTAATAAAGTAATCCACGACCGACTTCGCCCGATTTTCCGAGAGCACTTGATTGTATTGATGGCTCCCACGACTATCGGTGTGGCCAATCACACGAAAGTGTTCTTTTGGATATTTTTGAAGCTTCAAAAAGTTTTCATCCAGGATGTGTTTGGAATCCGGAAGGATTGTATATTTGTCGTAGGAAAAATGGATTCCATCCAGAATGATCGTATCAATCACTTCTTCTTGTGCCGGTTCGGCTTTTGCCAGTTCGATCCTTTTTGCGGCCGGTTTTATTTGCCAGTGATATGTCAGGCCTCCAAAAACTCTAAATCTCGGTGCGCTGTAGCCGCCATTCAACCCACTGCCGGCGCCCAGGGTGACCTTCATGGCGTTCTTCATGGCACCGATCTCAAACCCTCCGTTCACTTCCATCGGGCTCGTCTGTGAATGCTTTGCAAAATCTGCCGCCGCAGTAGACCCGATCAATTCCGTAAAAACTCTCAATTTCTTTTTTACAATATCCATCCCACCGCCCACTCCGTATACAAACTCGTCGTCTACCGTGAGACTTTGTGTGCTCCCCACAGCCTGAACGGTATCGCTTCTTGTGCGGGCCTTGTAACCCAGATTGACGCCGAAATATCCGCCGTCAAATTCCTTGTCGGCAAGAAGTTTCGCACCCCAGCCTGTGCCATGATCTCCGGTAAAATGGGTGGTAGAACCCGTGGGCGCAGCAACAAAGGGCATGATCGAAAACCCGATGGGGTATTTGTCCGGATGTAAAATGGCGAATTTTCCGTAGGCCGTGATGTCGCCAAGAGAGGTATGACTCTCACGGATATTCATGTTTGTGGGAAGGGCATAGCGAACAAAACTGAACGGAATATCGACCCCCACCGTCGCCCAATTTGTAAAACCATACTCGGCCAATACGTCGGTGGTTTCCATCCAGTCCATAATGTATCGCACCTGTGCGCCTGTGGTGAAATTGCGAAACTCAAGGGGATCTTTTTCATATTGTGTTGTCGCGCTAAAACCAAAACCCCGGGCGGGCTCGGTTCTGGAGCCGAAGACATTGAAGGTTCCGGTCTGCCCCGGGTTTGGATGAGACGACTGTATGTTCAACGCCCGCACCTCGGAGGAGGCGACACAGACAAAGACGGTTATGAATAAGACTGCGACGCGTTTTATTTTTTGCATTTTTCTCTCCTCAATATAAGAAGGCTCGCCAGCAACAGAGCCAGGGCCGCGATGGAACTTGCATCAAAAGTATTTTGGGGGATCAAACTACAACCTGACCCACCGCCGATGTTGTATTGGTCCGGTGTGGGGGGAGGCTGATCGATATTCTGATCGACATTTAGTTTTAGTGTGACCGTTTGAAAACAGGCATCACCGACACCGTCATGATCGGTATCGGCCTGATCTGCATTGGCAACGAACGGGCAATTGTCCTGAAAATCGGCTATGCCATCTCCGTCACTATCGCCACCTGTGTCGCAGACATCTCCAACACCGTCTCCAACCGAATCCTTCTGGTTTGCATTGGCAATGATCGGGCAATTGTCTGCATTGTTCAGAACGCCATCATTGTCGACGTCCGAATCGCAGACGTCACCTTTCCCATCGAGGTCGGTATCAAGCTGATCGACATTGGCGAGCAGGGGACAATTATCGACACTGTTGTCGACCTTGTCTCCATCCACATCGATGTCACAGACATCACCCACACCGTCCAAATCGAGATCGTTTTGATTCGGATTTGGAATGGCCACGCAATTATCTCTCAAATCAGAGATACCATCGCCATCGAGATCCAATTCACAAACATCACCAACCGTGTTGCCATTGGAATCGGTTTGAGTCGCGTTTGGAGCCAGCGGACAGTTGTCAGAAGGGTTCAAAATTACTTCTCCATCAATATCAAAATCGCACACATCCCCGACACCATCGCCGTCATTGTCCGACTGAAGCGGATTCGGCACAAAAGGACAGTTGTCATTCGAATTTGTTACACCATCCCGGTCATCATCTTTCTCGCAGACATCGCCAACGCCATTACCATCCAAATCTTTCTGATCCGCATTGGAGATATAAATACAGTTGTCGCGCGAATTATTATATCCATCGCCATCGATATCGGCATCACAGGCGTCACCCAGACCATCCGCATCGGTATCCATCTGATCGACGTTGGGAATGGTGAGGCAATTGTCTTGAGCATCGGGTATGCGATCGCCGTCCATATCGCCATCGCATACATCTCCGCGCCCGTTGTTATTTAAATCTTCCTGAAGAGGATTGGGAACACTACTGCAATTGTCCTCGCCATCCGGAACCCCGTCGCCATCGGTATCCACAAGAGAGGGATCGGTCTCACCGGAATCAGGCACACAATTTTTATTTCTGTCTTCAAAACCATTGGACAGGTTGTCACCGTCAAAATCGCCACCCCACACGCTCGCAAGCGTATTCATAAACCACAGAGCGCGACTGCAGGCGGAAAAATCGGGACCGAAAAAATCGATGCTGTCGGAGGTCGGGATAAAAACATTCGAGAAGGCGGAGGTATTGTTGTCCGCGTCAAAAGATAACGCAACATAGCGCTTGGCCGGATGATATCGCGAGATGTCCATCGGAACCACGAAGGTGCCGTCGGACCGGATGCCACTCGCCGGATCATTGCTTATTGTAAACAGATAGGACATCCCTTGAGGCACGTTCCCCGCATCGGCTTCATACAACTCCACCCGCACCACTCTCGAAGAGACTCTCCCTTTAAGCTCCCATTTGTCTGCACTCACAAGAGAGGCATCAGACAACACTGGAGAAGCGAGGTTTGCATTCCCTCCATTAAAAAGAGCGATGGCGGCACTGCCTACGCCAGAAAACGTATTCATCGAAAGCAGATTTTTTATTCCCGAATAGACACCGATACCGTAGTCGCCGCCCGCAAAGGAACAATTGGAAACGGTGTTGGAACTGCCGACCAATCTGAACGCGATGCCCCCAGCATTTTCGACGGCAAGGCGCTGAATAACAATATTGGACTTTGTGATTTCGAAGAACATCGGCAGATTGCCGTTCAGTGTCGTGATGCCCTCACCATCGATCAATATATTACTGCGACCAAAAGGGATCGTCTTGTCAATGGTCACTTCCGGAACACCGAAGATGATCTTTGAACAGGTCGCCGTGTTGATGCAGGCCTCGAGGCTTTCGTTTCCGGTGCCGCTCGCCTGTGTCACGGTACAGACTCCGTTCACCGCGGTACAGGTCTGTGCCCCGGCTGTCCCCGAAAAAAAACTTGTGAGGACTGTTACGAAGAGGGACAACACGGTGCTGACTATTTTTTTATTCATAATTTTTCCTCTCACGGATTTAACTACCACGGGCTACTCACCTGATAGTTGCAGGAGTATCCCGGTACGTTGTAAATCAAATTTAAACTGTCTATCGCCGAGTCAAAAATAAAGGATTGGTTGTCGGGATTTGGATCGCACCATACGCCGATGGCCCCCTCGACAAAACCGTCCGCCGGAATAAGAGTGTGTTCACCATTAATTGTATTTATAAAATCTTCGGCGAAAGGACTTAAAGTGGCGTCGGGATCCGTTTGAAGTCTCGGTATGGAACCCCTATCTGCCATAAGAGTAATAAAGAGAGACTGATTAGCCGCGTGTAACATGACACTGCGGGAGGGACAGCCAACAACATCCGAATCCCCGTATGTAAATCCAATCACTTTAATACTGCGGGGCAGTTCACTGCTGAAAATGGAAGCCGTTTGTGGATCTGTAACGCAGGAAGATTCATCCAACAAAATTTGCAGATCGTTACATGTCAACACTGTACCGGCATCTGCATCAACTACGCCCGCATCAACAGCACCAGAACCCCCATCATACCGCACACCTGCATCGACGAAACGATCCCCTGCATCAACGTCACCATCGCCAGCGTCAATAACACCATCGCCCGCATCGGCGACGACGCCATCACCCGCATCGATAACACCATCACCCGCGTCGAATCCCGGCATAGAGGCATCCGCAACGCTATTGCCCGCATCATAAAAATCTCCCTCTGCACCTACGTAGACAACACCACCGCCACTAACAACATAACCATCTCTCCCTGCACCTGCATGAATAACTCTATCACCTGCAGCGTATACATCGGATGTGTCCACGGTACCGGAGATATTATTTTCGGGATTAACACCTTCGGGATTAACATCGGTGTCGGATTCACTGCCCGTCCACGGGCGCCCTTCGCATCCACTGGAAATAACGGCCGCAACAGCTATGGCACAGCCCAAAGCGGCCCCCGAAGCGGTTCCCGCTAACGGGACAATACTCCCAGCTCCCGCCCCTATCGCGGCACCTGCTCCGCAAGCTACACCTGCTATCGCCAAAGATCTTGATGTGTCAGACATGAATTAAGCCCCCCGTGAAGATAAACAGCATCTCCTTAGTTTTACTGATGCAGAGAAGCTATTCGAGGGGTGAAATAAGGACAATCGGGGGAGGCCTGATTTTTGACTGGGGGATTACCCTACAGAAATAAAAACCCCCTGCACCTTTCGGCACAGGGGGCTTTCAAACTTTCCTTCATCAAGGCACCTTACAGAGAAGGCACGGTGATGGTGCTGGAATCCAGTGTAACCGCTTCAGCCGACGCACCCTGATTCAATGCTCTTCCTTCCAGGTTTGCACCGGTCTGTAGCGCAATGGATGTTCCTGCTACAAAGGTTCCCTTCATGATCGAGTTCGCTCCAAGAGTTACCGAACTCCCCGCTATCCAGTAGACGTTGGCCGCTTTTGCGCCCTTGGTCAAAACAACTTCACTGGTGGACAGCGTGGTGATAGAGGTTTCACTCCGAATAACGAAGACGGCATTCGCATCGCCTTGAGCATCCAGATAAAGAAAGCCACCTGCAGATATTTCAAGCGAAGTTCCGGATTCATATAAGCCGGGATACAGTGTCAGCCCATTCAGATTGCCCGAGATGGATGCAGGCGTTCCGCGAACAGCGTTTCTGGCATTGGTGAATGCAATTCCAGCATCGGTTTTGGCATCCGAAAGAAGCGTCGGATTTTGTTGCGCAGGTATAATGCACGCAGGACCTGTTGCATCCACGGCGTATATCTTGCCTGTCACTTCCGGGCATGTGTCTGGAGCGCTGAACCCGCTGATGTTGGATCCGGCATCCGGAGTCAAACCGACATCTCCATTAATCACGGAAGTCGCGACGTTGGTGATTGCGGCAGAAGCCAGAATTGCAAAATTTGAGGATGATCCAAGGGGCACTGTTGCTTGAGCGACGCTTTGAGCCGCCTCTGTTCCTGTTGTAAAGGTCCACACTTTATCGGAGGCCAACGCATTGCCAGCGGCGTCTTTGGCCCCGGTGGTGATCGTTGCTGTAAACAGTGTGCTGGGTGCGAAATTGCTGTCAGAGGTAAATGTTGCAACGTTGCCAACCAACGCCAGAGTTCCTGCGACGGGGGTTGCTCCAGGTCCCGTCACTGTATAGTTTGCCGTGATGATTGTTGCAGAATCCATCGACTCACTAAAGGTGGCGGTGACTTTTTTGTTAATGGCCACGCTCCCATCAGCGTTGGCAGGATTGGTGGAACTCACGGTGGGGGCGGTCAAGTCTGCCGTTGCACCGGTGGTAAAGGTCGATACGTTATCACTGGCCAATGCATTGCCTGCAATATCCTTGGCACCGGTGGTGACCGTTACCGTAAATAAGGTGTTGGCCGCGAGATTGCTTCCAGGAGTAAAGGTTGCGATGTTGCCCACCAAAGCGAGAGTTCCGGAGACGGAAGTTGTTCCGGGTCCTGTGACCAGAAAATTTGTGGTTGTGACTGTCAGGGAATCCATCTCTTCGTCGAAGGTTGCAGAGATTTTTTTGTCAATCGCCACATCTGTGGCCGCATTGACGGGGTCTGTGGAACTCACCGTGGGTGCAGTGGTGTCGACCGCTGCACTGGTGGTGCCTGTCGCCGTGCCGGTGATGCCCGCCGTTGTATCGGTGGCGTCTGTCGTCGTGCTGGTGGTCGTGGTGGTAGTAGTAGTGGCGGCGGGTGTTTCTGCCACCTCTTCCCCGTTACCACCTCCGCATCCAGCTATGAAAGCGGCCAGAAATAAAGCCGTGAACAACATCTTATAATTTCTCATCATACTTTCCTCCTTGTGAATCCTGGTTTGTTTACTTCTGACTGACGCGGAGGCTACAGAAGAAGGCAGGGATGAACAATCGGGGGAGACACGGTTTTTGACTGGGGGATTTCCTTAGCCTTATTTTTGTCTGGATTGGATGTATTCCACCAGAATCGGGATCAGGGCTTCTTTCAAGGCATGCGTGATCTCGGAGGGCTCTTTTCCACCAACCATGAAGCCTGCGGCCGCCGCGGCACCGGTGGATTGCAAAGGATGCTTTCTTGTGGCATCCAGAATTTGTTGCAGAAGGGCCTCGCTTGTTTTTGAAAAATCTGCCGGCTTCTTTTTTGGTTTTGAAAAATGAATTGTGAAAAACAGAATCGGGCCTGAAAGAAAGACCCCGCCTGTGATGACCCAACCCAACCAGGGCTTGTCCACAAAGACTGTTCCCAGGCCAGTTGCGGCCCCATACATCAGAAAGAAAACAGAAATCAAAAGAATCCCGGCCGCCACAGCGACGGCCAGGATTCCCAGACTCATATTTGATAAAAGTTGGCGCATTTTATCGGCGATTAAAAAGGGCCCCTGCGACCAGGCCGACACCTGCGGCGATCAGAAGAGACATCAGCGGATTTGAGCTGATCTTTTTCTCAAGACCTCTTTCAAAAAGCTTGGCCTTTTTCATTCCCTGATCATAATACTCGCCCGCATTCTCCTGCAACTTGTCAACTGCAGCACCAGCCAACTCTTTGGTGATGGAACCGAGGTCTTCAACATCACGACCCAGAGTGGATGCCTTCTTGCGAAAATCTGAAGCGTGCTGATTCATGGTACCGTCGTTGTTGGACATAATGGCTTCTCCTTTGTTGGTAGATCGACTCCTGTTTAACTTCCCAAAATAACTTCACGATATATCGTGGATGAAATATATAAGAGGTGAAATGGGATGACAATCGGGGGATGCCGGATTTTTGACTGGGGGATTACCTTAGAAGTAGAATCGCACGCCGACGCCGCCCATAATGTCAAAACCTGCGGAGGGGGAGACTTTCATTCCCGGGGCAATTTCGGCAAAGACCTCGAAGGGATGGTGGAGCCATTGCACAGCGATACCGATAGGTGCCCGAAGGCCCACCGTGGTGTCGTCGTTGGGCCCGACCTTGAATTCCAGCTTCGTGCCAATACCGGCGTATAAGGGAAGTTTCACAACAGTGGAGTCGATCGGAATATCGAGAAAATCGTAGGTGACATCTCCAATCATGGTAAAGACCTTATGGTTCAAACCCCATCCGGCGATACCATCAATGGCCAGTTTTTCGGTCACATATCCTTTAAAGGTGAACCCGGTCGGCTCGCCCAGATAAAGTCCGGCGCCGAAACGCATCTCTTCAGGTCCGTAGGAAGTGTAACCTTTGCCTCTGGCCAGCGCAGATAAACTGGTGATGCAGATCAACGAGGCCAATCCAAGTCCAATCATTTTTTTTAGTTTCATCATGCAACAAACTTACAAAGTATGGAGGGCTGGCACAATCGGGGGAACCACGATTTTTGACTGGGGGATTTTCCTAAGCGATTTGTTGACAAAGTGTCATTGCGAGGCCCTTCAACACCGCTCACCCTGAGCTTGTCGAAGGGGGCAATCCCGGGATGGTTTTTTCTACGGCACATACTTTCTGACCCAGATATCTCCGTTCTCCTGCCCCGTCACATACACATTCCCATTAATATCTACGGCGATACCTTGGCCGACACCACCATTATGGGTCTCCGTCCATAGAGTGTTACCATCGGTATCATATTTTCTGACCCAGACATTTCCACCTCCTCCAGCAACAGCTTCAAAACCCGTCACATACACATTTCCATTTCTATCTATGGTAATGCCATTGCCACTATCCAGATTATTAGCAGATCCATTATGGGTTTCCGTCCATAAAGTATTGCCATTGGTATCATATTTCCTGATCCATATATTATCATTTCCCGCAACAACAGTCTCAGAACCCGTCACATACACATTTCCATTTCCGTCTACGGCAATACCGTTGCCGAAATCTCCCCAATTGGCATTATGGGTCCTTGTCCATAAAGTATTGCCATTGGCATCATACTTCCTGATCCAGATATTAAAAGATTCCTCATCAGCATCCTCAAAACCCGTCACATACACATTTCCAACATTGTCTACGGCAATGCCTTGGCCCATATCAGGACCATTAGCAGGATTATTATAGGTCTTGGTCCATAAGGCATTGCCATTGGCATCATATTTTCTGACCCAGATATTAGCATATTGTACAGCAACATTCTCATCTCCCGCTACATACACATTCCCATTATTATCTACAGCGATGCCGTGACCTTCATCCGAACTGTTAGCAGGATTATTATAGGTTTCGGTCCATAAAGCATTGCCATTGGTATCATATTTTCTAACCCAAACATTACTACGTTGCCCGGCAACAATTTCAGACCCAGTCACATACACATTTCCATTATTATCTACGGCGATGCCTCGGCCTTCATCAGTACTATTAGCAGAGCCATTATAGGTCCTTGTCCATAAAGTGTTGCCATTGGCATCATACTTCCTGACCCAAATATTATAATTTAGTTCAGTAGCCTCCTCAGAACCCGTCACATACACATTCCCATTATTATCCACGGCGATGCCATGGCCGATATCCCTACCATTAAACGATCCATTATATGTTCTAGTCCACGCAACATTGGAACAGGCTTCGTTAACTGTGACCATAACATTTTCACTATCTGATAAATTGGGTGTCCCACGATCTGTCACAGAAAAACTTACCGGATATGCACCCGCTTGCCTGCAATTTGGTGTCCAACTGAAAACTCTCGTTGAAACATTAAAACTCGATCCCGTCGGCAGATTGGAGGCGGAATAGGTCAGCGCATCTCCATCTGGATCGGATGCAAAAACGGTAAACGTCAACAATCCTCCTTCATTGACAGTTCTATTGCCGATTGAATTTAAAATTGGAGGACTGTTTACGTTATTAACGGTGATACTAAATCTTTGTGTGACGCTTAAATTTTCATCACTCGCGGTGATCCCCACGTTTGGGTATGTGCCCGCTTGATCGAAGCCGGGGGTCCAAGTCAACACCCCTGTAGTTGAATTAACTGCCGCACCGCGGGGTAAATTATTGCCACTGAAATTTAAAGTTTGACCGTCTGGATCAGAGGCCCGTGGGGTGATGGTAAGTAATTGATTCTCATTGATAGTCCGATTGGGGATGGCTTCCATTACTGGCGGCCTGTTTCCATTATTAACGGTTATACTAAATCTTTGTGTAACGCTTAAACTCCCATCACTCGCGGTGATCCCCACGTTTGGATATGAGCCGGCCTGATCGAAGCCGGGTGTCCAAGTCAACACTCCTGTAGTTGGATTGACTACCGCACCACGAGGCAAATTATTGCCACTGAAATTTAAGGTTTGACCATCTGGATCGGAGGCCCGTGGGGTAACGGTGAGTAATTGATTTTCATTGATGGTCTGATTGGAGATGGCGTCCATTACCGGCGGTCGGTTGGCATTGATAACCGCAACATCAAAATGCTGGTTACAGCTCATATCCCCATCTGTCGCCGTGATCCCGATGTCTCGGTATGCTCCGGCTTGCGTAAGGGTGGGTCTCCAGTTTAATTTTCCGGTGCTCGAGTTTACTGTCGCACCTGCTGGTAAGTTATCTCCGCTAAAAATCAACGTGTCATCCACATCCGGGTCGGATGCATTTACGGTCACAACCAAAGATTCATTTTCATCCACCGTCTGATCTGGAATTGGAGACATGACACACCGACGATTCACATTTTGAACGGTGATCGTAATATCTTCACCAGTCGTAGTTATCCCATCACTCACTCCAAAGTGAATGTCTGAATAGACATCCGCCTGTTCAAAACTGGGGGTCCAATCAAAAACGCGGTCGACCGGATCAAATCTAGCTCCCTCCGGAAGGTGAGATGCAAAATAGGTTAACGGATTATCATCCGCATCCACTGCTGACAAAACAAACCTCAACCGCTGTCCCTCATCAATAATTTTGTCACCAATCGGATTTAAAACGGGAACATGAAGGCCGCATTCGGGCAGGTCTTCATCCGTTAAGCCATCACAGTCATCATCTAATCCATTACACTGCTCATTCTTTTTCGGAACAACTCCTGTACAATCGCTCCAATGTTCTTGAGCAGAGTTCTTTTCGGCGTCGCAGTGTTGTGCCCCTGGACGGCATATTCCAACACTCCGGCCACCGCAGGGTTTCGAAATTTTTTCACCTGTCTGAGGATCGATATCAATTTTACCATCCTCGTTGTTATCTAAGCCGTCACAAATTTCAATTGAAGTGGTATTTTCTCTGCATACTCCCAAAGCATCATCGCATTGAGTATTTACATTTTCTCCCTCGCAATCTTCATCATCATTGCAGGGTTTAGGAGGTTGGCAGGTTCCCTCTTTACAAACTGTGACAGGGGGATTGCAATCAGAATTTTTATTACATACCGGTTCTGCCGAAGAATCTGTTTTTCCCTTTGGGTTGTCTGTATCCGAACATCCGGACAATAAAATAGCTCCTCCCACGGCAAGTCCAACTGCAGGCGTTGCAATAAGTCCCACTGTTGTTCCAGTAACGCCGGCAACAGCGAATATCCCTAAAGGAATACCATTGGATTTGCCCTTGTAGCCATCTGGCAGAACAGAACGCCCTTCCAAATCTCTTAGATAATCTCTGCCCGCTAAAAAACGTTCTCGTCCTCCAGAATCTGCCCCTTCTGTCTGAACGGTCGATGAGCTGAAAGATTCAAAAGACGCACAGGACATATTGGCATCTTCTGCTTCAGAATGGCTTTGATTCGGTCTAAAACATATTCCGTCGGTCATACTCATTTTCCCCTTCTTCTCTTCCGCCCAATATTTAAAAGTTCGTATTCCATTTCTTGTGTTTTAGTCAAGCCCTCACCACACGTGCCTTTGGCGAGGGGTTACAATCGGGGGAACCACGATTTTTGACTGGGGGATTTTCTTAAGAGTTTGTTGACAAAGTGTCATTGCGAGGCCCCGAAGGGGCCGTGGCAATCCCGATGATCAACGGGATTGCTTCGCTGCGCTCGCAATGACAATGCCCAAACTCTGGGGGATTCCCCCATTTGAAAATACGGTTTTCCCTCATGGAAATAAGAAAATAAAAGGGTTACAGGTCAGTCCATCAGGGTGTAGACTGAAGTGAAGACTTGTCATTGTTCCGATGAAAGGCGCATAACACAAGAAGATGAATACCGCGTTGAAAAATAAAGTGGAAAAAACGAAGGTTTTTATCGTTGATGATCATCCGATTGTCAGACAGGGCCTGGCCCAGCTCATCAATCAGGAGAGCGATATGATCTCTGTTGGAGAGGCCGGAACTTCTGATGAAGCCCTGAAGAGCATTGCGAAGATCAAACCCGACGTGGCGATCGTGGATATCTCCCTGCAGGGAACCAGCGGTATCGAACTCACCAAAAATCTTGTTGCCAATTATCCCAAAACGCTCGTCCTGATTCTTTCAATGTATGATGAGTCTCTTCATGTGGAACGTGTTTTAAAGGCAGGGGCCAAAGGTTATCTCATGAAACAGTCCGCCACCGATTATGTGACAACGGCTATTCGCAAAGTGGTCAGTGGTGATATTTATGTGAGCGATCGTATGAAAGAGACCCTGATGCACCAGTTCAGTGGAGGGGGCAAATCTCTGATCGGGGCCACTACGGGCAAGTTAAGCGATCGCGAATTGGAGGTCTTGAGACTCATTGGTCAGGGGTATGCCACCAACCGCATTGCCGAGTCACTTTTTGTGAGTGTGAAGACGATCGAATCGCATTACGCCAATATTAAAAACAAGCTGGACCTGAAAAATTCTCATGAGCTCATCCAATATGCTGTTAAATGGTGTCTCGCTGAAAAGTAGATTTCCACAAAGTAGATTCCCACGCGTACTTTCCGAGGAATAAAAAATGGCCCCAAAATTAAAACAGCACGGCAAAGTGAAACGCCCCAAAGCGGTTGCCAAGCAATTGGGGTCGTTGGAAAGATTTCGCCGTATGGCGACTGTTATTCAAGATTCGAATGATGCCATCACCTTTCAGGATTTGGAAGGTAACATCTTGGCATGGAACCAGGGTGCTGAAACCATGTATGGCTATTCAGAAGCAGAAGCCTTGCGCATGAATATCGTCGATACCGTGCCCACAGAATATCAGGCTGAAGCGCGTGAATTTCTTGCCTCGCTGAAACGCGGCGAGTTGGTGCCCAACTTGGAGACAAAACGAAAAACCAAAGATGGCAGAATCGTTGATGTCTGGCTGACCAACACCAAACTCACGGATGACAAGGGAAAGCTGACCGGCATCGCCACCACCGAACGCGATATTTCCGAGCGCATGGGCGCACTGGAAAAGTTTCGTCGCATGGCGACGGTTATTCAAGATTCAAATGATGCCATCACCTTTCAGGATCTGGAAGGCAACATCCTGGCATGGAACCATGGCGCTGAACAAATTTATGGTTATTCGCAGGCAGAAGCATTGCGCATGAATATCGTCGATACCGTGCCCACCGAATATCAGGCTGAAGCGCGTGAATTTTTGGCCTCGTTGAAACGCGGCGAGCTGGTGCCCAATCTGGAAACAAAACGAAAAACCAAAGATGGCCGGATCGTCGATGTGTGGCTGACCAACACCAAACTCACGGATGATAAGGGAAAGCTGACCGGCATCGCCACCACCGAACGCGATATTTCCGAGCGCATGGGAGCACTGGAAAAGTTTCGTCGTATGGCGACGGTTATTCAAGATTCGAATGATGCCATCACCTTTCAGGATCTGGAAGGAAACATCCTGGCATGGAACCGGGGTGCTGAAACCATGTATGGCTATTCAGAAGCGGAAGCACTGCGCAAAAATATCGTTGATACTGTTCCGACGGAATATCAGGAAGAAGCCCGTGGATTTTTTGCCTCGCTGAAACGCGGAGAATTATTGCCCAATCTTGAGACCAAGCGAAAGCATAAAGACGGCAGGATCATCGATGTTTGGCTGATCAATACCAAACTCACAGATGACAAAGGAAAACTGACCGGCATTGCCACCACCGAGCGCGATATCACGGAAAGAAAGCACGCCGAAGCCTCACTCCGGGAAAAGGCACGCGAACTTGAATTTCTTCGTGAAGGCCAGATCACTCTCTCTGACAAAATGCGCGGCGAGCAGGATGTTTCACGCCTGGGGCAAAGCGTTTTGAGTCATCTTGCGCCATTTTTGAATGCCCAGATGGGCGCTTTTTACTACGTTACCGAAGAAAAAATGCTCAAGCGCGTGAGCGGTTATGCCTATTCCAAATTGGATGACAAAGAGAAGACGATTGCCATTGGAGAGGGGCTGGTCGGTCAGGCCGCGTTGGAAAAGCGACCCATCCTTCTCGAAAAAGTGCCCTCGCGTTACTTTGGAAAAATCCGTTCGGACTTAGGCGACTCCACCCCGAGTTCTCTGCTTCTGGCCCCTGTTTTTTATGAGGGAGAGGTCAATGGTGTGATCGAGCTGGCTTCTTTTGCATCCTTTTCCGAACATCAAAAAACATTTCTGGAGCATGTGTCCGAGAATATCGGGATTGCGATCAACACCTCCATCAGCCGCAAGAAACAGCAGGAGCTTCTCGAAAGATCGCAGGATTTGACCGAAGAACTGCAAACCCAGCAAGCAGAGTTGAAAGCGACCAATGATGAACTTGAGGACCAATCGCGCGCATTGCAGGAGTCCCAGACGAAACTCAAAAATCAGCAATCGGAGTTGGAGCAGACCAACGAAAAGCTTGAACAACAGCGCGACATTTTAAACGAAAACAATGAGGCCCTCAACAAAGCGCAGACACTGCTTGAAGAGAGGTCCGACGAAGTGCAAAGAGCCAGCCAGTATAAGTCAGAATTTCTCGCGAATATGTCCCACGAGCTTCGGACCCCGCTCAACAGCTCGCTGATTCTGGCGAAGCTTCTCGCGGACAATGCAGGTGGAAACCTGACCGTGGAGCAAGTCCAGTATGCACATTCCATCTCGTCTGCAGGCAATGACCTGCTGAATCTCATCAACGATATTCTCGATCTCTCGAAAGTGGAGGCCGGAAAACTGGAGATCAGGCCCGAGAACGTGTTTCTCCCCAGTGTTTTTAATACTCTTGAAAAAACTTTTGATCCCGTGGCCCGCGAAAAGAAACTCCAATTTCAAATCAAGATCGATCCGGGTGTGCCAGAGACGATGCTCACAGATCGTCAACGACTGGAACAAATTCTGAAGAATCTGCTTTCCAATGCATTCAAGTTCACGGAAAAAGGACAGGTCATACTGCATGTGTCCCGGAGCGCGGAAGGGAAGCTCTCGCTCGCGGTGATCGACACCGGTATCGGGGTTCCAAAAGCCCAACAAGAAGTGATTTTTGAGGCGTTTCGTCAAGCCGATGGGACGACCAATCGAAAATATGGTGGCACAGGTCTTGGACTTTCCATCACACGAGATCTTGCGAGACTTCTCGGTGGCACTGTTGCAGTCGAGAGTGTGCCCGGTGAAGGGAGCCGCTTCACACTTCTCCTGCCCGAGACCTATGACGAGTCCCACGTTGTGTCGGCATCTCCAAAGGCCTATTCATCGTCATTACCCGTCGCAGTGCAGGTCAAACCACGCGTAGAGCGAATCCAGCCTCTGCCTTTTGCAGATGATCGGGGCACTCTCAAATCTCGCGGGGCAAAGCCCGGACGCGTGTTGTTGGTGATCGAAGATGAATCGCAGTCTGCCCAGATTCTTTTTGATCTGGCCCATGAGCTGAACTACAAGTGCGTGGTCGCGCAAGATGCTGAAGAGGGGCTTGGGTTTGCTCAAAGTCTTATTCCAGATGCAATTCTGCTCGATATGATGCTTCCCGATCATTCGGGATTGACGGTGCTCGACCAGCTCAAAGAAGATCCGAAGACCCGGCACATTCCGGTCCATATTGCGTCGGCGCATGATTACACAGAAAAGGCCATGCAGATGGGGGCCATCGGATACACGCTGAAACCCGCCAAGCGCGAAGCACTCAAGGCCGCTTTGGCCAAGATTGAATTCAATCTCTCCCAGAAGTTAAAGCGCGTTCTGATTGTCGAGGACAACAAACTTCAAAGAGAAAGCATGGTCAAACTCATTGCCAATCCCGATATCGAGATCACGGCTGTGGCCCTGGCGGAAGAGGCACTCGATGCTCTCAAAAAAACCGTCTATGATTGCATGGTGATTGATCTGAAACTCCCGGATATGTCGGGCGAAGAGCTATTGAAGAAAATGACGGAACAAAAAGAGCTGGCCTCCTTTCCCCCCGTCATCATTTATACCGGGCGCTCACTCTCCCGGGACGAAGAAGACACGCTTCGAAAATATTCCCGCTCGATCATTATCAAAGGAGCCAGGTCTCCGGAGAGACTGCTCGATGAAGTCGGCCTTTTTCTTCACCGCGTGGAGTCCAAACTCTCACCCGAAAACCGGCAATTGCTGAAAACCTTGCGGAGTCGGGAAGATGTCTTCAAAGGAAGAATGATTCTCGTTGTCGATGACGATGTCAGAAACATCTTTGCGCTGACCGCGGCTCTGGAGCAAAAAGGGGCCAACATCGAGGTTGCAAGAAACGGAAAAGAGGCTCTCGCAAAACTGAAAGATCATCCTCTCATAGATCTTGTCCTCATGGATATCATGATGCCCGAGATGGATGGCTATCAGGCGACGCGCGAGATCAGAAAACAAAAACGGTTTTCAAAACTTCCCATCATCGCTGTGACAGCCAAAGCCACGAAGAACGATCAGGTGCTTTGCATGGAGGCCGGCGCGAATGATTATCTTTCCAAGCCCATCGATCTTCATCAGCTCTTCTCGGTCATCCGGGTTTGGACGCCAAGCTTGGGGCGCAATTAAGGCTTATGGAACGGATTCTGAACCCGCAATTTGAGATCGAACTGAAGCTCATGCTTGAGGCGATCAATCTTAAATACGACTACGATTTTCGGCATTATTCGCCCGCTTCGATGAAACGAACGATGGTGCATGCGATGGAGCGGATGGGGTGCGGCACCCTCCCGATACTTCAAAAAAAAATCCTCCAAGATTCTGATTTTTTCCATGATCTGATTGAATCTCTCACGATTCCTGTGAGCGAGATGTTTCGCGACCCCACTTATTTTCTGGCGTTGAGGCAAAAAGTATTTCCATTGCTCAAAACCTATCCTTCCCTCAAAGTCTGGGTCGCCGGATGCAGTACGGGAGAAGAGGTCTATTCGCTTGCGATTCTGCTGCAGGAAGAGGGGTTGCTTTCGCGCACAACCCTGTATGCAACTGATATCAACCCCAGAAGTCTTGAAAAAGCTGAAAAGGGTGTTTTTAAATTGAAAATGATCCAGAGCTTCGCCGAGAACTACCAGAAGTCGGGTGGAAAGCGGTCGCTTTCGGACTACTACACGGCAACGGATAATCTGGCGAAATTCAAAAGTATTTTGAAGAAAAAAATCACCTTCGCAGATCATAGTCTCGTGACCGATGCGGTGTTTATGGAAACACAGTTGATCTCGTGCCGGAATGTGCTTATCTATTTTGATCGCGAACTGCAAGACAGGGCCTTTGGACTTTTTCACGAGTCGCTTTGCCGGAAAGGTTTTTTGGGTGTGGGCGCCAAGGAGACGATTCAGTTTTCACAATATGCAAAATATTTTGATCCTTTTGTAAAAAAGGACCGTATTTTTCAAAAGAAATGAGCTGAATAGAAGCGGGCAAGAATGCGTGTGCATTTCACTCCCCCCTTTGAAAAAGGGGGGTAAGGGGGGATTTCACAGGGCCACCATTTTTACCGACTCGATTCCACGATGATCCATAAATAATAATGATGAACCCAAACAAGAAAAAAAATGCCAATCAGATCAAGATCCTCCTCGTTGATGATCTGCAAGACAATCTGCTTGCCCTGGAAGGATTGCTCAAGCGCGATGATCTCGCCATTTTCAAAGCCAAATCTGGAACCGAGGCGTTGGAGTTTATGATGCGCGATGAATTTGCCCTGGCGCTCATTGATGTGCAAATGCCCGGCATGAGTGGCTTTGAACTGGCTGAACTCATGCGAGGGGCGAAAAAAACCAGGAGCATTCCGATTATCTTTGTCACCGCGACCGACCAGGACCAGGGCTTCTTGTTCAAGGGTTATGAAAGTGGCGCGGTCGATTTTCTCCTCAAGCCGCTCGACTCCCACATGGTCCGGAGCAAGGCGAATATTTTTATTGAGATTTACCGGCAGAAAAGGGAGCTTGAAAATCAGCTCGAAACAATCACCAACATGTTGGAGCAATTGAGTCAGTCCAGTGCCAAACGCGAAACCGAATTTCTGATCAGCCAGATTTTGGCCGTTGCTCCCGGCACAGCAAAGGCCCTTCCAAAAGTGCTCCAGTCGATCGGAGAGAATCTGGGTTGGGCCGTCGGCAATTTCTGGATGCTGGATACGGACTCCCACCAGATTCGTTGCGACCAGACGTGGTTTTCCCCTTCGGTAAAAGCCCCCGAGTTTTTCGCAATCAATCAGAAGCCGCTACTTTTGCAGGGTGTTGAATTGCCATGTGAAGTCTGGGAGAGCGGAAAGCCGCGCTGGATCATCGATCTTGCCCAGTCGCCCCATTTTTCACGTATTCCTCATGCGATGAAAGCGGGTCTCAAGAGTGCTGTCGCTTTCCCGATTTGCCTGGGCAAAAAGATGTTGGGGGTCATGGAGTTTTTCAGCATCGAGAGCAAAAGCTTTGATAAGGAGTTGTTGCAGACCTTTGATACCATTGGCGGTCAGGTGGGCCAATTTATTGTGAGAAAAGAAGCGGAAGAGCGGTTGCAGATTATTTTTGAAGAGATGGAAATGCGCGTTCAGGAAAGAACCGCCGAACTGCTTAAAAGTAACAAAGAAATATTGGAGATTACCCATACGGAGCAGAGATGTTTTGGGGCACAACTTCACGACGGTCTTTGCCAGGATCTGGCGGGGATCATGATGGTGATGAAAAGTCTCACCCAAAAGAAGGAAAGGGGAAAACATCTGGACGTGGCGGATTTGAAAAAAGTTTCAGACCTGCTCAATGGGGCCGCCAGTCAGGCGCGGGATACCGCGAGGGGCCTCTATCCGGGGGAGCTGGAAGGAAATTCCCTGATGTATATGCTGGAAGAGTTGACTGCCAACCAGACTCTTTCGGGTGTTTCGTGCCGGTTTTATTGTCCCGAGCCCATTCTCATCAGCAAGAATGATGTCGCCACGCATATTTATAAAATCGCGCAGGAGGGGATTGTCAATGCGATCAAACATGGGAAGGCCAAAGAGATCGATGTCAGCTTCATTCGAAATAACGGCAACATTGTCCTCACCATCAAAGATGCAGGGACAGGATTTGTAGGGGATCCTCAAAATGCAAAAGGCATCGGCTTGAAGATCATGAAAAACCGTGCCCACATCATAGGCGCCTCTTTTCAAGTGGAACCCAACATACCCCACGGAGTCATCCTGACTTGCATTCTTAAAAACATTCCTTAACCGGGCATGAGTAATGAGTGTGCATTTTACTTTTTACTCCCCCCTTTGAAAAAGGGGGGGAATTCAAAAATGTGCCCTACGGAGTCATCCTGACATTCAGTCTTAAAAACACATGAAATACATTAACTTATAAAATATATTGTAAAGTTTTGTAAAAAGAGGATTTCAGAATTATGAACATATTGGATATGAGCAAATATGGAACGATTCTTACAGGAAGAGGGTTTGGCAAACAAACAATCGAAGAGTTGAATCTGACGCTGGAATATCCTGTTGAGCTTGATTTTAGAGGAGTTACCTCGCTGGGCTCCTCCTTTGGAGATGAAGTAGTGCCAGTGATTGCCGGGAGACAAGACAACCAACTAACTGTAATAGGACCCAACAAAGCAATCTGGGATTGTCTGCTTCAAATTGCAGAAGAATGCAAAATTCAGATTATAAAAAGAGACCGGTAGTGTGTGTGCATTTTATTCCCCCCCTTTGAAAAAGGGGGGGCAGGGGGGATTTTCTCCCGCCAACCGTTCTCATGACTCCATCCATCTCTTGCAACACCTTTAAATTGTCAAAACGCAACACGGTTAAAATCTGTTTTTTGCGAAGCCGAGACCACAGCTTGCGCTCACTATCTGTCATTTTGTTTCTAAGTAGTCGTGAGTATTTTTTCAAATTGGCATCGTATTCGAGCATGAGATTAAATCCCCCCCTAACCCCCCTTTTTCAAAGGGGGGGGAGTAAGATGACGCGAAGACACAAATAAAAACCCCCTGCACCTTTCGGTGCAGGGGGTTTTCATAAAACTTATGCGTTCACTGGGTACCTACGGTGAAGGCACGGTAATAGTGCTGGCGTCGAGTGAAATCGCCGCGGCGGATGCACCCTGGTTCAACGCTCTTCCTTCCAGGTTTGCACCGGTCTGCAGTGTGAGCGCAGTACCCGCGATGAAAGTTCCCTTCATGATCGAGTTGGCTCCCAGAGTCACCGCACTTCCCGCTGTCCAGTAGACGTTGTTGGCCTTTGCGCCTTTGGTCAAGACGATCTGGCTTGTGGACAGTGTGGTGATGGAGGTTTCACTCCGGATGACGAAGATGGCATCCGCATCGCCTTGAGCATCCAGATAAAGGATGCCGCCAGCGGATATCTCAAGCGAGGTGCCCGATTCATACAGCCCGGGATACAGCGTGAGACCATTCAGATTGCCCGATATGGATGCAGGTGTTCCGCGAACAGCGTCCCTGGCATTGGTGAACGCAGTGGCCGCATCGGTTTTGGCGGTATCGAGAATGCTCGCGCTGATGGTCTGACAGGCGAGAGTACTGCCACCCGCACTGGTGACGTAGACTGTGCCTGTTATTTCTGAACATGTTAACCCGGTGAGATTGGATCCGGCATCCGGGGTCAGACCGATATCTCCGATAACGGATGAAGTCGGGATACTGGTGATTGCCGCAGAAGCCAGAATCGCGAAGGTGGAAGACGATCCAAGGGGGACTACTGTTTGAGCGACAGTCTGAGCCGCTTCTGTCCCTGATGTAAAGGTCCACACTTTATTGGAAGCCAATGCATTCCCCGCGAGATCCTTGGCACCGGTGCTGATCGTTGCTGTAAATAAGGTGCTCGGTGCGAGATTGCTTGCGGGAGTAAAGGTTACAATGTTGGTTGCCAAAACATAGTCGACTGTTCCTGTGACGGGAACCGCGCCGGGCCCTGCCAATGTGTAGTTTGCCGTGGTGATTGTTGCGGCGTTCATCGACTCACTGAAGGTGGCGGAGATTGTCTTGTTAAGAGCCACACTCACATCGGCATCAGCAGGGTTGGTGGAACTGACGGTGGGGGCGACACTGTCCGCCACTGCACCTGTTGTAAAGCTCCATACATTACTGGAATCCAACGCATTGCCCGCGAGGTCTTTGGCACCGGTAGAGATTGTTGCTGTAAATAGGGTGTTGACTGCAAGACTGCTTGTGGGAGTAAAGGTTGCGACGTTGCCTACCAAAGCATAGCTGACCGTCCCCGCGACAAGAACGGAGTCAGGACCTGAAACTTGAAAAGTGGAGGTCGTGAGCGTCAGGGGATCCATCTCTTCGCTAAAGGATGCGGCGACTGTACTGTTGATGGCCACACCTGTGGCCGCGTTGACCGGGTTTGTGGAACTCACCGTTGGGGCGGTGGAATCTGCCGTCGTCCCTGTCGTAAAACTCCATACTTCACTGGCGGCCAATCCATTACCTGCCAAGCTGGTGGCTCCGGTCGTGATCGTTGCCGTATAGACGGTGCTTATCCCCAAGTTGCCTGTGGGCGTGAAGGTGGCCGCGTTACCCGATGCGGTTACAACACCTGAAACAGGCACGCTTCCCTGGTTTAAAACAAAGACTGTGTCGTCGATGGTTGCAGGGTCCATATCCTCACTGAATACCGCAGTCACCTTTCTGTTGATGAATACACCGACATCACCATCAGCAGGGTTTGTGGAACTTACAGTGGGGACAACGACGTTGGCCAGGGCGGTGGTTGTTCCTGCTACCCCTCCTCCGCCATCACTCCCGCCACAACCTGTTACCAGAGTGGCCAGAGACAGAGACAAAGACACCAACAACTTCGTGAGCAACTTCGTGAATAACTTTTTGCGGACTCTCATAAATTTACCCCCCTTTATTTTTTTGATCGCTACTCTGATCTATACGACGAGCTTACAGGGGTGGGGGTGGGTGAACAATCGGGGGAGACACGGTTTTTGACTGGGGGATTACCCTAGAGGGGTTTTTTGCTGTCAGTGAGCTTGTCTTTCCACTTATCGCTGATGTAAATATCGCCTTTCAGAACCGTGCGAATGGCGACGACTACATGATCTGACGCCAGTTGCTTTGTCAGATAACCTTTTGCCCCGGCCCGCAAGGCAGACTCCAGATAGAGAGATTCGTCATACATCGAAATGATCAACACGCATATTTCGGGGTGTTCCGCCAGAATGCCTTTGGTCAGTTCTATTCCGTTGGAGCCTTCCAGAGAGATATCCATGAGCACCAGATCGGGTTTTAATTTTTCAATCCCCTGAATCGCTTCTGTGGCATTTCCCGCTTCACCGACAGACATCATATCCTCTTCCTGATTGATGAGTTGGGCAAGACCACCCCTGACGATCGGGTGGTCATCGACGATGAATATCTTTTTCTTGAGTGTTTGCATTTCCCTACTCTGCAATTTTTATCCGGATAAAGATACTTTTTTTCTCACGATTTTCCATGTCGCCTTTTGTTTCGGCTTGTGCCAACGTCACCCCGTTTTGTTCCAAACAAACGCAAAGGGGGGTTCCAGATGAATGGCAATAACGAAATCGCTGATCTGCAAAGGTATCTCAAAAATCTTTTCCCGGGTGGAAAAGGAAAAATTATTTTGATCGTTGCAGTGATTTTGGGGATTTTTGTTTTGCCGCAGATGATCACCGTTATCCCCGCCGGCCATGTCGGGTTGAAAGATTTTTTCGGAAAGGTTTCAGATCAGCCGTTGGCCGCCGGTATTCATATTGTCAACCCACTGGTCAGAATTCATAAAATGTCGATTCGGACGGAAGAGGTGAAAGAAGAGGCCAACGTTCCTTCCAAAGAGGGGTTGAACGTCCATCTGGATATTTCGCTGTTGGCCAGCCTGAATCCTGAAAAAGCGGCCCAGGTTTACAGAACCATCGGCCCCGATTATGTTCGGGTCGTGGTGATTCCCCAGCTTCGTTCCATCGTGCGGGGTGTCACCGCTGGTTATGAAGCAAAGGCTCTTTACACTTCCGAACGGGAGATGGTCGCCAACGAAATGTTTGAACATTTGCAACCCCTGTTGTTGGAGCGGGGTGTCACCGTTGAAAAAGTTTTGTTAAGAAGCGCCACACTCCCGCCGATTCTGGCAACAGCGATTGAAAAGAAACTGGAAGCGGAACAACAATCAGAGCAGATGAAGTTTGTGCTGAACAAAGAGGCACAAGAGGCCGATCGCAAACGGGTTGAAGCGCAAGGGATCGCCGACTTTCAGCGCATCGTCACCAGCGGTTTGACCGATTTGTTTTTGCGTTGGAAGGGGATCGAAGCCACTTCGAAACTGGCCGACAGCCAAAACAGCAAAGTGGTCGTGATTGGCAGTGGCAAAGATGGGCTCCCGATTATTCTGGGCGGAAATAATTAATTTACTGGCACAAAGTCGGCATGGTTTCGCCCTGCTGTAATGTCAGTCCCTTGATGGCGCAGAAGTTGAGTTCCATGGCCGCTTCGGTAGAAACAACGTTTCGAAGAATCACATCGTCCAATGCTCCCTTGAAATAAGTGGAGGTGGAGGCCGCTGAAGTATCGGCTCCGATACGCACGCTGGGGGTGTTGTTGGGAATGTCGGTGCTGAATATAAATGAGAAAGGGTTGCCGGCCGCTCCGTCAAGATAGCAACTGATGGTTTGGTTATCGTAACTGCCCGCGATAAAATGGGGCGCACCCGATCCGACAGAATTGTTGGTGACGGAACATTCTTCGCCCCGCGTTCCAAAAACCATCTTGAAATTCTGATTGGAACGCGGATCAATCGCCATGGAATAATCAGAAGAATCGTTATTGGTAGCCAGTTGTCCCCCCTTGGCCAGAACAATGTGACGGCCCAGTGAGCCACCGGTTGTGGCCACATTGGGATGGAGATACGCCATGGCGGAAACTTCATAAGTCAGATTGAAATCGGTTCGGGCGGGAACAGCCAGATAGTCATCGCCGCCATCAAGACAGAGTGCCCCCGTCAGCACATGCCCCATCGCCATGCTGTTGCAAAAACTTCCGTTGCCCAACCGTGGTGGTGTGGCCAAGTTTGTGCCGACCCAATTGCCGTTGTAGAGATGACCGCTATAATCGGTTTCGATTCCGTTGCCATTGGCGTTGAATTTATACCAGGCGATGAGTGAGTCATCGACGCTGAAAGCTCGCGGCACGCTGTAAGGGGCTGTCTCGACACCGGAGGCTTTGCACAAAGCCCTTACTTTCCAGATATGGGTTGCGTTGGGAGTGACATTTTCCAGAACATGAAAAGACTTTCCGGAAACCACCGTCCGGTTCGGACATTCATTTGTAGTATCAATCGCGGCGATACCGCCGGTAGTCCAGCAGAGTTCATAACTCGGTGGATTAACCGCCACCAGCGGAGACCATGAAAAATAGATGCGTGTGGCCGGATAGGGGCCTGCTGCCAAAGGGTGCGTGGGGGATGGGGCAACAGAGAGCTCATCGGTCTGGCCGTTGCAGTTGTTGTCGACTCCATCAGCGCAAATTTCCAGAGAGCTGTTATTCAGCGGAGTACAGCCGTGCGGCTGGTTATCGACACAATTGTCCTCGGTATTTTGGCAGGCCCCAAATCCGCAACTGGTTTGCCCCAAGTCGGCTGTTTCATCGGTTTCGCTGTCACAGTCGTTGTCAATGTTGTCGCATGTTTCTCCCGATGACCCCAAAAAAGGATCGCAGGCATTGATGACTCCGTTGACACAGTTGTCGACGGTATTTTCACAAGGGGTCACACCGCAAGTGGATCTCCCCAGATCTTCGACTTCATCTGTGCCCGCGTCGCAATCATCATCGATAGAGTTGCATGCTTCCAGCGAAGCCCCTTCCATGGGATTGCACAACTGAAGCGCCCCTTTGAAGCAATTGTCC
Organism: Deltaproteobacteria bacterium; assembly: GCA_030648035.1. Classification (GTDB taxonomy): domain Bacteria; phylum UBA10199; class UBA10199; order SPLOWO2-01-44-7; family SPLOWO2-01-44-7; genus JAUSII01. Next base: position 54,613 of record JAUSII010000122.1, on the reverse strand, counting down.
GCCGTGTGTTCGCAAGCCCCCAAGCCGCAGGTGGTTGTTCCGAGATCGGCTGTTTCATCGCTGGCTCCATCGCAATCGTTGTCGAGTGTATCGCAGGCTTCGGGAAAGGCGACATCGAGAGGTGCGCAAACCTGTAAAGCTCCGCCGATACAATTATCGACGGTGTTTTCACACGGCCCCAAGCCGCAGGTGGTTGTTCCGAGATCGGCTGTCTCATCCGCCAAACCATCGCAATCGTTGTCCTGCAAATCACAAGATTCCAGAGCAGGCACAATGGGGGACGACACCTCACGCCACTCTTCAAAAATACAGGATTCCAAGGCCGGACGGCAAAGTCCCACATCCCGGCTTTCCTCTGGCCCCGGATAGCGGCCTTCCCGAAAAATATTTTCATCGATGGTTCCATCGCAGTCGTTGTCGGAGTTATCACAGGTCTCCTCTGCCGCTCCCAGAACAGCTTCATCGGGAGTGCAAAATTGAAGTGTGCTGTTTTCACAAACGGCAATCATATGTCGGCAATCTCCCAACCCACATGGAAAAATTCCCAGATCGTTGTCGACCTCTCCATTGCAATCGTTGTCGATGCCGTCGCACATTTCTGCATGGGGGGTAATCGGAGAGGAAACCGGCATCCATCTCTCTCCGATGCACATTCTCAATCCCGCAAGACAGGGGCCGATGCCCGCTGTGAGGGGAAAGTCGGATTCGGGATAAAAATTTTCGGTCAGATTTTCGTCAACAAAGTCATCGCAGTCATCATCACGGCCGTTACAAATTTCCGGTTGTGGATTGCAGATTTCACCGCGGAGACAATTGCGGATATTTTCATCCGTATCGCCATCGCAATCATCATCCAAGCTGTTGCAAATTTCGGGAATATTCACATCGTCCACACGTCCGTTGCAATCGTCATCTGCGCCGTTGCAAACTTCCGGCCGAGCTGTATTTTCAACAAGAAAATTATTATCCATCAGTCCGTTGATACAGACGGCCATGCCAGAATGACAGGCCCCGATCCCCATGGTCCCTGGTCTGCCGCTATAATAGGGGCGATACAATTCTTCGTCTGTGGAACCGTCGCAATCATTGTCGAGTCCGTCGCAACGCTCTTCCTGCCGGTGTTGAAGAGGGTCGCAATATTGAAGGGCGCCATGCAGACAATTTGAAATGGAATGTTCACATTCACCCAAACCGCAGGAGGTTTCTCCAAGCTCTTCATCCGTTGCGCCGTCGCAATCATTGTCAAGTCGGTCGCATGATTCCGATATAGCCCCCTGAAGCGGGTCGGGATTATTGGTTTGTCCATCCCGGCAATTATCAACTCGTCGGCGGCATTCTCCTTCACCCACCATTTTTGTCCCCAGATCAAATTGTTCATCGGTGTAACCGTCGCAGTCATTGTCAATGGCATCGCAAATTTCTGGAGAACTATTTTCGTCAAACGCATAGCAGGGTTGGGCTTTTCCGTTGGCGCAAACTGGTTGTGTATTGGCACAGGCTCCCTTGCCGCAGGTTTGGGTTCGCTCCGCATAATCCTCGTCGGTTTCACCATCGCAATCGTTGTCTTGTCCGTCGCAAAATTCCTGGCTCGGCGTGCAAGGCTCCTCTGAAACTCCGGCATCTACCGGTTGCGGTGTGGGCGTTGTTGTGGGTGAGGGTGATGCCGGACTTCCGGGTGATGTGTCGCTCGTGCATCCGGTCAGAACTGCAAACAGTGCGAATCCAAGCACCAGCCCCGGCTGGGATAATAATATACGTTCCCAAAGAGCAGGTGTTTTGTGTTGATATCCGCTTGCGGCTGTTTGCAAGACATCATGGTTTTGGTTGGGATGGCTTTCGGCACCTGTTTGATATGACCTTAAAAGCCCGTTTGAAAATGGTTTCGGGCGAACATCATTTTTAAAATCATATGCCATAAGAGATTCCCGTCCCTAACAGTTATTTATTTGGGCGTCAATTAAAAGGGACTTGTGAGTGCTTTCAATGTGAAATTGAATCCCGCTTTGGTTTTTCAGCCTCTGCGTTTGTGGTGACGATGACCGCCGCCTGAAGCATGTTTGTGGCTTGGGCGGGTGTCATGTTTAAAATCACGGCGAGGGGGAGTGCGTTGCTGGGGAGGGGCTTCTTTGGCACCTTCAAACATGGCCGGAAATCCCATCACCAGAAATCGGCCGATGATCTCTTCTTTGGTCATGTGTTCCGTTTCCGTTTTCCAGGTGTCTTCCATCATTTCCATGGCGCGGGTGAAAGTTTTCTGGTTGTTAAATTCGGAGAGAATTTTTTTGATTTTCTTTTTGAAAATGTCTTTGCCGGAAGGTATCTTTCCCTCGCGCATGCGGCTGTTGGTCATCTTTTCAATGCGTGGAATGAGATGACGATTCATGGGGGCTACAAGGCTCATGGCAAAACCGGGCTTGCCACTGCGGGCGGTGCGGCCGATGCGGTGGACATAGCTGTCGAGTTCGCGGGGCAGGGAATAGTTGATGACGTGGGTGACATCTTTCACATCCAGCCCGCGCGAAGCCACGTCGGTGCAAATCAAAATGCTCACGCGGCGATCACGATATGATTGCATGGTGCGCTCGCGCGATTTTTGATCTTTGTCGCCGTGCAGACAATCGACCTTGTAACCGCGCTCGTTGAGGAAGCTGGTGAGATCGATAACCAGCGATTTGGTCTGGCAAAAAACGAGGCCGTAAAAATCTTCGGCAATATCGATCAGCTTGCAGAGCACTTCCGGTTTGTTGGATTCGTTGGTGGAATAATAAATCTGCTCGACGGTGTTTGAGAGCATCTCTTTTTTGTTCACCTGCACTGTCACCGGATTTTTCAGATAAGTATCGGCGACTCTCCGCACGTCCCGGCTCATCGTTGCAGAAAAAAGCCAGATATTATTTTCTTTGTGAGGCGCGGCTTTCAAGATGGCTTCGAGATCGTCTTTAAAACCCATCGAAATCATTTCGTCGGCCTCATCCAGAATAAGGGCTTTGAGATCGCCGAGCTTCAGTGTGCCCCGGTTGATATGATCGACCAGTCGCCCCGGAGTGCCAACCACCACGCTGATACCGGCTTTAAGGCCGCTGATCTGGTTGCCATATTCAGAGCCACCATAAATGGGAAGGGCCCGAATGCCCAGGTGCTTGCCCATAAGAGTGATCTGACCGGAGACCTGCATCGCCAACTCGCGAGTGGGGCAGAGCACCAGACCCTGAAGTTTGCGCAGGGAAGGATCGATGCGTTCGAGCAGGGGAATCGAAAATGCGGCTGTCTTGCCCGTGCCCGTGGCGGCCAATCCGATAAAGTCGGTCGGCTTGCCCAGCAAAATTGGCAAGGCCTGGGCCTGAATGGGCGTCGGTATTTCATACTTCAGATCCGCAATGGCGCGCTTCAATGCAGGGTTTAAATCCAGTTCGGTAAAATTTTTCATAAGTTGTGAGCACTTAGTCGATTTCAGTGCTGTGTGTCAAGAGATGTCGGCCTATTTCTTTGACTGACTGCAGAAGGAAGCGGCTACCTTCTGCAACGAAGTGCCATGGAAATGTCATTATAAGCACCTCAATCCATTTGGCGCCGATCTCGTTGCAGAAGGTAGCCGCTTCCTTCTGCACGGTTGACAAACCATAAAGTGTAACGTTATACTCTATGGTCTTGAAAGACCTTCTCCTTATAATAGACCAGAAGTGCAAGGCACTGGACGACCATCGGCCATTTACACCCGAATTTTTCAAGAATATCGAAGCTTGGTTTCGAATTGAGCTGACCTACACCTCTAACGCCATCGAGGGTAACACTCTCACGCGCCAGGAAACTGCGTTGGTGGTGGAGAAGGGCCTGACTGTTGCGGGCAAGACGCTGGTGGAACAGCTCGAGGCGGTCAACCATGCCCGCGCTTTTGATTTTATTGCAACGCTCTGTGATCACTCCCGCAATGAGATTGCCGAAAAAACCCTGCTCGATATTCACGCGATCATTCTCCACGGCATTGATGATAACAATGCCGGTGTCTATCGCAGAGTTCCGGTGCGTATTTCGGGGTCAACCGTTGTCATGCCGAATCCGTTGAAAATTTCTGCGCTTATGCAGGAGTTGATGCAATGGTTGCATGGCAATCTCACTCTGCATCCTGCCACCATTGCCGCCGATGCCCATCTCAATTTTGTAAGCATTCATCCGTTTGTGGATGGTAATGGCCGTGCGGGGCGATTGCTGATGGATCTATTGCTGATGCAAACGAAATTGCCACCAGCGCTTATTCGCAAAGAAGACCGGTTGGAGTATATCAAAAGCATTGAGAGTGCACAGTTGGGGCGAGGCGCAGAAAAATATTATCATGTGATTTACACAGCCATCATTCGATCATTGGATGAGATGTTACAGATGTTGGAGGGAGAAGCGCCACCTGCCAGTCCCGCGCTGGATAAACTTCTCAAAATCGGAGCCTTGGCCATGGCCACCGGTGAAACCACGGCCACGATTCGTCATTGGACCAAAGAAGGATTGTTGCGTGAAAACAGACTTTCCCAGGGGGGTTATCATTTGTATGCACCAGAGGCGATTCTGCAGATTGAAGAAATTCGTCGACTGCAGAAAGAAGAGCGGTTAACCTTGGCAGAACTGAAAGTGCGATTCAAATTATGAAAACTATTCTGGTTGGAATTCAACTTCCCAAAACGACTTCAGAAGAACACAAAGCTTCGATGAAAGAGCTTGGCCGTCTGGTCAAAACTCTGGGTCACCAAGTCGTGGGCGAGGTTTCCCAAAAAAAATCTTCTTTGAAAACGCCCCTCTTTCTTGGGGAGGGCAAACTGGAAATTCTGGCCCAGTGGACGGGGGGCACCGGTGTTGTTCAATCTCTTGTGAAACGAAAAATTCATAAAGCCGCCTTGCAATTTTCAAAAACAAAAACAGTGGATGAAGAAGAAGAGGGTGGCGACACTGAATTGCCCAAGGAGAAGGCCGACCTTGTCGTGGTCGATTGTGAGCTGTCGCCTTCGCAACTCCGCAACATGGAAAGTGCGACCGGTGTGACGGTGCTCGATCGCACCGGTGTGATCATCGAAATTTTCGGCCGTCATGCGCGCACGCGATCGGCCCGTCTGCAGGTGGAGATTGCAAGGCTCACTTATCTGGCGCCGCGACTTCGCGAAACCGGCAACGACAAACAGGTTGGCGGTGGTGGCGTCGGTGCCGGTGAGACCAAACTGGAGCTGGATCGCCGCAAGATTCGGGACCGCATCAAAGAATTAAAAAGTGAACTCGCCTCTATTGCCAATGAACATGAGGTGCGGCGGGCAAGGCGAGACCGGGAAAATGCGGTGGCGCTTGTCGGTTACACCAACGCCGGCAAATCTTCGCTGATGAAAGTCATGACCGGCATCGACGTTCTGGTGGCCGACAAACTTTTTGCAACTCTCGACACCACGATCAGGCCCCTCTATCCCGAGACGCATCCCAGAATACTTTTGTCGGATACCGTCGGGTTCATCAAAAAATTGCCCCACGATCTTATCGCCTCCTTTAAATCAACTTTGGATGAGGCATTGAATGCGTCGTTGTTGCTCTATCTGGTGGATGCCTCTGATCCGACGTTTCGCAGTCAACTGAAAGTGACGCAAAATGTTTTAAGCGAAGTCGGTGCCGGCGAAAACCCAAGTTGGTTGGTGCTCAACAAATGCGATCTGCTGAAAGAGCCGGAAATTTTGCAGTTAAAAAAAGAATTTCCAAAAGCATTTTTTATTTCGACTTTTGACAAAGAGAATATCCGGTATTTAAGAGATGCCATCATCGGTTTTTTTGAAACAGACATGATTGAGAGCGAACTCTTCATCCCGTACACCACCCCCGGAGTGATCGGAGAGATTCGCAATCGGATGCGCGTGATCTCTGAATCCTACGATGACAAAGGCACCTGTCTCTGTGTGCGCGCAAGGCAGGAGGATCTGGATGCTTTGAAAAAGAAATTTAAAATGTGATTCACCAATACCAAGGAGGTGTCCCATGGTTCAAAAAATTGTTGTATCGTTATTGTTCATCGTCTGCTGTGTGATGTATTCACAATTCCAGGAAGCTCGGGGGGCGGAGAGTAATTCTTGCGCTCCATACAGAACCGCTTCCGGAGGACTGCCGTATACGAAACAAGATGCTGTAGCCGATTTTGGCGGCCAATGGGAAATACAGACCATTGGTTGTGAATACACCCTTGGCACTGTCGATAAAAAAGGGGCTTTGACCATTTTGTTTGATCCCGCAGAATCTTGTAAGCCGAGTCCTTATCAAGACTTCAAAATGGTTCCCAGTCTTGGCAAGGGTTCCTTTCTTGTGCCTGACAAAGGGTCTCTATTTTTGATTAAAGGTCCCGTTTGCGTGAATGTCAGCTGTATGCTGATACCCTGCAGTGACGAAAAAATAATCCGGATTGGCCAGAAAATGATGTCGCGCCTTCCATAAGAAAAGTCAAGACTTGGCCCCTGATCTTAACGGGAAATATTGCGCCATTCCTCATGGTGGATTTCACACTTTTTAGAGCTGGTATGATACATCAGCATATCGGAAAAATCGGTGTGGGTTGACCCCTCCAGTGAGACATACATATCTTTAAAAATATAGTGGCCGATTTCGTGCCCCAGAACGTGAATATGTTGGGGAAAACTCGCTTCCGAAACAAAAACATAGTCGGCATTTTGAAAACCCAATGGATTTATGTCTTGAGTCATATTTCCTTTTGCATCCACTTTTTGCGTCACAATGAGAGGGACAATAAAAACAGTCAGCTCCTGATCTTTGTGATTTGCCAGTTTGCGGGAATAATCGACCAGAGGTTTCCAGTTTTCCAAATCATAACGGATCGAGGCGCCGCCTAAATAACTGGGAACCTCTTTTGGTTTGAGGGTTTCGGTTGGTAGAACATCGAGCGTCACACAAGCCTGCTTCAAATCTGTTTTAGCCTGATTGAACATATCGTTGATTCTGGGTGGCACCAAAGACAGTGGGTCGGAATCGAGAAAAAATGGGAGCACTTTGATATCACGCATTTTGAGGGTGTCGGTGATAATTTGTGCAGCCACCTGATATTCTTCATCATCGTCACCGATTTTGATTTTGGCCGTCAGTGTAGAATCTTGTTTGGGGCTGATTCCCTGAAGCGTGATTTTTTGCGGCTCAGCTGAAAAACCGGGAACCGTTTGCGGCGTTATCTGAAAGGCGTTTCTATCAGCGGCTTCTAATCGGGTCTCGACTTGCACACCCCTTGGCAGGGCCTCCAGTAAAACATTTTTGTCTTTACCCACGCAAATGGAGGCTGTCGGCACCGGATCCGATTCCACATCATCAAAGCCGTTGCAATTTCCCTCTTTTTTGAATTCGAGCTGCACGACCGTAAATTCAAATGGATCACTCTTTCCCTTTTTTCCGGTGGGGCTTGTCCAGTCAACTTCGAAATGAATTTTGCCCGGCGCTAATGGCGCTAATTGAAGAGTGGAACCGGAAGAGCTGGCCCCCGGAACTTTTCTCACATATTTTGAAGCGACCGCCCAACCTTCCTTTGGTTTAATATCGCTCACCTGCCAACCCGGCACCGACTCCGCCTTGAGAGTCACATAATTATCGAGCAAGTGGAGGGTCTGCTTGGGGAAAGCGGCAAAATGCGGGCCCTTGATGCGCGGCGATAATAATATTTCGATATGAACCTGTGTGTCCCGATAATTTCCGGATTTTTGCGGATCGAGCAAAACCAGACTGTAAAGCGGCGCGCCGGGCCAACCTGCACCGCCGATCACAGCGTTCACATCGGCAAGATATTTTTGATCAAATGTTTTTTCCCAATATCCTTTTTTTATCAAGGCATCTAAATCGTCTTTAGAGAGGAGAAGATCCGCTTTAAAATAAGGGACCGGATAGGCAAAACAGTCTTGGCTTTCCATGGTGATGCCGGCGTCCAGATGGATGTGATATCTTTTGTCCGCGCTTTCTGTTGTTGCAAGAGGCTTTGCGCTAATTGAGCCGGGATCTTGGCTCCATGCTTCACCGTGACAATGAGACTGGCCCCCATTGGGTGAAGTGCGCATCGCCAAATCATACGCCACTTTTTTCACATCGGCTTTTTCGCTGGTGAGCCCATTTATCTCATACTCATATTTTTCGGGATGCTTTTTGTTGAGGGTGTAGGCCTTGATTAATTTTCCGTTAAAGTCACGCTGGGCCTCCAACAGAACATGGCTGTCGGTGCGTGTCGTTTTTCCATCTGACTGGACGCTGTCGTGGCGCTCCAGATAATATCGCAGGTTCATACGCACCACGACATCCCATTCATCCAACATATTGTTATGATATTTTTCCCCCTCTTTCATCATTTTCTGTGACATTTTTTTCATTTGAGGTGTGTTCATCAATTTCTGCATCATTTGCTGCTGCTGTTGCGCCATTTTGTTGATGACCTCGGCCGACTTTTGCATCTGTTTCTGTGTGTCGTCATAATAATGACTCATATCCGTTTGGGCTAAAGAGGCGGGCGAAAAAAGAAACGGGCTGATGAGCAAAAAAAGAAGAGACAACCTGGAGAAAATAAAAAACATCAGACGGAGACTACCAAATAAGCAAGATAGCGAATACAGAAAAATAGCGGTGAGTGCCACCGATACGAGAGTGAAAAGCACCGGAAAAAGGGGCCAAGTTGGACCCCTCTACTTTAATGGTCCTCTTTACGCAACTTTTTTTGCTATACCGACGATAACCCTTACTGTATGGGGTTACACGGAGTGGCGAAAGAGAAAGGTTAATAATATGGGCTGGTCAATTAAAGGTGTTTGTTCTCCGGAAAATAAGTCCTCCGTAGACCATAATCAACACAGAGCTTTGGCATCATTCTCAAAAAATGATGTTTACAGTTTAGAGCCAGCTATAACAAATTCCAAAACACAAAAAAGTGGATGGTTTGCGCAATCCATTGGATGGAAATCGGACGAAGGTTTTAGAGATTATATTCACCGTGTTACGGGCGTCTATTTCTACAAATTTGGTGAAGGGACGATACCAAAAGGAAAGTATACGGCAGAGAATCAAAATGGAGTGAGTGTGCGTGATGTTGCAATGGCCTCAGCAATGGCTGTTTTTGGTTGTGGATATCCTTCCCAGAATGGTCAAAACGATAATGAGATGGATGTCGATGGATGGCATGGCGGGAAAGATCATTTGGACGGTGGGGCGCGTGATGCTGGCGCAACGGTTTTGCATTCAGACGCTGGGCATCAAGATGCAGGTCCTCCGGAATGCACCAATTTCAAGAGCCTTTATCACGACGTAGACAATGATGGTTATGGAAGTTTAAATGATTCCATTGAAGTTTGCTCAAGCCTGTCGAGTTCGAAGTATCCGTCGGGCTGGACCGACGTAGAGGGAGATTGCAACGATAATGCCGGTAACATAAATCCGGGGGCTGTTGAGGATTGTAATGATATTGATGATAACTGTAATGTCTCAATAGACGAGGGGTTTGTTTGTACTGTTCCTCAAAATATCAGAACACACTGTGATCCGGATGGAGATGGTATTATCACCGATGCATTTGCAGATTCCAATCTTTTGAATGCAATAAGACAAGGTTTAGAAAAAGGCCCGACTGATGATCTCACATTGCAAGATACATTAAACAGAACAAGCGCAGGCTTGTGGATTGGCTTACATGGGAAACACATCCAGGATTTGTCAGGCTTGGAATGTTTTGCTAATCTTCTCTATGAATTGAGCCTTGATGAAAACCAAATATCAGATTTGTCCCCACTTTCATTTCTGCCACTGGTTCATTTGCGTCGGCTTAGTCTTATGAGAAATCAAATATCGGATTTAAGCCCACTTGCGTCGCTTACCAGTGCCAGTTTTACCGAGCTTTATCTTTCTTACAATCTGATACAGGACATATCCCCCCTTTCATCGCTTATTCATTTGATCAACATTGATATGGATCACAACCAGATTGCAGATCTCAGCCCTCTTTCGCCGCTCACACATTTGGGCGGGCTAGTGCTTCACAATAATCAAATATCAGACCTGTCTCCTCTCGCATCACTCGTTAATTTGTCCGGAGTCACCCTTCATGAAAACCTGATATCAGACTTGGCACCTCTTTCAGCGCTTACTAATATGTATTCGCTTGTTCTTAATGGGAACCAAATATCAGATTTAAATCCCCTCTCGTCGCTTATTAATTTACACATACTTCTCCTGACTGAAAATCAAATTTCAGATATCAATCCTCTTATTAGCAATAGTGGATTGGATCACGGTGATGATCTTGTAGGTCTTGAAGGTAACCCCCAAATTCCCTCCTCCCAAATCGATGCCCTGAGAGCCAAAGGGGTCAGTGTTCTTTGGCCTTAACAGGATCGGGCAAAGGGGTTAACGTGGGCTTTGATTTTGGAAGCTTTAAAATTTGAAAATGAAAATGAAAATGAAAATGAAAACCTACATTGCTGTTTTTTCTGTTGTCAGTCTGCTCCTGTTTTCTATTTTTTTATTTCGGAATTTTTTTATCAAGTGGGGAGGGAATTTTTTTCTTTTCCCCTATTCCGTTCATTTGACAAAAGTGGAGACAGAACTCACAGGCTTCGCAAAAATCTCGTTCATCATTGAGGGTTCCTCTAAAAGTGCTCCTCTTGAGGCAAAAGGGACTTTTCAGCTGTTGCCATTGCGCTTTGATTTTCAGAAAATTCAGATCAGCCGTGTTCCAGCGGCAGAGCTCAATCCGAAAATCAGCCTCATATGCGGGTATACTGCCATAGAGGGAATGGCCAATATTCAGGCAAAAGGTTGGGTGCAGACGACCCAGATCGATGTTGATGTTGACGTAGTGCTATTTGACGGCAAGGTGGTAAAAGCAAAAAAAACATTTCTCAATCTTGAAGAAGGCCTCGCTAATTTCTTGGCAAAAAACGGCAAAGACCTGCATACCAAAATCCACATGAGCGGAAACGTTTTCAAGCCAGACATAACCTGTAAACATTAAGCATGCCGACACAAAAACCAATTCTCTTGATTAGACTTTCTTTCCTTCCAAAACTTTTTTGACCTTATCCACTCCTGATTTTATGTTGCCCGACAACTTGTCGATCGAACCTTCGCGCTTCAACTTGTCATTCCCTATCAACTCCCCGACCGCTTTTTTAATGCGCCCTTTGGCTTTATCGAATTCTCCTGCCATAATGCCTCCCTGGTTAATACTGAATGGTTTGCACGAACTTATTTTTAAAAAATAACACAAACCGAGCGAGAGACCATCAGGGCATTGCTGATTTTTGACTGGGGGCATCCCTTAGGGGGACAAAACCGGCATCATCGTAAAATAATTTTAAATTTTTTCCTGTCCATAGCTGATGAATTTCAAAAGTGAAAAGTCCAACTTGACCCCTTTTTCTTTCATCTGAAATCTAAATAAGCGAATCAGGCTTGTCAAGAACCGGTCTTGTCCCGGAAGAGATAGCGATTCACTTTCTAAATCCGATCGGATTCTTGGGCTTTGGTGTTGGTGTTTCCATTAATTGACGAATCGCTTCAAAAACCATCTTGAATTGATGATTATATGTTTTTTCTAATTGGGCCAATTTGCGGGCAAGATCTTTGTGGGTGGCTAATATTTCTCGTAGCTTAATGAAAGTTCTAACGACATGAATGCTGGCTTGAACCGCTATCGGACTTTTTAAGAGATTTGCCAACATGAGCGCTCCATGTTCGGTAAAAACATGTGCCAATACAGTAGAATGTTTCAGGTTTTTGAACCGGTCGCATTTTGCGACCAGTTCATCCATTTCTCTCGAATTCAATTGAAACATAAAATCGTGGGGAAAACGTTCCAAATTGCGTTTGACCTGCTCATTAAGTCGTTTGGTAGAAACTCCGTAGAGAATGGCCAAATCCACATCCATAATGACCTTCTGTCCCCTAACAAGAAGAATCGTCTGTTCAATACGCTCCACAGGAATAATATCTGTCATAATAATTTCCTCCCGCCTGTTGACTAAGCAATCCGCATGCCAACCGTGAAATGGATTATATTGAGTGGTGACGGGGTTTTATAAAAATGAGCGACGGATTTTGGACGAAAGGTGTAGTGAAATGGTCGTTTTAATGATGGCCTATCTTTCTCCGTGGATCTCTTTTTTCTTTATTTTTTTGCATTGTTATCAATTGCTGCTCGTCTAAGCACAGAGAATTCACACCTCTTTAAGGATTTTATAGGAGTTCTGCCGTCAATGTCCCAAGTGCAAAGAAACTTTTCTGTCTGACTATTAAATTGTTTAGGCAGCATTCCTCTACATACATGGCGAGGTCTCACCGCGGCGCTCGATAAGAACACCTCTCCAGATGGCTGAATCTCAACATACATTGGATTTTCAATGTCATCAGCGGGATATTGATAAAATTCATTTTTCCCATCGCCAATGGAATTGGGATTGATTTGGTAGAAAGTTATGCGGCCGTGCTTCTGTAGATTGGCGATTCTATTTTGCAATTCTTTTTTCATAATAGGATCGTTTGTTTGACTCTTTTTTCTCTTTAGATGATCCATGAGAGTGGCAATGTAGCTTTTGTTATCGACCAATGCAATTTGCTTATATCTAAAACTGCAGGAGTCATGTTTTACATCGTATATATCAGGATTGATGTTGGCCAATAGTTTATAGGTTGCGGGCGTCGTTCCTTTTTTGGAATCATTGTAGTACAACATTGCTGACGGCATTTGTTCTTTGAGCTTTGAAGCACGTGTGCCATCTGTGGGATGCGTAGCAAAAACACTTTTTTTATCATTATGCATTGCACTTGTTGCTTTTTCCCACAACTTAACTGCTTCATTTGGGTCATAACCAGCCCGTGCCATATACATCAGGCCAATTTGATCCGCCTCAAGCTCATCTTTTCGTGAATAAGTTGGAATTATTGCTTCGCCAGTAACGGAAATAGCACTGTTGAGTAATTGCCCCCAGCTTGCGTAACTTGTACCAGCAGTTGCTCCAGCAATGCCACCTGTCAAACCAGAAACCCATACGTTTATCCAATCATGACGCGTCAAACCTTCTGTGCCGTGTCGTGCATTTGCATGTGCAATTTCATGGGCCAAAACAGCGGCGAGTTGGGCCTTATTCCCTTGTTCTACTAACCCAGTCGAAGGATTCCATAGACCTTCATAAACTATAATTTTTCCGCACGGAGCGCAGAACGCATTATTAACATCAGCATCAACTAAATGAACTTCATACGGAAATTGTGGATAATGACTTACCTTTGCAAGACGTTGGGTTATTTCTTGAAGTACTGCTAAATTTTTCTGGTTTCTTTTGGAATCAATTTTATCCCCACTCAAAATCTTTTGCCTCTCTAAAATTAGCGTTCCCAATCCTATGTCATATTCAAGAGGATAGTCATTGCTGGTATACTTAGCGGTTACTAAATCTACCTGTTTGCCAGCACATCCAAACGCAAGCACGCATTGAATAATGAGGAAAACAAGAATCGTCAACTTAACGATAAACATCGCACGTTCATGGTTGGCCTCATATGCATGTACCATATATCTGCCCACTTTCCTTAAGGCATTTCTGCCCTATACCGCAATCAGTAGAGAACTGACAAGTTCCGCCTTGCTTTTGTGAATAATCAAGAGGGTTATAAGTTGGAACTCTATCATTAGAGGTGGTTTTTTTACGAAAACGCTCATCTACAGTTCTTTTGAAGAAGTTGGGGTTTTAGGTATGTCACCAAATCATCAAATGGCTTTCCGTATTCGGTCTCCACTATCTTTTGCAGGTCTAGTGTCACAGCCAGCTTCCAGCCTTCTAGATTTTTCAAATCCTGTATCGATTTTGCCTCTACATTAAATTTTGGGGTCTTAAATCTATAGAGTTTCTCAATCAATTGATCTATCTCTGGAGTTGCTGGAAAGAGAATGGTTATTCTGCCGAGAACGTTGAAGAGCTTTTCAGTGTTACTTGAGATGTCTTGGACAAAATCTTCTGCCTTGTGTTGCCATCGGGTTGCTTCTGAAAAATCCAGAGAATCCTTTTGGGCGCCTTGAAGTTGCCATCTTTGTTCGTGATAGTCAGAATAGGCGACAGCTTCAAAACGACTCAGGAACAACTGTTGACGTATGAGCTTGAGACCCATTAACTCGCTAAACGCGAGCTGTCTCGCCTCTTTATCTTTTAGCTCCTTCTGACCATTGAGAGTCCATTGTTGAGAACAGTATGCAACAAAAAGTGTCGCAAAAAGTGTGAGCGACGATGTCACAACTATTTTTATTAGATCGGAGTCACACATAAAGGGGTGAAGTCCAAGTCTTGACTTTTCACTTTTGGGGTGGCTAACGGGATTCGAACCCGTACAAAGAGATCCACAATCTCTTGTGCTAACCCTTACACTATAGCCACCATTAGTTACACCCTTCGATGCTTCGACAAGCTCAGCATGAGCGGGGGATTTTCAAGCCGACCTCCTTTACCAAAATGGTGGCAAGTTTCAACTCTTTACTTTTTTGGCGCTTTTGCCGATAAAAATATCCCTATGTCACTCGATCTTCTTCTTGTTCGCCATGGTCAGACCGATTGGAACGTCATTCGTCGTGTGATGGGCCACAATCCGATCGCGTTGAACGATGTTGGCAAAAAACAGGCGGGGGATCTCAAAAACTGGCTTTGCAAAATGGAGATCGATGCCGTTTATTCGAGCCCCATGTTGCGCGCCAAAGAGACGGCACAGATTTTGGTCGCGGATCGAAAGGGCCTCTCCGTTATCGAAGAGCCCGGGGTTGCGGAGGTCCACTACGGAGACTGGGTTGGGCTCACTTTTGAGGAAGTTCGAAAGCAGCATGGCAAAATTTTTAGCGATTATCATTCCAATGCCTCCGGCGTGCAAATTCCCGGTGGTGAGTCGGTGAAGACGGCGCAGAAGCGTGCGGTGGATGCGGTTGAGCGAATGCGCGCGACGCACAAGGGTCAGAGGGTGGTTGTTGTTTCGCACGCCGATGTCATCAAGATGATTCTGCTCCACTATCTCGACATGCCGCTCGATCATCTTCAGGCGCTCGGTTGTGATAACGGTTCTTTAAGCATCTATCGTTTCGGCACAGAGTGGGGTGATCGTCTGGTGGCGCTCAACTATTTTTCGGAAGCGGATAAAATTTTATCGTGATAAATTACCGTATTGTCATTGCGAGCAAAGCGAAGCAATCCCGGCGTCTACGGGATTGCCACGGCCCTTCGGGCCTCGCAATGACAAATTAATATGAAAAAAATATCGATTCCCCAACTTGAAAAAGAGGTGCGAAAGCATAACCGGCTCTATTTTGTGGCGCACAAGCCCGTCATTTCGGATGAAGAGTTTGATCGTCTCGTTGAAAGTTTAAGAAAGCTCAAGCCCGATTCTCCGGCGCTGGAAGAGATCGGGTCCGATGTTCCTGTCGCCGCCAAGACAATGCCGCATCAGACGCCGATGCTCTCGCTCGACAAATGTTACAACGAGGAAGATCTTTTGCGCTGGGCCGACAAGTTTGATGACGATGTGGTGGCGATGCCCAAGATTGACGGCTGTGCGGTGGCTCTGCTCTATGGTTCGGATGGTGCGATGTCGGTTGCATTGACGCGCGGTTCGGGAACAGAGGGAGAGGTCATCACGCCCAATGTCAAATTTATTTCTTCGATTCCGCAAAAAACAGGTTTGAAAAATGTGGAGGTGCGCGGCGAGGTCTATATGCCGCTCTCCGTTTTCAAAAAATTCAGCGAGACTTTTGCCAACCCGCGCAATCTTGCGGCGGGCGCGATCAAACAGAAGGACCCCGAAAAAACCGGAGGCTATCGGCTCTCTTTTTTCGCGTATGATCTTCTCCATGCCGGTTGCAAAACAGAAGTGGAGAAGCGCCGACTGCTGGAGAAAAATAAATTTAAAGTGGCAGAAGGAGAGCTTGTTCCAAAAGCGAAGATGCAGGAGGCCTACGAAACTTTTTTTAAAGATCGCCTGCTTAAAGATTATGAAACCGATGGCGTTGTCTTTCGTGTAAATAAAATATCGGAGCAAGACGAGCTGGGAGTCACCGCGCATCATCCCCGTTTTGCCATCGCCTACAAATTTCAGGGTGACTCCGGAGAGACGACACTCAAAGATGTTTTGTGGAGCGTCTCGCGCACGGGGACGATTACGCCGGTGGGGTTGGTTGATCCGGTGATTCTCTCGGGCGCAACCGTCACGCGCGTGAGTCTGCATAATTTTGGTCTCGCCAAAAAACTTCTGATCACGATCCCGTGCAAAGTCTTGATGGTCCGGCGTGGCGGGGTGATCCCCAATATCGAAAAGGTGATTCACGGCGGTGGAAAAAGTCTGCATGCTCCCAGAAAATGTCCCTCGTGCGGCGCTCCGGTCGAACTGAAAGACGATTTTCTCTATTGCACCAATCCGCAAAAATGTTCGGTGAGCAAAGTGGGGGAGCTGAATCATTTTGTGAAGGTGGTCGGCATCGACGGCTTCGGCAGAAAACATCTTGAGCAACTCTATGAAGAGGGCTTGGTGCAGGAGCCGGCCGATTTTTATAAATTGAAAACAGAAGACCTTATCGCTCTGGAAAGAATGGGGGAGAAGCTCGCCGCCAAACTCATCGCCAATATTGAGTCGAGAAAAAAACTGCCGCTCGAAGTTTTTTTGCGATCTTTTGGAATTTCAGAACTCGGAAAACATGTCTCCAAAATTCTGGCGGAAAAATATCATACACTCGATGCCCTCTTCAAAGTTTCAATAGAGGAGTTGTCGGAAATTCACACTCTGGCGGAAAAAATTGCGACGATGGTCGTGGAGGGGTTAAAAGAGAAGAAACCGCAGATCGAACGCCTTTTAAAATTCGTCACACTCGAAAAACCCTCGGCCAGAAAAATGACGGGGCCAATGGCCGGAAAATCGTTCCTTTTCACCGGGTCGATGGTGTCGATGGAGCGCTCCAAAGCGACAGAGCTGGTGGAATCGAAGGGGGGAACCGCCGCGAGTGGGGTCTCTTCGCAACTCGACTTTCTGGTGGTGGGGGATGGAGGCGGGGCGGGGTCGAAATTAAAGAAGGTAGAAAAGCTTCAACAATCAGGTGTAACCATACGAATTTTAAGCGAAAAAGAGTTCTTAAAGTTAATGGGCAGCTAGGCGCAACTTTTGCCCTCCCGCCTGCCGATAATAATAAGGAGAGAGAGGTCTATTTTATGGCGATTGAGACACCCATTGAAAAGCAGAAAACGGCAACCCTTCTCGATTTCGATCTGAAAGTGGGGGATGACTTGCCCTGGATGACCGAGTTGGGGATTCCCAACAAGGTCGATGACGAGGGGCGGATTCAATGGCAACCCTCCAATGCAGATATTGTTTATCTGGAAAAGAGCTACAACCTTCGAAATTTTCTTGCCAACCGCAACGACCAGGTCTTGATGAAAATTTTTCATGTCTGGGAAGATTTTGAAAATGCGCTGGCGGGTCGTCGTTCCAACCGCGCCCAGCAAGGCGGGCCCATCACCGAGGTGACGCTCTTGACTTTTCCGATCGATCAGGTTTTTGATCTGTTTGAAGTGGCCCCCCAGCAAATTCAACAGCTCGCCTTCGACAGGGCGCGGGAAGTTTATATCAATGCGCACAAGTGATGTCATTGCGAGCATTGCTGCGCAATCCCGGTAATCATCGGGATTGCCACGTCGCTTCGCTCCTCGCAATGACACTAGCGCCAATTCTTCGTATCCAGTTTGTGGCGTCTTAGTTTGGACGCGAGCGTGGTGCGGGCAATCCCCAGATGGCGGGCGGCTTTGGCTTGGTTCCCCCTCGTTTTTTTCAACGCATCGATGATCGACCATTTTTCCTGATCCTCCAGATTCAACTCTCCCATTTCAACGGCGGTTTGTATTGGCGGGGAACATTCAATCTCTTTCGCGGAAATGTTTTTATTTTTTGAAAGGAGTATGGCGCGCTGGATCACATTTTTGAGTTCGCGCACATTGCCGCGCCAGTCGTGGCTTTCCATTTTGGTGATGGCCTCATTCGAAAGGGAACATTGTTCCCCCGTTGGTGAAAGCATCTGCAAAAAATGTTTTGCGAGGAGTTGGATATCGTCTCGTCGTTCGCGCAAGGGAGCGAGTGTGATCGGAAAAATATAGAGACGATAAAACAAATCGCGCCGAAAACTTCCGTCGGCAACCATCTCGTCCAGATTGCGATTGGTGGCGGCGATCAGCCGGACATTCACCTTGATATCGCTCTTGCCTCCCACGCGTCTCAAGGTTTGCGTCTCCAAAACTCTCAAGAGACGCGTCTGCAAATCGACCGGCATCTCTCCAATCTCGTCCAGAAAAAGTGTTCCGCCATTCGCCTCTTCAAAAACACCGCTGTGTCGATCGGTCGCGCCGGTGAAAGAGCCCCGCTCATGTCCAAAGAGCAAACTCTCAATCAAATTTTGCGGGATGGCGCCGCAATTGACGGCGACAAACGGTTTGTCGCGGCGCTCTCCCAGATCGTGAATGGAGCGGGCCGCCAATTCTTTGCCGGTTCCAGATTCTCCGACCAGACAGACGGTGGCATGGCTCGCCGCCGCCTTGCGAATGAGTTGAAACGCATTTCGCATCGCCTTGGAAACCCCCAGCATGGAACAGAGCGATATCCCCTTTTTCTGTTTTTCATGGACGAAGGTCTCCTCCGTCGCGGGAGTCGGGTCGGAAATAATTTCGAGCGACCACGGCCCGATGCCGATGGTGTCGCCCGGACGAAGCGAGACTTCGCTGGAGCGCTTCTGGTTGACGAAGGTTCCGTTGCGGCTCTGGTCGGTCAGCCGGTAGAAACCGTTTTGTCTTTCAAGAATGCAATGGAGTCTGGAAATTTCGGGCTCGGTGAACTGGATGTCGCAGGTGGTGTCGCGCCCGATGGTGATTCGGTTGCCCTCGATCGGCCGTTTGAGAACAGCCTCTTTGTCCCGCATGAAAATAAGATGTGTCATGGTTAAACCCCCTTGTTGGGTTTGCTGAATGCGAAACGCGTGCCAAAGAGGGGAGATTGATTTTTAAAAAGAAAACGGGAGGGGATTCTCGTCATTCGTAAAAAAATGGACAGTGTGTCTCAACTCTGTTTCATTTTTTTATTCTGGCACAGCGGTTGCAAAGAAGAGTGGCGTGCAGAGGCGAATCACCCTTATTTTGATCTTCAGTATTTTGGCCTGCTTCATTTCGGTCTCTTCTGTGACCGATTTGAAGCAGATTTCTTTTCTTCCGAAGGGACGGCCTGTTTTGGGACGGATCACTTCGGGTTTTGGTTTGCGTCGCCATCCTCTTTTGCACCGCACCCATTTTCATTCAGGCGTTGATATCGCCGCCCGCACATCGACCCTCGTGCGAGCCACGGCTCCCGGTAAAATAAAAATATCGGGGAAGAGTCGGAGTTATGGGAATTATGTCGTCGTCGATCATGGTCACGGCTGGGAGACGCTCTACGCGCATCTTCGGCGGCCTGGTGTTCTTCGAGTTGGAGAAAAGATTGGTTTGGGAGGAAAAGTTGGCGAGGTCGGCTCCAGCGGTTTTGCAACCGGAGCGCATCTTCATTATGAAGTGCGCTATTCAGGACAAGCGCAGGATCCGAGACACTTTATAAATGAATCGAATCGATTAGAGATTTCACAGCTTGAAAACTCGCATCCAGATGCTGTTTCTCTTCTGCAGTGAGTTTGAGTTCCAGAATTTTTTCAACCCCTTCACCGCCGATCACCGCCGGCACGCCGATATAATAATTTTTAATTCCATATTCTCCACCCAGATAGGCCGCGCAGGGCAACACGCGCTTCTGATCTTTGAGGTACGACTCCGCCATGGAGATCGCCGAGAGTGCGGGAGAGACAAACGCCGAGCCGGTTTTTAAAAGTTCCACCACTTCGCCGCCGGCCTTTTGCGTCCGTTCTGAAATTTTTGCAATTTTATCGGCAGGCAGAAGATCAGTCACCGGAATGCCGCCCACGGTGCAGTAGCGGGGGAGTGGGACCATGGTGTCGCCGTGTCCGCCCAGCACCACCGCGTGCACATCTTTGACGCTCACGCCCAACTCCATCGCCACAAAAGCGCGGAATCGTGCAGAATCGAGAATGCCAGCCATGCCGCAAACTTTATTGGGGGCAAAGCCGGAAACTTTTTGAAAAGTATAAACCATCGCATCCAGCGGATTGGAAATGACGATGACGAACGCTTTGGGCGCATGCTGTTTCACGTTCAAAGCCACCGATTTCATGATTTCCAGATTTTTATTGAGCAGATCGTCGCGCGACATGCCGGGCTTGCGCGCCAGGCCCGCGGTGATGATGACGACATCGCTTCCACTGATATCGGCGTAGTTGTTGGTCCCTTTCAGATGGCTGTCAGAATTGATAACCGGCAGGCCCTCCAGAATGTCGAGACATTTGCCTTGAGGCAAGCCCTCCACCACATCAAAGAGAACAACATCGCCCAACTCTCTTGCGGCAATATTTTCCGCCAGAACCCCGCCGATGTTTCCCCCGCCGATCAATGCAATTTTTTTGCGTGTCATCGTCCGCTCCTTTTTTATCGTGCGAGCGGAAGGAACCATAAAAGGAAAAGGGAGGCAAGTTGATTTATGTCAGTGATCTTCGGTCACCACCATTTTCCGAAGTGCTGTCTGTCCCTTGGATCTGGCTTGTTATTGGCACTTGGAGATTCATTTCGGCACATGCCGCCGGCACAGGGATTGTCATGTTTTATCGGCTCCTGTTTTTTGGAGCAACCGCCCGAGGTGGAACGGAGTGTCATCCCCTGATAGGAATAGGTGACCGGGGGGTAGCCGTCATAATCGGCACTGCAAGAGGGCTCCGAACCCTTCTCAACGCTACAACCGGAAATGTCTTCGCAGGACTCTTTTCCTTCAGAAATTTCCATCAAGCGGTTGATCATTTGCATTGTCCGTGTGATACGATCTCTCGAACCTTCGAGAGTGTCCGAGCGTGTTGCAGAAATCATCGGGAGTTCTTCCGCCAATATTTCGGTGACCTTGTCCTTGTTCTTGCCCCACGGGATGATCCAGGGGGTATGGTCGCGAATGGAAATGTCTTTCACCTGATTTGCAAAGTTCAAAAGGGTTTCCGTTTTTTGGTTGAATGCGTCTCTTATATTATTATTCTCATTTGCCTTTTGTCCGTTTTGGACCTCCAGTTTTTTCGGTTTTTCTGTGCGGGTGCGTTTTAGAGAGGCCAACTTGCCATCCGTTTTGCCCAAACAGGTTGATTGGGAATCAGCATTAGAACCGAGACACGCATACAGATTCAAGGCACTTTTTAAAAGTTGCGTATCAAGGCCGGCCGGTTTTCTTCCAAGTTCCGCTTCACCAAATGCAGAGGCCACGAGCAAAGATCCGACACCGGTTCCCAGTCTTGTATTTAATTTTTGGAGACCGTCATAAATGGAACCGTCTGATGCAAAACGGAGAACCCCCCGAATGGGAGTCTTGTCCTGAAATATTTCGTATGGAATGGAGACGGCTCCATCCCCCGGATTCTCCTGAAAAACATCCACGGTTTCTCCAAAACCGTATTCGGTTAAAATTTTCGCCAGAGGTGCTTGGGCTCTCTGGCCGTAGATCTTTCCTGCCGTGTTGTAGAGTTGGCTTGCGGAAATGGTTTGAGACATAAAATGGTTCCTTTCTTGGTTGTTTGTGCAGGACCAATGCAAAGGACATGCCACCCCAGACCCGCGTGATTTTTGCAGGAAACTTTTTATTGTCCTGTTTTGAGACAAGCTGTTTTGGATTTAAAACATGGGGGCTATGTCAGGAACCGGGCCAACTCTTTCTCTCTCGCCTTGCAATCCTTGATACCGATGTCGATCAGGGAGCCGATATATTCTTTTTCAAATAGAAGATAGCTCAACAGATCCATGTCGGCCTTGGGATCGACCTCCATAAATTTGAGGAGGAAACGCTCCACCTGCGAGAGTTTTGCCTTATTGCGGCTCAACTTCATCAGCCGCTCACAGGCAATTTTGCCG
This sequence comes from Deltaproteobacteria bacterium, assembly GCA_030648035.1. GTDB lineage: Bacteria > UBA10199 > UBA10199 > SPLOWO2-01-44-7 > SPLOWO2-01-44-7 > JAUSII01. The sequence continues at coordinate 32,588 of JAUSII010000122.1, read as the reverse complement.
ATATCTTCGCTCGGAAAAAACGAGAAGGCCTCTATTTTTTTCAATCCCCGGTTGGCAATGTCGCCTTTGATTTTTTTATTTCGCAACATGGTGTTTATGTCTTCCAGATAAGTGGGCCCATACAACTGTTCGCTCCATTCGATCACGCGATTGATGCGGGTCATCTGTTCCAGATCATAGTCGATGTGATCCAGAAAAAGGGCATCGAGCAGTTTGCCCGCCATATGTGTGAAGCTGGGGTAGGGGCTCTCTTCATTCGCCGGAAAACTCCCCGAGTTTTCGAGATTGGGTTTATATTTTACGCCGATAATCATGATTTTGTCGGCCCCCAACTGGACCGCGGGGCTCATCGGTGTATTCTGGCGGATGCTTCCATCGACATAAAAATATCGGCCGATGCGAATGGGAGGGAAGATGATGGGCACCGCGGCGGAGGCCATGGCGTGCACCCAGTCGATCGGTTCGATCTTGATGCGATAGGCGCCGGTGTAGGCGACCGAGTCTTGTTTGTCGATGAAGAGCTCCAGCTTTCCGTTGCCGAGGTTGGTGGTGGCGATGGCAATGGCATCGAGGAGTCCTTTTTTGATGTTGGTGCGAATCTGCGAAAAGGGGACCGCTTTTTTGAGAAAGGGGATGAAGGGGCTGGTATCCAGAATGCCCTGGAATGGTTTGACATCTCCGGCCCATTTTTTTATCAGGCCCGACAGCCCGAAAAGATGGGTGGTGGTGTAGGCGGCTGAACGGGCGAGAAGTTGGGTCAGGGCGCCAAAATCGCCGCGATAGACATCGGAGGATCGAAGATTCTCCCACAGCAGGCGCAATTTTTTTCCCTGCGTCGTGGGGTCGTGCGCGGTAGCGGCCAGAAAACAGCTGTTGAGACTGCCGGCGCTGGTGCCGCAGTGAATGGCAAAGCCGTGCCGATCGGGGGCGACCTTCTCGCGAAGATGATAAAGCACTCCAGCTTCATAAGCGCCGCGTGCGCCCCCACCCGATAATACAAGAGCTGTTTTTGAATTTGTCATCGTGCCGGTTGATGAATCCGCTTTTTAAATTGTCGCAGGGCCAGTGTATGGAAGAGGCCGCCGACTGCAATGATATAAATCAGATCCCAAATCAGTATCGACGAAAACTCCCCCATGGTGAAGGCCCTTGTGAGGCGGACACAATGGAAGAGGGGATTGAGCTCTGCAATCCACATCCATTGGCTTCCCAATCTTTCTTGCAGGGGAAAAAAAGTGTCGCTGAAAATATACAATGGCGTGAGAAAGAGTGTGAAGTAGACGCTGAAAAGATCGATCGCGGGGATGACAAACGAAAAGGTCATGCCGATACCGGCAAAAAGATAACCGGTCAGCACCAGCACTCCCAAAACACCGACCGACCACCACGAGGGAATCAATCCGAACATGCAGGTGATCAGATAAAATGCGCCGCCATAAATCCAGGCCCGTGTGATTGACCAGAACATTTCTCCCAGCACAATTTCGTTTTCGTTGACCGGTGTCGCCAGGATGCCGTCGTAGGTGCGATTGTAATTCATCCGCACATAGACGTTGTAGGTTGATTCAAAGCTGGCACCGTTCATTGCGGCGATGGCGATCAGACCGGGTGCGAGAAAAACAGGATATGGCACGCCATTGATTTGCTGGATGTAGAAGCCGACGCCCAATCCCAAACCGATCAGAAAAAAAACCGGCTCGAAAAAATTGGGGAGAAGGTTCAGTTTCCAGGTTTTGGAATACATCAGCGCATTCCGCCACCAGACGCTCAACACTCCCTTCCACCAGATTCTTTTATTCATTTCGCAAATCCCTTCCCGTCAGTTCCAGAAAAACTTCTTCCAGATTTTTGCGCCCCTGTTTTTCAATCAGCAATTTTGGCGCCCCGCGCGCGATGATTTTGCCGTGGTCGATGATGACCAGATCGTCGCAGAGCGTTTCGGCTTCGTGCATGTAATGGGTGGTGAGCAGGATGGAGGTTCCCTTCGATTTTATGTCTTCCAATGTTTTCCACATCAGCAATCTCGCCTGCGGGTCGAGGCCGGTGGTCGGTTCGTCCAGAAGCAGAAGTTCCGGCTCGTTGAGCAACCCTTTGGCGATGCTCAATCGTCGCTTCATGCCGCCGGAAAATTGATAGACCGGGTCGTTGGCGCGGGAGGAGAGTTGTAAAAGATTCAGAAGATATTCACCGCGCTCTCGAATAAATTTTTCATCAAACCCGTAATGGCGCCCCTGCATTCGAAGATTGTCCCAACAGGAGACCGTCTCTTCCAGAATGTCTTTTTGCGTGACGACGCCCAATCTTTTTTTGACCTCGCGCCAGTTTTTCATTGTGGGGAGGCCAAAAAGGGTGATGCTCCCCGATGTGGGAGTGAGTGCGCCATAAATCATTTTGATCGTCGTCGTTTTTCCGGCGCCGTTGGGTCCCAAAAAACCGAAGCAATGCCCCTTCTGCACCGCAAAATCGATATGATCGACCGCACAGAGATTGTTGAAGCAACGGGTCAGTTTCTCGGCAATGAGAACAGAGGACATAAAGTTTTTCTAAACAATTTTTTTGTAAAAGTCGAGATGACAGATTCCCTTCTTGACGTTGCAAAAGGTAGCGGCTACTTTCCGCAACCGTTATGTCTCATAAAGTAATAATCTTGGGTTCGGGTTGTGCCGGTTGTACGGCGGCGGTCTATGCGGCGCGCGCGAATTTGCAACCGCTTTTGATCGAGGGGACACAGCCCGGCGGTCAGCTTACGATTACTTCTGATGTCGAAAATTATCCCGGCTTTCCCAAGGGGATTCTGGGGCCGGAGTTGATGGTGCTGATGAAAGAGCAGGCGGTTCGTTTTGGCACCGAAGTGTTGCAAGGTGATGTGACAAAAGTCGATCTTTCCAAGAGACCTTTTAAAATCTGGGTGGGCGATCAGGTGTATGAGGGCGAAACTCTGATTATTTCTACCGGCGCTTCGGCCATGTGGTTGGGGCTGGAGTCGGAGAAAAAACTCTGGGGCAAAGGGGTTTCGGCCTGTGCTACCTGTGACGCTTTCTTTTTCAAGAATCAGCATGTGGTGGTGGTCGGTGGTGGCGACACCGCCATGGAAGAGGCCACGTTTCTGGCCAAATTTGCAAGCAAGGTCACTATTATTCACCGGCGCGACACCTTTAGAGCCTCCAAAATCATGCAGAAGCGGGCCATGGATGATCCCAAAATCAAATTCGTTTTGGACAGCGCGATAGAAGAGGTGATGGATCTCGCCCAAGGCAAGGTGACCGGTGTAAAATTGAAAAATCTGAAGACCGGCCAAAAAAGCGATCTGGCTTGCGATGGGTTGTTCATTGCCATCGGCCACAAACCGAACACCGCACTTTTCAAGGGCCAGCTGGAGCTTGATGCCAAAGGTTACATTGTCACAAAGAAGCAACCCTCCATGGCCACCGATATCCCCGGCGTGTTTGCCTGCGGCGATGTGCAAGATTCCATTTATCGTCAGGCTGTGACCGCCGCCGGCACCGGTTGCGCCGCCGCAATAGATGCAGAACGATTTCTCACACACCATGCATCTTAAAGTGTCATTGCGAGGAGCGTCAGCGACGAAGCAATCCAGTGGAACAGCGGGATTGCCACGGCCCCTTTGGGGCCTCGCAATGACAATACTGCTTCTGCCCGCCGTGGCCCACGCCAATTTCTATACACCTCAAGGTCCGCTCACGTTGCGCACACAGAATCCGGTTTATCTGCAGACCATCACACTTTTGCCCGCGCGTGCGGAGGTGTTGCCCAAAGGAGTTTTGGAATTGCGCGTCGATTCGGCCTATTCCAATATTTTTGAAAAAGAATCGACCCCCGCCTTTGGAGAAAATCTCGACATGGAACTCTGGCGCCTCGGCTGGGTGGCGACCTACGGCGTTTTGCCGAATATGGAAGTGGGGATCGAAGTGCCTCTGCTTCATTTTGACGGCGGTTTTCTCGACTCTTTTATCCAGAATTATCACGATTTTTTCGGATTCCCCAACGGCGGCAGAGATCAGGTGGCCGATGACGTTTATAATTATCGCGTCACGCGCGGGGGAGGTCTGCTCTATAATGCCGGTTCCCAAAAAATAAATCTGGGTGACATCACCCTGTTTTCAAAACATCAATTATTGCATGAAGGGGAACTTGTGCCGGGATTGTCGTGGCGGTTTGGATTTAAAATTCCGAGCGGTGATTCCGAAGGGGGGCTGGGGTCGGGGAATGCCGGTTTTGGTTTTGGCGTGGCGATGGAGAAATCGTATCGGCGCCTGCACGGATATCTCAACACCAATTATCTCGTCGACGGCGGCAATAACGCATTTCTGAATCTGATGGAGACGCCGTTTTTTGATTATACCCTGGCGGGTGAATATAGTTTTTCAGAACATACCGCCGCGATTGTGCAACTCACCGGCGGAACGCCGCGCCTGAAGGGGACAGGTTTGCAAACGTGGGATGGAATTCCGATGGATTTCGTTATCGGTGTTCGCGGTGACAACTGTTTTGGCCGATTTGCCAAACCCTTTTTCTGGCAGGTCGGATTCTCGGAAGATATTCTGGCCGACGGCCCCTCTGTCGATTTTTCGGTTCTCTTCTCCGTCGGCATCCGCTTCAACACCGCCTCCAAACAACACTAAAACGGCACGTCGTCATCGCCGCCACTGGCCTGGTTGTCTGCGCCGCCGCCAAATTCAGCGGGAAACGGTTCGGCCTCTTCGGTCGGTTTCTTGTAGCCGCCGGTGCTGGTGCCGGTGCCCTGGCCGGGACTGCCACCCAGAAATTGCACGCGATCTGCAACAATCTCGGTCATATATTTCTTCACACCCTGCTGGTCGTCCCACGAGCGGGTCTGAATTCTCCCCTCGATATAAGCCTGACGCCCTTTGGCGAGATACTTCACGCAATTGTCGGCTTGCGGTCCGAACACCACCACGCGGTGCCATTCCGTTTTTTCCTGCTTTTGTCCCTGCTTGTCGGTCCACTTGTCGGTGGTGGCGATGCGCAGATTGCACATGGTCAGTCCACCGCCGGTCACTTTCTTTTCCGGATCGGCGCCAAGGTTGCCGATCAGAATTACTTTGTTAACGCTTGCCATGGGAATCTCCTTTCAAGATTTGTTTGTTTAAAGTTTTAAATGTCGCCTGCCAGCCGGGATAATAGGGATCGTTTTGACATTGTGGAAAAAGAAGTTCTGCTTTTTTCAAATAGAGATTGGCCTCTTCCCATTTTTTTTGGTCCACAAGAAGCTCCGCCATGTCGAGTTGCTGGGTCGGGTAGTCGGGGGCGATTTGGATGGATGTCTTGAGATGGGATGCCGCTTTGGGAATATCCTGTCTCACTTCTTTGGTGCCGAAATATTTTGGAAGGGATGTGAAAAGTTCGCCCAACATGCGGTCAGGTCCCCCGTGATCAAATTTGGGATCGAGTGAGAGGGCCTTTTGCCAGTCGGCGATCATCAAGCGGACCTCCTTTTGCCAGCCAAAGAGAAGCGACTCTGTGTGGAGGCCGATGGCCTGACCGCGATAATAATAACATCCGGCCTCATGCGGATATTGTGCCACGCATTCCCCTGCGAGTTTCAGAGCCTGTTTTACCAGCGGGCCTTTTTCTTTTTTATTTGGAGCAAGATCGGCTTTGATGACAATTATTTTGAGCGGTTCCCAGGGAGCGGTGGTGTCAGAGGCAAAAAGGGTGTGGGAGACAAACAACAATATTGCAAAACAGGGGATGGAAAAAAAGGGGCGATGCATTGGCCCTGCTTAGCAGGGGCGTTCTTCGTCGGCAAGGGCAAAGAGAGTAAATTAATTTTGCATCGCCCGATCTGTGGCATCCAAATTGGGAAAGCGGTCTGCTGCCGACTCCGGAAATTGTTCCGGAAGAGGGTTTTTGCAACGCAATTCTTCTTTTGCGCAGGTGGGAACGCCGCCCGGACAATAGGTGACGCACTGCCGACCCCGCACCATCATCTGTTTTCCGCTCTTTACCTGGGGAGTGCCGCGAACGGCTTTTTGGCCGCCGCCACCACTTCCGGTTTGTGGGGCGATCTCCACATTATCTTCTGCCATGCAAAGAGAGGTAAAGGACATCAAAACCAGTATAAAAAGAAGTTTTCTCATGCGCGGACCCTATCAGTGTTGGGAGTAATTCGCGAAACCTTTTTTGTTTGTTGACGGCATGGATGGGGTTGTTTAAGACGTGTGAACCGTATTGCGAATAACAAGTCGTGAAATTTGTTGCACAAATTTTGGCGCGGTACCCAAGTGGTTAAGGGAGCAGTTTGCAAAACTGTCATGCGGCGGTTCGACTCCGCCCCGCGCCTCAATGGGAGCAAAAAGGACATTTTTTTGGGAAAACCTTTCTCCGGAGAATCTTTGGTATTTAGTCGGATTAATTACAAGTGATGGATGTTTGAGTTCGGATGGAAGGCATGTGGATATCAGTTCCAAGGAAAAAGATTTTTTAGAATTGATAAAAGTGGAAATGAAGTTGAGTGGTAATGTCTGCAGGAAATGGAATGGTAATAAACAACTTTGTCATCGAGTTGTCATCAGTTCCAAATCCTTTTACAATTTTCTGAAAATTCAAGGGTTAACTCCGAATAAAAGTAAAACACTCGGCGCTTTGAATGTCCCAAGAAAACAATTCACCCATTTTTTTAGAGGAGTATTGGATGGAGATGGGTGCATTAGAAATTGGGTGAGGCCCAAAGGACGAGTAATGTGGTATTGTAAGGTTAATTCGGGCTCAAAAACTTTTTTAACTTGGTTGCAAAAAAGAGCACAAATGATTCTTGCAGCCAAAGGAACGATCCATTTTGAAAAATATCATTCCAGTACCGGATATATTCTAAAATTTAGCAACAAGTCTGCAGTAACTAATGTTTTATCTGCATGTTATAAAAATAATTGCATAACATTGGGCCGCAAACGTTTAAAGGCATTACAGTGTCTTGAGAATTTAAAATGCCCGGGTGGAGAAATGGTAACCTCAAGGGATTTAAAATCCCTCGGACTCTAATACAGTCCTTGCCGGTTCAAGTCCGGCCCCGGGCACCAACCCCGCCGCAAGGCGGGGTTCCTCCATTTTCTATTTTCTATTCTCCACTTTTGACCAAACAACCCCCATTGGTTAAAAGGAGCCACTGCATTTTTTGCAAATGGGTGCTTCATCACGGCTTCCACAGCCGTCAAAAAGACTTATTTCAGAACAGGGTCGTTCAACTCCTGTATTGGCCAGGGTTGATTTTTTATGTTCCGTAAGAACTCCTTTGATTGCGGTTCGAGCATTTTCAATGAAAAGTGAAAATGAAGAACAGTGCATCGAAAAAAATTTATCGAATATCGTATCGCTAGGCAAAACTTTGAATATTGTACATTCCGTTGTTTTGTACGTGCATTGTGGTTCATTGTTGTCACCCATGAAACAGGGCGGGCCATAAGTGTGTATTTTTTTTGAACATGTATAATCGTATTGAGACATAATTCCTCCTGTTGTAAATGGTTAAAAAAGGCAAAAAATATTTATCAAGACAGGGTTGAAATGGGCTTTAAGCCCACCATTGTATTTCTAGGGCAAAACGAGAAAGTGAGTAGGGCGCAGCGGATCTAGCGGTTCTGAAGGCGTTTATAGAATTTTTGAAAGGTTCTGTTTTCATGTGTATTCATGAACTAGTACATGAATGCAATTGCTGTCAAGATTTATTTTGCGGCGCCTCTCAAAATCCATGAAAATTTCGGCGTGTCATTCTGAGTGAAGCGAAGAATCCCAATTTTTTGTGTATTTTCACGAGATCCTTCACTTTGCCTCAAAGGGGCCCCTTCGGGGTTAATGTGATGGCTGTTATTACTGGGCCTGCCCAATTTTCTGGGCCTCTTCGGCGGTCATGGCGGAGAGGGTGATCATGGTCAAACCGCTCTGTTTGTCTTTGGCGAAGGTGACGGCGCCGCTGTATTGGTCGTTGCCAAAATAGATCTGGCCCAGCTCGGGCGTCGCCTGCTCCTCGCCGCTGATGGTCCAACCCTGTTTGGGGAGTGCCTCTTTGAACCATCCCATGGCTTGCGGAATGGCATCTGCTGATTCGATGGAAAGCATCGGAAAACTGGGGTCTGGAGAAATCAAAGTCACTTTGCCATTTTGATAAATTGGAAATTCCGTGGGAAAGGTGGCCGGTATTTTCAGATCTTTTCCGGTCATCAGTTTGATACCCGTCTTGGGATCGGTGATGGTGGCTGTTTGGCCGTCACTGCTATATTCCACATTGTAGCCGTCGATCTGGACCGTTTTTCCCGCGGGCGAGTTTTGGTTGAACAAATATTTGTTGTAGGCGATATATACCCCTGCGGCGAGGAGGATTAAAATGGTGACGGTAAAAATCCAGATTTTGTTTTGCATGCGTTTTGGATGTCATTAAAATGTCGTTTTGTCCATTATGAATTGACCCTTATGAAGCACTTTTTGCTACTTCTGCCGATACTGCTCCAGGTTTTTGTCCGGCCCTATTACGGCAGAAACAACGGCTGGTTTTTTATCGAGGAGTATGACCCCAACGGTACCAATAATGTTCAGGTTTCCAAGCCGGAACTGGCACAAGAGAAGAAAGAGGAGCAGATACATCAGCAGGAGATAAAAGACGAAAGCGCTCCGGAACATTATAACGACAGTCATAATGTTAAAAAAACATTCAACGACAACGATCCCTTTGAAGATGACTAAGAATCTGTTATATATACAGGATGTCATCCTGAACGGAGTGAAGGATCCCGATGAGATTTAAAATATATATTCCCATTTTGATTTTGTTTTTCTGCTCTGTTGCTCTGGCTGATGCGATCGATCCCGGCTACCGCTGGAACAAGGCCCAACCCTTATATATTCTTTCGGATCGTTCGGTCCCGGTTGTTTCCATATTGGCACCCAAAGAGAATGCGCGTGTGGGAGGCGTGGTGATGATCAAGGGGACGGCCAGTGATCCTTCCGGCATTTATAATCTGGAGGTGCAGATGGATGACGGCGTTTTTCAACCGGCGCGCGGGAATTTGACGGCGTGGCAATTTCCTCTCGATACACAATCCCTTTCCAACGGTGTGCATATTCTTAAAGCGCGGGCTTCCAATGTCGGGGGAAATTTCAGCGCGGCCCAGTTAACCCTGTTTGTTTATAATGAAAAATAAAACTGTCATCATCACCGGCGCCAGCAGGGGTGTGGGAGAGGCCATTGCGTGCCGGTGTGCTCTCGAGGGGGCGAATGTTGTGGTGGCGGCCAAAACAGCCGAGCCGCATCCCAAACTTTCCGGAACCATTTTCACCGTTGCTGAAAAAATAAAAAAAGCGGGAGGCTCTGCGCTCGCCATCCAGGTCGATGTGCGCGAGGAATCCCAGGTGGAGGCGATGGTCCAACAGACGGTGGAAAAATTCGGGCAGATCGATTGTCTGATCAATAACGCCGGCGCCATCAGCCTGACCGATGCCGAGTCGACACCGATGAAACGCTACGATCTGATGCAATCGGTGAATGCGCGTGCGGTGTTTCTCTGTTCCCAAATGGCGCTCCCCTGGTTAAAGAAGTCGGCCAACCCGCACATCATCAATCTTTCGCCGCCGATTTCTCTCGACCCACGGTGGCTCAAAAATCATCTGGCCTACACCATTTCCAAATATGGGATGACGTTGTGCACGTTAGGTTTGTCGGCGGAGTTTGAAAAATATAATATCGCCGTCAATTCGCTCTGGCCCAAAACAGTGATCGCCACCGCCGCCATCGAAATGTTGTTGGGAGAAGATGGGATGAAGCAGAGCCGTTCGCCGGACATTCTAGCCGATGCCGCCCTGGAACTTTTAAAAACAACCGGTCGCAAAATCACCGGACAGACTTTGATCGACGAAGATTTTCTCCGCACTCTGGGCGTGAAAGATTTTGAAAAATATTCCTTGAGTCCCGGCCAAAAACTCCTGCCCGATTTGTTTGTCGATCTGGATAAATAATGTGTGCAGTGTGGGCGCTGAAGGTTTCGAACCTCCGACCCTCTCGGTGTAAACGAGATGCTCTACCGCTGAGCTAAGCGCCCTCATCATGCTTTCAATTCGACATTCCATAGTCGCTTTCTTAAATCAATCACACAGTGAGGCCTCCTTTTTCATTTCGCGTTTTTTCCAAAGTAGAAAGATCGCCGGATAAACCAGAAGTTCCATTCCAAACGAACTGAATAATCCCCCCACCATCGGTGCCGCAATTCTTTTCATCACATCGGAGCCGGCACCTGTTGCCCACATGATCGGCAAGAGGCCGGTAAATGCGCAGGCCACCGTCATCACCTTGGGGCGCACCCTTTTGACCGCTCCATGCACCACCGCCTCTTTGAGATCCTCCAACGTCTTCATTCTCCCTTCGTTTTTCATTTCCTGATAAGAGAGGTCGAGATATAAAAGCATGAAAATGCCGGTCTCGGCATCGAGCCCCAAGAGGGCAATCAAGCCGACCCAAACCGCAATACTCATATTGTAGCCCAGAAAGAAGAGCAGCCAGATGGCACCGACCGCAGAAAAAGGGACCGCCAATAAAATAACAAATGTTTTGAAAACAGACTTCGTGTTCCAATACAAAAGGCCAAAAATAATAAAAAGGGTCAGCGGCAAAACGAGTTTGAGTTTTTCCTTTACCCTCTGCATATATTCATATTGTCCACTCCAAACGAGAGAATAACCGACCGGCATCTTCACACTTTTGGACACCGCTTTTTTGGCGTCATGCACATAACTCCCCAAATCGCGTCCGGAGATGTCGACATAGACATAACCAGAAAGAAGCCCGTTCTCATCGCGGATCATGGCCGGCCCCGATTTGATTTCCATATCGGCGATCTGCGAAAGGGGAACCTGCGCTCCCGACATGGTCGGCACCAGCACCTGCTTCAGTTTTTCTGGATCGTCACGCAGTTCGCGCAAATAGCGAACATTTATTGGATAGCGCTCGCGCCCTTCTATTGTGGTCGCAATATTTTCCCCACCAATGGCCGAAGTGATGATCATCTCGGCATCTGCAACAGAAATGCCGTAACGGGCCATCGCCTCCCGATTCAAATTAAAATCGATGAAATAACCGCCAGAGACCCTCTCTGCATAAACACTGCGGGTCCCCTTCACATCCTTCAAAGCCATTTCAATTTCCAGCCCGACATTCTCAATTTCTTTGAGGTCACTCCCAAATATCTTGATGCCGATTGGCGTCCGAATGCCGGTTGAGAGCATGTCGATGCGGCTCTTGATCGGCATTGTCCAGGCATTGGCCACACCGGGGAACTTGAGCTGTTGATTCATTTCATCGATCAATTTTTCCCACGTTTGCCCTTTGCGCCATTGGTCTTTTGGCTTGAGAATGATGGTGGTCTCTGCCATCGACAGCGGTGCCGGATCGGTGGCGGTTTCAGCCCGACCCACTTTACCGAATACCCGCTCTACCTCTGGAAAGGAGCGCAAAATTTTATCCTGCGACTGCAATAATTTTTGCGCCTCGGTAACAGAAATGCCGGGAAGTGTGGTCGGCATATACAAAATACTCCCCTCATTGAGGGTCGGCATAAATTCGGAACCGAGCATGAAAAAAACAGGAAGGGTAAGCAACACCACACCCACGGCAATCTGAATGGTCCTCTTGGGATATTTTAAAACCCAGTTGACCATCGGACCATACCAACGGAATAACCGTTTGCTGATGGGATGGGTCTCTTCCGAATGCATCTTGCCCACCAGCACTGCGTTGGCTATTTTTGTCAGCGTCTTATTTTTGAAATGATATTCCTTGAGTCGTGTAAAAAGGAGCCGAATCGCCGGATCGAGGGTGATCGCCAAAAAAGCGGCAATCGCGATGGAAAAGTTTTTGGTGAAGGCGAGTGGTTTGAAGAGACGTCCCTCCTGGCCCTCCAGTGCAAAAATAGGGAGGAAGGCAACGGCGATCACCAATAAAGCAAAAAAGCTGGGGCGGCCCACTTCCTGAATGGCCTTGATTAAGACTTCTCTGAAGTCCCCCTTTTTCCCCTCCGCTTCCCAGCGCTCCAACTTTTTGTGGGCGTTTTCCACCACCACCACGGCGGCATCGACCAAGGCGCCGATCGCCACGGCAATGCCTCCGAGGGACATGATGTTGGATGTGCTTCCTGTCAGATACATCGGAATAAATGACAAAATAACAGCGACTGGAATGGTAACGATCGGAATGACAGCGCTCGGAATATGCCAAAGAAAAATAAGAATCACGAAACTGACAATCAAAATTTCCTCAACAAGCGTCTGTTTAAGAGTGCCTATCGATTTTAAAATCAGATCCGAGCGATCATACGTGGTGACGATCTCCACCCCCTCTGGCAGACTCGACTTCAGACTTTCAAGTTTGGCTTTGACCCTTTCAATCACCTTGAGAGCATTTTCACCGTGGCGCATGACCACAATGCCACCCACGGTGTCGCCTTCACCGTCCAGATCCGATAAACCACGGCGCATATCGGGCCCCAGTTCCACCTGTCCCAATTGTTTCAAAAGAATGGGGGTGCCATTATTGGCCGTCTCCACAACAATATTTTCGAGATCGGAAATAGAACGAATATAGCCGCGCCCACGGATCATATATTCCCTGCCGCCCATCTCCACGAGTCTGCCCCCCACATCATCGTTGCCGTCGCGAACGGCCTGCATGACTTGTCGCAGTGGAATGTTGTAACTGGCCATCGCTGCGGGATCGACATTAACCTGATACTGCCGCACAAAACCGCCGATGCCGGCCACCTCTGCCACACCCGGGACGCTCTGCAGATGATAGCGAAGAGACCAATCCTGAAAACTGCGCAACGTGGATAGGTCATTTTTTCCGGACTTGTCGACCAAAGCATATTGAAAAACCCAGCCGATGCCGGTGGCATCCGGCCCCAATTCGGTTTTGACTCCCTCGGGAAGTTTGGGGATAATTTTGCTTAGATATTCAAGTACGCGCGAACGGGCCCAGTAAATATCGACGCCGTCTTCAAAAATAATATAGACATACGAATAACCAAAATCAGAAAAGCCGCGGATATCTTTTACTTTGGGCGCACCCAACATGGCGGTGACTATTGGATAGGTCACCTGATCTTCAATAATGTCGGGGCTTCTGTCCCAACGGGAATAGATGATGACCTGCGTGTCGGAGAGATCGGGCAATGCATCCAGCGCGATATTCTTCATGCACCAAATGCCGCCAACCACCAAGGCCGCCACAAGCACCAACACAACAAAACGATTGCGGGCGGAAAAAGAGATGATTTTTTCAATCATAAATAATCCTTTAGTGGACGTGCCCGTCCATGTTTTGCATGGCCATTCTCATCTGCGATTCGGAGTCGATCAGAAAATTGGCCGCGGCCACAATTTTTTCACCCTCTTTCAATCCCTCCTGCACAACCACATTTTCTTGTGCCTTGGCACCGAGCTTGATCTCTCTCGGTTCAAGATATCCCCCACCCAAATCGACAAAAACAATCCGGCGCTCCCCGGTTTGCACCACCGCATCGGCAGGAATGGTGAGCATTTCTCCCAAATCTTTTTTCAAAACAACGGTCACATAGCTTTCCGGTTTTACTGTCTCCGCCAATGTCTCCACGCGAATCCTGGCAGTGGCACTACGGCTGGTGGCATCAAGAATCGGTGTCACCTGCCAAACAACCCCCTCCATTAAAACTTCTTTTCCCTGCGGCAGGGTCACTTCGGCCTTCATCTCCGGAGCAACGGCATCCAGATCGGCTTCATAAACGGTGGCATAGATCCAAAGACCTCCGCCGTTCTTCGGCAAAAAAAGCGAGGTGTCAGCCTGCCGTTTTGTTTTAAGCGTCTGTAATTCCCTATCCGAAATACCCAGCCGTTTCAGTTTCATTTCAATGGTTTTGAGAACATCTCCTCCGCCCGAAATCAGCCCCTGCACATATTCATTTTCGGTGACATACAGCTCCTGATCAAACGCCACGCGACCGGGCAACCGGAGTTCCTTCTGCATATTTTTTTTGACAACCTCGGCAAATTTGACACCGATGAGCTGTTGTCTTTCGGGTGAAATACGAAAAGAGCCGGCGGGATGTTGATTCTCATCCTGAATACTTTCTTCCGCTACCGGTTCCAATCGCATCCCGCAAATGGGGCAAACCCCCGGCTTGTCTCTGACAATTTGCGGGTGCATGGGGCAGACATATTTTTGTACAACGTTTTCTTTGTGAACAGGGGATGAAGCCCGAAAGAGTGGAACACGATCCCGAAATATCCAAACCCCTGTCAAAACCACAACCAGTGCCATGCCTATCCAAAAAAGTTTTTTCATTTTTCCTCCGTGTGGTTGTTTTGCATAAGTGCCGCCATAAAATCCTCCCCCGCCGCTTCTTTCAAATGAGTGATCGCCTTTTGATATTCAACAAAGGCCTCCAACCCACCCTGTTTGGCCTCTTTAAATTCCCTGGCCGAATCTATAAAATTAATGAAATCGATCGTGCCCGTTTCATATGCCGCCTCGGAAGACTTCAGTGACATGGTGGAGTAAGGCAATATTTTGGTTCGATACAATGCATACGATTTTTTGGCGCTTTCCAATTGGGCATAGGATTGCTTGAGATCGGCCAGTCTCTCATCTTTAACGCTGATATATTCCTGTTCAGAAGCTCTGCTCATCGCCTTGGCCTCTTTGAGCTGCTTTCTGGTTTTTCCCCATAAAAATGGAATGTTGATGCGCGCCTCGGTTGTCCAGGCATCTATTTGACCAAAGCGCTGTACATAGGTTCCGCGCAGTTCCAAGTCGGGCAGAGCCGTTTGTCTTTTGGCCAGAGAGGCGTTGTTTTTGGAAGCCTCCGCCAAATGCTGGGCCACCTTCAGTTCGGGATGTTTTTCAAAAACAATTTTTTCGAATTCCTCATAGGTCGGATAGGGATGTTCGTGCGTCGGCAGTTCAGCCAGAAGAATTGGATCGCCCGGATTTTTGTGGCGCAAAATATTAAGCGTTGCCTGGTCGCGAATGCGTTTGGCTTCCAATAACGCCCCCTCGCTTTGCAGTTTATCCAATTCCACTTTTGTTTTTAAAAAATTCCGGGAACTTTTGGCGCTGGTAGTATAGCGACCCTCTTCAGAAGCCACCAATTTCCGCCATAAAGCCTGCAATTCTTTGTTAATTCTAAGAGAACCATCGATGAAATAGAGATCGTGATAGGCATGTTCTGTGTTGACCTGGGTCTCCAGCATTTTGGCGTCATAGGTGCTTCTTTGGGCTTGATAAAGATTCTGCGCCATTTTGCCCTGCGTGGCCAACTTGCCCGGAAAAGGGATTTTTTGAACGAAGGAATAGTTGATCTCGTTGCCTTTGGTCGGATCAGTTGTGTTCATGGGAACATCATAGAACTCCACCCCCACCATCGGGTCATCGAGTGATTTGGCCACACCGATTCTGGCCTGGTAGGCATCGACTTGGGCCTTTTCGCTTTTGAGCTTCGGGTTTTCTCCCAACGCTTCGGCCACCGCTTCATCAATAGTCAGCGGCTTTTCACCGAAGGCCGGAAGAGAGGCCCCCAATAAGATCAGACAAGTTGTAAAAGCATATTTGGAACAAAGCATAAATCCTCCTTATTGATCCCATGTATATCATGGTCCAAGTTCAAGGAGGATTTCAAAATAAGAGGTGGGCGTTTTGAATATAAAGAGGATGCTTTAACGATCCGCCCCAATGTTCATTGTCGGGGATCGCCAAGGTATGAAGATCCAAATTGACAAGCTGATGAACTCTTAAAAAAACAGCCTGGGTCTGATCGGCCTGAAAACCATGGATCGAAAAAAATCTTTCACTTGCGATGGGTGGATTGGAGGATATGTTCTGCGGTTCGCAACAACTGTTATAAGGATTATTGAGAGTCGGGTGGGAAAAAATTTTGCAACACTCCATCTCTGCATTCATGCCCGCAAAACAATTCGATGTGTTGATGGTGACGATGCCCATCAAACATCCGAGAAAGAGCATTAAAAAACGTCGTGACATGCTTCCATGCTAAAATTCCAACCACGGCAAGTCAAGGGATTGTTTGAAATATTTATGCGGCCCCCTTTTATTTCTCAATTTGACATTCCATAGTCGCTTCCTTAAATCAATCACACGATGGGTGGATTAAGTTGGTTCAAGGCAATTCTTTTGGGATTTGTTCAGGGGGCGACGGAATTTTTTCCGGTTTCGAGCACTGGGCATATTGTTCTCGTGCAGAATTATCTGGGGATTCGGGATCCGTCAAAAACTTTGTCCATGTTTGACAGCGTTCTGAATCTGGGAACGCTGATAGCCGCCATTGTTTTTTTTCGCCACGATCTGTTGTCACTGCTGGCCTGCTGGATCAGCCCCTTGCGCAAAAAGTTGGAACAAAAAAATATTCTCCCCTGTCTGGGTGTCGCCACAGGAAAGCGTCTGGGTCTTCTCCTCCTTCTGGGTATCGTCCCTGCGGGGCTCGTCAGTGCCGGATTTCACCAGTTTTTTGAAGATCTTTTTTCCGACACGATCATGGTCGCCATTTTTCTGCTCATTATGGGAACCATATTGCATTCTACGCGGCGGATCGATGGCATTGGAATGGACTTTGGGAAAATGAATTTCAAGCAGTCCTTGCTGATCGGTTTGTCCCAGATTTTTGCGATCTTTCCCGGGGCTTCACGCTCCGGTCTTACCATCTCTGCCGGACTCTTTTTGAAACTCAATCCGGAAACCGCGTTTCGATTTTCTTTTTTGATGATGATTCCCATTGTCGCCGGTTCCGTCATTTATGATCTGAGAGAGGGTGCCCATTTTCCACTGGAGGAATGGGGTAAGGCCATTTTGGGAGCGATCATTGCCGGGGTTGTCGGTTTTTTTTCGCTCAAGATGCTTTTGAGATTGATGAAAGAAGGACACTTCGCAAACTTTGCCTGGTATTGCTGGGCTGTCGGTGGGTTTGTCATTTTGAAAGAACTTTTCTTTTAGGAAGAAACCTTGGAAATTATTCCCATATGGAAAACGGTTTTTCTCGGTGCCCTTCAGGGGGCGACCGAATTTTTGCCTGTTTCCAGCTCGGCCCATCTGGTGATTTTTCAGCAATGGATGAACATTTCCCAGGATGGTGCGTTTCTTTTGGCGCTCGATGTGGCGCTTCACTTTGGAACTCTGGCCGCGGTGGTTCTTTTTTATCGCAAGGATCTGAAGGATATTTTATTTACATCCAGAAAACTCGGACTTTGGTTGATTTTGGGGACATTGCCGGCGGCGGTTTTCGGCATTTTGTTGAAAGATTATTTTGAAAGAAGTTTTGCTTCTGCCGCATGGGCCGGCTTTCAGTTAATGATAACGGGGGTGATACTGTGGGCCACGCGCTGGATAAAAAAAGAGGGTGCTCCGCTTGAGACCATGTCGTTGAAGCAATCTTTGGAAGTCGGTGTTGCCCAGGCGGTGGCGATTTTGCCCGGCATCTCACGCTCTGGCACCACGATTGCCGCCGGGCTGTTTATTGGTTTGACTCCGGCGGCGGCGGTTCGATTTTCTTTTCTTCTCTCCATTCCGGCAATCGGAGGCGCCTGTCTTTTGGAAGCCAAAGAGTTGGCGGTTCTTAATTACGGAGTTCTTTTTCCGATTCTTCTCGGAGTTGTTGTTTCATTTGTTATCGGTTATTTTTCCATTCGCTGGATGGTGGGTTTGGTACAGCGCCATCATCTCCACTATTTCGCCTGGTATTGTTGGGCGTTTGGATTGCTCGCGATTCTCAAGGAATTGTTTTTTTAGGAACGTAATATTTTTTTCCCTTCAACTTCTCCGGCAGGTGTTGTTGATCCTTGGCTTGATTTGGATCGGTGTGGGCGTAGCGATAGCCTTTGCCGTAATCCAGTTCTTTCATCAATTTTGTCGGGGCGTTTCTCAAGTGGAGTGGAACGGCCAGATTTCCAAATTGTTCCACATCCCCCTTCGCCATTTTGTAGGCCATGTAGCTTGCATTCGATTTCGGTGCTTTGGCGAGATAGGTCACCGCTTGTGAGAGGGGAATCCAGCCCTCCGCCTGGCCGATAATTTCATAGGCCTGAAACGCGGCGACCGCCACACGCAATGCTTCCGGGTCGGCATTGCTCACATCTTCGCTCGCAAAAATCACCATGCGCCTTGCGATAAAGCGCGGGTCTTCGCCCGCCTCATACATGCGTGCAAGATAATAGACGGCGGCATCGGCGTCTGATCCGCGCATGCTTTTGATAAAAGCGGAAATGATGTTGTAATGTTCCTCCCCGTTTTTGTCGTAGGCGAGCGCTTTCTTCTGCACAGCCGCCTCCACGTCTTTGAGACCGATTTCCTCTTTTGTGAGCGATGCCGCAATTTCAACCGTGTTCAGCGCGCGCCTGGCATCGTTGTCGGATGTCTGGATGATAAAATCTTGTGCCTCTTTGGAAAGAGTGCGGCCCAAATCCTCCATCCCTGTTTGAATAATGATTTTTAAATCCTCTTCACCGAGCGGTTCGAGCACATATATTTTGCAACGCGACAAAAGCGGACTTATAATTTCGAACGAGGGATTTTCAGTGGTGGCACCGATCAGCGTCAGGGTGCCGTTTTCAACGTAGGGCAATAGCGCATCCTGTTGGGCCTTGTTCCAACGGTGGATCTCATCAACAAACAAAATCTGATGTTGCTCGAAGAGATCGCCTTTTTGTTTTTCAATATCGCTGACAATATTACGCAAATCTTGAATCCCCGATAGCACCGCCGAGAGATGATGAAATCGCGCCTTGGTATGGCCGGCCACGATGCGGGCCAGTGTTGTTTTGCCAGAACCGGGAGGCCCCCAGAAAATGAGTGAGGGAAGGGCGTCATGGGCCATCAATTGGTGCAATGGTTTGCCCGGACCCAAAAGATGTTTTTGTCCCACGAAATCTTCCAGAGTTTTTGGGCGGAGTCTTTCAGCCAGCGGGAGTTTGTGAAACATAGGCTCTCCTATAGAGGGAGTAGCGTGGCGATTCAATGTGAAAAAATGCAAGCAACTTTTTTGATGGGGGGCCGATAAGAATATTACGGAGGATCTTATTTTGGGTTTGCAACATTTTATATTTAGGATAGGTTTCGCCAAATCGGACGGGGAAAATATGCGCATTGAAAGCTTTGGAATGACAGATGTCGGGTGCCGTCGGGAAAAGAACGAGGACAATTTTCTCATCAACGACAACCTTGAGCTTTATATGGTGGCCGATGGCATGGGTGGGCACGTTGCCGGCGAGCTGGCCAGCAAGATCGCCGTTAAAACTGTGGAAGAGGTCATTACTGAATTGAATGAAGACCCCGATGCCACCTTGCAGGACGAAATTGAAATCAAACCGGGAGATTTTAAAAGGTGGCTCCAATATTCCATCGTCACCGCCAGCAATAGAATATTTCAGAAAGCCGTTGATGATCCTGCTCTTCAGGGGATGGGGACCACCGCCGTGGCCATGCTCTTTCGCAAAAATCGCATTTATGTTGCCAACGTGGGTGATTCTCGGGGTTATCGCATTCGCGGCAAAAAAATCGAACAGCTCACCACCGATCATTCGCTGGTGGGAGAGCAGATCCGGGCTGGCATGATCAAGCCTAAAGAGGCCAAAGATCATCGCTTGAAAAATATCATCACCCGTTCGGTCGGTTTTCAAGACGAGGTGGAAGTCGATGTGGAGGCGAGGTCTGTCAAAGTGGGGGATATATATATGTTGTGCAGCGACGGTTTGTATAATCTTGTCGAGGACGACGAAATTTTTGACATCATCACGCATCATTCTCTCAAAGAGGCTAGCGCCCATTTGATCGATATCGCCAAGGCGCGAGGTGGAGACGACAACATCACCGTCATTCTGGCAAAGTCTATTTCCCTGGAGGATGAAGAAACTGAAAGTGAAGACGAAGAATCGACATTGCAATGCTGACTTGAAGGTTGACGCGTTGCAGTTGCCATGTTACGGAGGCCCAGCTTGATAAAATTGATGAAAATCGCAGAAAGTTACAGCGTTATCGTCATCCCCAAAGACAGGGCTCACGTTAAGCGCTGGGTTATCTCCAGAGAGCGCGTCGTGGCCGTTCTGTCTGCTGTTGCGGGCTTCGCTGTTTTTACCACGGTCATCTGCTACGGCCTCCTTCATTATCGCCAGGAATATCTTGCCACCGAAGATTTACGCCAACGCGGTCGTCAATATGAAAAAGAGCGTGTGCGTGTGCTTGCGCGTTTGGGAGAGTTGGAAGATGTCGTTAACCAGAACGAACAGCTCGCCTCGAAATTGGAAACCATTGTTGGTATCAACACCACGGGGCAGGGTGTGCAGGTGGGTATGAATGGCGATGGTAAAGAATTTTCCCGTCCGTCGAGCTTGAAGCTGGCTTCTGTTGATCCCAATGCAATGCAGAACACGGCTGATGTTTTTGATGAAACTTCCCTCAAAGCTTTCGATTTGAAGGCCATTGATCTGGGTGAAGAGGCCAAAGATATCGGCAAGCGATTGAAAGAGGTTTATCGTTTTAATCCCGACACTGCTTATTTCTGGACTGCGGTTCCAACCGTTTGGCCGATTCGCGGATGGGTCACTTCCAATTTTGGTTCGCGTCGTTCTCCCATGACCGGGGGCAGACAGTTTCATGAGGGCATTGATATTGCCTCTCCGTATGGTTCTCCGGTTACCGCCACGGGTGATGGTGTTGTGACTTTTGCAGGACGCCAGGGTGGTTTGGGCAACAAGGTGATTGTAGACCATGGTTATGGTTTGGTGACAGTTTACGGTCACAACTCCAAGCTTATGGTGAAAGAGGGCGCTCATGTCACCCGCGGCACGATTATTGCGCAGATCGGGAGCACCGGCAGGAGCACCGGTCCTCACGTTCACTATGAAGTTCTCGTCAATGGTGTCCCGGTCGATCCGGTTCGCTATATTCTTGAACAGCTTTAAATTCAACCTTGCATCCGGCAATATTTACCTCTAGTTTCCCCCCGCTTATGTTCAACTGGATCGGCCAAAAAATTGTCGGCACTAAAAATGAGCGCGAGCTCAAAAAATTGGGGCCCCTTGTCGCAAAAGTAAATGCGGTGGAGTCCTCCATTCATCCGCTGACTGACGATCAACTGAAAGCCAAGACGGTCGAATTCAAACAGAGAGTTGCGAATGGAGAATCGCTCGATAACCTTTTGCCAGAGGCCTTTGCCGTCGTTCGTGAAGCGGCGATGCGCACTCTGGGCCAGCGCCACTACGATGCCCAGCTGATTGGCGGCATGGTCCTGCATCACGGAAAAATCGCCGAGATGAAAACCGGCGAGGGAAAAACCTTGGTCGCCACACTCCCCACCTATCTCAATTCACTCTCCGGAAAAGGGGTGCATGTCATCACTGTCAACGATTATCTCGCCCGAAGAGATGCCGAGTGGATGGGGCAGATCTATAAATTTTTGGGTCTTTCTGTCGGTGTCATTCTACACGGTCTGACCGACACCGAGCGCCAGTGGGCCTACGGAGCCGATGTGACCTATGGCACCAACAACGAATTCGGTTTCGATTATCTGCGCGACAACATGAAATATGATCTCTCGCAATATGTTCAGCGCGAACTCAACTTCTGCATCGTCGATGAAGTCGATAGTATTCTGATTGATGAGGCCAGAACTCCGCTCATTATCTCCGGTCCGGCGGAAGAATCGGCCGATCTTTATTACACCATCGACAGAATCATTCCGTTTTTGACAAAAGAGACCCACTTCACCATCGACGAGAAGGCCCGCTCCGTCATGTTGTCCGAGGCCGGTGTGGCCGAGGTGGAGACGCGCATCAACGTCAAAAATCTCTATGATCCGCAAAATATCAACATCCTGCATCATGTGAACCAGGCCCTGCGTGCGCACGCGCTCTACAAAATCGATGTCGATTATGTCGTCAAGGATGGCAAAGTTTTGATCGTCGATGAATTCACCGGGCGCCTCATGCCTGGCCGACGTTGGAGCGACGGGCTTCACCAGGCGGTGGAAGCCAAAGAGAATGTCGAGATTGAAAACGAAAACCAGACGCTGGCCACGGTGACGTTTCAGAATTATTTTCGCATGTATAAAAAACTCTCCGGCATGACCGGCACCGCCGATACCGAGGCGCCGGAGTTTGCCAAAATTTATAATCTCGATGTGATGGTGATTCCGACCAACCGCAAGATGGTTCGCAAAGATTATGCCGACATGATTTACAAAACGGAGATCGAAAAATATCGGGCGGTGGTGAAAGAGATTGAAGAGTGCCACGCCAAAAATCAGCCGGTGCTGGTCGGCACCATCTCGATTGAAAAATCGGAACGGATCGCCGAAATGCTTTCGCGCCGCGGGGTCAAGCATCATGTCTTGAACGCCAAACAGCACGAGAAAGAGGCCGAAATTGTGGCGCAGGCCGGGCGCAAAGGGGGAGTGACCATCTCGACCAACATGGCGGGCCGCGGCACCGACATCATGCTTGGCGGCACTCCGGAATTTCTGGCGCGCGCCAAAGTGGGGCAGGATATTTCGCCGGAAGAATATAAAAAAGTTTTCGAAACTTTCAAAATTCAGTGCGAGGTGGAAAAAAAAGAGGTGACCGATGCGGGGGGTCTGCACATCATCGGCACCGAGCGACATGAGAGTCGGCGCATCGACAATCAGCTGCGCGGCCGTTCGGGGCGGCAGGGCGATCCGGGGAGTTCGCGTTTTTATCTCTCGCTGGATGACGATCTGTTGCGCATTTTCGGCGGCGAACGCATCGCCAAGATCATGGATCGCCTGGGCTTGGAAGAAGACGAGCCGATCGAGCATCCGTGGCTCTCGCGTGCGATTGAGAATGCGCAGAAAAAAGTCGAGGGGCACAATTTTTCCATCCGCAAAAGTCTGCTCGAATATGACGATGTGATGAACCAGCAGCGGCAGACCGTCTATCGCCGCCGCCGCGAAATTCTGGCGGCACAAGACACCAAAGACTTTGCCCTAGACATGATCGATGAAAAAGCGACGGCCCTGATCGAGTCTTTTGTTCCGCTCAAATTCAATCCCGATGATTTCGATGCCAAACCTTTTGAAGACAAAGTGCGCGAAGTTTTCGACATCGATTTTTCCGTCCGTTCCATTTTAAAACAGGAATGGAGTCAGGAAACCATTGGCAAAAAATTGTTTGATACGGCGGTGGAGACCTATGAGGTCAAAGAGAAACAATATGGCCGCGAAGTGCTCAAACAGATTGAAAAGTTTTTGTTGCTCTCAACCTTCGACGGTCTCTGGAAAGATCATCTTCTGCAGATGGATCACCTGCGCGAGGGGATAGGACTTCGTGGTTACGGGCAGAAAGATCCGTTGTTGGAATATAAAAAAGAGGGGTTCGGACTTTTCAGAATCATGATGGAGCAGTTTTCCACCGACGTGTTGCAAAAACTTTTTCGCGTGCGCATTCAGGAAGAATCGGCCCCGCAACTTTCTCAAGCGGTGGCGAATCTTCCATTTCAAAAAACACCGATGCAGATGGAACACCGCGCCCCCAGCTCCATCGCTGCTTCTGCCACAAGTGAAAGAAATGAAACCGTTTCAAAATCCGCCCCTCCCTCCGCCCCAAAAGCCGGTCGCAACGAACCATGCCCCTGCGGCTCCGGCAAAAAATACAAAAAATGTCACGGGGCCTGAAGCCTGTTTATTTTCTTCCAGCGTTGATCTTATCCAGATCCTGTTTTGCTTCCCATCCGTCGGGATTGTCGATCAATCTCATGGCGTGACGGGCTCCTCTCGCCGAGGGCGGAATGTAAAGTGTCTGTTCTTCTTTGTCCCGTGGATCTTCGCAAATGCCCAACAGGGTTGCAATCATTTTGCCCGTCCAATTCAAGTGTGCGCAGTCCATTTTTAAACCTCCATGCGCATGGAACAAAGCAAAAGCTGTGCCAGAAAAATTGCATTTGAATTTCAAGAGGTTGAAAAAAGAAGGCGGGATGAATGGACGTAAAACGATCACTTCATGATTTGTTTACGTCGCTATTTTTATTTCAGTTCAATCTGGTAAATTTTTCCTTCGGCGGTGACGGCGAGAAGACGATGATCGTCGATGCGGGCGAGGTTTGTAAAACTCATGCTGTTGAGGGATTGCATCGCTCCATCGGGGTCTTTTTGCGCATAATCGAGAAGGCTCGTTGGGTTGCATTCGATGCCGTAGAATTCGGCAATGTTGTAAGTGTTAAGCCATTCTGTGATGGCGTTTGTATCCGGGTTGATGGAAACCATGCTCGTCACGAAATCGGCCTCATTGTTGTCCTTGGCCGCGATCACCCTGAACAGAGACTCTCCGTTTGATGGGTGGGCCCCCAGCCATCGCACATCTACAAAAGAATAATCACTGTAAGCCTCTTCAATGATTTTTTTCGGGTTGGGATATTCTTTTATTTGCCGGGTTTGGAGATTAAAACTTAAATAGCCATGATCGGTATGGTTGCCGTCTTGGAGTCTGCAAAAATATTCGTTTCCGGAGGGTTGGCATCTGTCAAGATAGGCGCTTACGCCTGTTAGCAGGTCTGTCGATTCTCCGGTTTGGGTATCGATGCCTATAATTTTAAAGTCCCTGGCGTTGTCAGTGGCGTCGACATCAAACTGGCCAACCTGAATCTGGCTGTTTTCAGCGGCAAAAAATATTTCTGGTCTAAGAAGATCAGCAACGTAACTATTTTCCAGTTTCACAATCGTAGAGATTTCGCCCTGATTGTCCACTCGGATGATTTTGTGATCATTTGCCAAAAAAATTTGTCCATCGGGGGCAATGGCGAGATGGGTAAGAGGTCCAGAATCGTTAAAAGGGTCATGTGAAAGATGGATAGTGGTTGCTGGTTGAGTCGGATCTTCCACCGGTTCAAAAATCAGAACATTGGCAAATGGGAGGAGAATCCCCTTTCTGACGGGATCCCAAATAATATCGAAATAGGGTACCTGACTATGGGGGGGAAGAATTCCTTTTGCATCCAAATTTGCCAAAATGGCGTTCATATCTTTTAGATAAGTGATTTTGGACGGCGCTCCATTGGCACACATCTTTTCAATCGCTGCGCAATCGACTGCCAGACAGCGCGGGTCGGGCAATCCGCAATCGGCGAGAATGGCGGCGCCAACTCCGGCTACAGCTGCACCTACAACGACTTCCGGCGCAACAACCGCTGCCGCGGCGATGGCTCCAAACGCCAGCCAGCCTTTCAGATCGTCGTGTGATTCACCCGCGCGTATCGAGCCATGGCGCATTTCATCCACGAAGGTTTTCACCCGATCATCCATTGGTGCAAAAGCAAACCGGCTTTGGCGGAGATCTGTGCCTCTGATCTGTTTCAAAATATTCGGTTTGATATCTTTTTCAGAAAGATATTGGCTTGTATCTTCTCTCAAAAAGAAATCGACCTTGCCATCCCCATCGGTATCAAAGGCAACAACTCCAATAGGAGGTTGATACCAATGGCCTTCAATTGCATTGGGAATCACATAGGAACCTGTTCGAATGGGTTGTTGAGTCATCTATCTTGTTTTCGGCTGGACGAGACCCCAAAGTTGCTTGATGCAGATCAAGAAGTATCCGCTTCTTAGCAACCATGGAGTTATGTTAAAATGGCACTCAATTTGCATAAGTCTTTGTGATTTAAGGAGATAAATTAAAGATGCCACCGGGTGAAAAACAAG
Source organism: Deltaproteobacteria bacterium (assembly GCA_030648035.1). Taxonomy (GTDB): domain Bacteria; phylum UBA10199; class UBA10199; order SPLOWO2-01-44-7; family SPLOWO2-01-44-7; genus JAUSII01. The sequence goes on along the minus strand of JAUSII010000122.1, from coordinate 6,885 downwards.
AAGGCCTTCCATTTTCAGGGGTTAACTCGTTTATCAGCAAATACAGCGATCTCGTTCTGGCGGGTTTAGTCATCACCGTCATGGCGATGATCGTCGTTCCACTCCCCAAACAGCTCCTCGATGTTCTGCTCACAATCAATCTGACCATGGCCCTGGTGATTTTGCTCGTGGCCCTCTACATCAGCGAGGCCCTTCGCATCGCCACCTTCCCGACCATTTTGCTGATCGCCACCCTCTATCGGCTGGCGCTGAACGTGTCGACCACCCGTTTGATTCTGGCGCAGGCCGATGCCGGTGCGGTCATCGAAGCGTTCGGACATTTCGTGGTGCGCGGCGATCCGATCGTCGGAGGCATTCTTTTTACCATTCTCACTCTCATCAATTTTATTGTGATCACCAAAGGTGCCGAGCGTGTGTCTGAGGTGGCGGCCCGTTTTACGTTGGACGCCATGCCCGGCAAACAGATGTCGATTGACGCCGATTTGCGCGCCGGCATTATCAATATTGAGCAGGCCCTTGAGCGCAGATCGCATTTGCAACGCGAGTCACAGTTGTATGGAGCGATGGACGGCGCCATGAAATTCGTGAAGGGAGATGCGATCGCCGGCATCATCATTATCATCATCAATATCGTGGCGGGTCTGATCATCGGTGTCACCCGTCGCGGCATGGAATTGGGCGATGCGGTGGAACTCTACACACTGCTCACCATCGGTGACGGTCTGGTGCAACAGATTCCGGCTCTCATCATTTCTGTTTCTGCCGGTGTGGTCGTTACGCGCGTGACCGCAGAGGCGGAGGGCTCCAATCTGGGGCGCGAAATTATCACTCAGGTGACCGCCTATCCAAAAGCGCTGGTGATCACCGCCGGCATTCTTCTCTCGATGGCTCTGGTGCCGGGGCTTCCGAAAATTCCGTTCATTATTGTGGCGGCATTGCTCGGAACACTCTCTTTCTTTCTCATCAAATCACGGCAGAAGATGGTCAACGAGGTGATGGAGACACCCAAAGAAGAGGTGGTGAAAAAAGCGGTCAAGAAACATGGCGATGTTTTGCCGTTCATCATGCCCTCGCCGATTTCGCTCGAGGTCGGCTCCGGTATTATTCCGTATGTCGATGACAAACAGGACGGCGGGCGTTTCATCAACGAGTTGATTCCACTTTTGCGGCACGGTTTGTATTACGAGTTGGGTGTGAATTTTCCCGGCATTCAGGTGCGCGGCCAGACGGTCGATATGGAACAAGAAGGTTATGTCATCAACATCAATGAGGTACCGGTCGCGCAGGGGAAAATCATGCAGGGTTGTATTCTGGTGGGCGAACCGCTGGAGCAGTTGTCGCTTTTCAATATTACCGGCACCGAAACAATTCACCCGATCGACGGTTCGGTGGTGACGTGGATTTCACAGCAATACAAAGATGTGGCGATTCAGGCCGGCTTTCGCATGTGGGATATTTCGGAATATCTGATTCTGCATCTCTCGCACGCGTTGCGCAAACATGCACACGAGTTTCTCGGTGTGCAAGAGGTGCAGACGATGCTGACGGAGTTGGAAAAATCGCATCCGGCGCTGGTGAAAGAATTGGTGCCCAAAGTGATTACACTTTTGCAACTGACAGAAATTTTTCAACGGTTGGTGCAGGAAGATGTGGCGATTAGGGATTTGAAAACCATTTTTTCAACGCTGGCGCAATGGGGCGAAATTGAGCGCGACACGCTGATGCTCACAGAGCATGTGCGTGCCGGGTTGAAGCGCTATGTGACCCACAAATATGCCGGTTCTTCCAACACGCTGGCGGTTTATCTGCTCGACCCGGAAGTGGAGGACATGGTGAAGAACGCCATCCGCCGGACCGAGAAGGGAAACTATCTGGCCTTAGACCCGGAAATCACGCAGGAGCTGATCGAGGCGGTCGGCAAAGAGATCGCCTCGCACCCCTTTCCGCCCGGCGCCCGGCCGCCGGTGATTCTGACGATTGCCGAAATCCGTCGATATTTCCGCAAGATAATCGAACTCGAATTTCCACAACTCTCCGTTTTGTCGTATCAGGAGCTGGCCGAAAACCTCCGTATTCAACCGATCGCCCGTGTGACCCTCCCGCAGGAAATTCTGCAAAAAGCGGTTGCCTAACAGTCTCTCTTGTGATTTAGAGCGTCGCATGTCGCTTGTAACCCCCGTTTCACCCACATTTCTGGCCCAAGCGCTTTTTCAGGGGGCGGATGCATTGATTGCCGCTACATCGGTTCCGGCAGATCAGGTTCCGCCGAATGCCTTTGAGCATTTCAATACGGCATTCGGGGTTTTTCGCGCCCAATTCGATGCCATGCCTGACTTGGTAACTTCTGTTTCAAGAAGGTTAGATCAACATGGGATTATTTTTGCGAATGCACTCAAGAGGACCAATCCTCCCCTGGCACCTTCTGTTTATTTTAATTTTGTAGAAAAGATTGCGGAGACTCTCAAGTGGGTGCCGTCGGATTTATATGACAGGGTAGCCATGAAGGCCTTGGCCAGCGGCCTTGCCGTTTTTTATCCGCGCCACGACACTACTGGTGCTTTTCCGGATGTCGGCCCGGCGTATGCCGCCATCGAAGCATTTAGGGAAACTTTGTTGGGCACAACGCCTTCAACAGTTCGTCCCAGCGCAATTAATCCAGGAACTTTTTTTGGACGACCGCTTCGTTATCGTTATCCCGATCCTTCATTGGACACCGTGGTTGGGGTAGAGATTCAGAGTGGAAAGCTCGATGCTGTTGGAGAAGACGCCGACCTTGGATCAAGATATTTTCGTTATCTTTATGATCCGGTTTTGGAGACTTTGATGGAACATCTTCCGGAGGAACTTTGGGATATGAAGTTTCCTCTGGTCACCAGCGGGCTAAAAGGTGTTTTAACCTGGGAAGAGGTGATCGAAGAAATTCGTAACCGGACAGCCCAGGGGCTCTCCATCCAAAAAATGTTTCTGGCGCATGCCGCGCAACAAGTCCTTACAAATCCAGATTTCATCATGCCTGATCTTCCAACTTCGCAAGAGAACAGCCAACCTTGGGCGGTGTTGGTGGCGGGCAGAGATATTCCGTATCGTCATGCGATCGCCGATGCTTTGCAAAGGAGATGGTCCGGAAGGGGACATTCTTCAGATAGATTTTGGATCAGCGAATCGGATGATCTTGATTCTGTTTTGACCCAAGTCCATGAAAGAGCTCATCAGAGAGTGGTTGTTTTGGTAGCTGACGGTTCTGCATTGGCACGTGATGCTGATGTTTTCAAACAGCTTGAAAGAGGGGAAGTTTTTCTCTATAGCTGTGGCTCCGTGGATGCGAGATCTTTGGGAATGGCGGCGCGTGAGGGACGTTTTCTCGGATATTTTCCCGCCACCGATTTGCAAACACCAGACAGAATCGCCGATACCTTGTGGAACAGATGGATTCATGATGACGAGGCCGAAGCCGTTTTGAGACTGGCTCGCCTGGAGTTGGGGACTCCGTTTCCCGATCAGGCTTTTCGTTTGGGGACTCCGTTTTCCGATCGGGCTTTTCGTCTGGCCGACGCCCTTTTGCGCAGAGACGTTCATGCAGAACCCTTTCGTATCGCGTTGCGCGCGCCATTAGTGGAACGCATTCGCCACCTGAATGATGAACCCGATGGCGATCCTGAATTACCCCCCATAGCCGCATAAGCAACTTTTTTTGAAAACTGCCGATAATAATAGTGGAGGCCAGTTTTATGACAGGTGAAGTCTTAAATATGGGAATGGGCTGTCTGGCCGGGACTTTTTTGGCCGGGGCAGGGCAATTGATCGACACTACAAGTCAAGATACGATTATTCCCTCTGCAGATCTGGCTCTTTTTGAACAGGCGGCTCGCGGTGTTCTGGTGGAGCTTTATACTTTGGGGACCCACGAAGGACTTCTGGAAAATCTGGTGGCGCAGGCTGACAGATGGCGCAGTATGGTTGATGGATATTCTCACAATCCGGCACACCAGCGTCATGTTACATTGGCTCTCGATTTGAGATTTCTTTCTGTCGATGCGGCGCATTTTCAAGTGGCCTCTGCTTTGGTTCGGGCCAAAGGACTTGCCGCTTATGATTCGTCTTTGAGCATTCGCGAACAAGTTTATGCACCATCGGTTGTTTCTCCCTCAAGAATTTTTGAAGATTTGCAAGCCGAGCCGCCAAGTGTGGAAGATGTGGGCACTAGGATAGACGACACACGCCAATTTTCATTCGAGTAACAAGTTCACCAGCGTAATCACCGCAAAACACAAGACGGCTATTCCAAGACCGATCATTCCTATTTCCATCGGAGACCATCGTTTGGTGTGAAGGATGGGGAGGGGATAGTCATTGGCGGGCGATCGCTTTAATCCGCCGGGAATATCTTTCAAAATATCTTCCGTGGTTTGCGGTGTTCCCTCGGCCTCTTCTTCTTTTTCCTCTGCTTTCTCTTTTCGATGTTCGATGTCCGCTGTCCGTTGCACTTCCTCACGCTCCGTCGTCCGCTTCTTCTCCAACCCGTCGCTGATTTCCTTGATGTTGATCTCCTGCGGATTGCGATAGAGAAAAACAATCGTTCCCATCGCAATGCGGTCGCCATCGTGCAAAACCTCTTCGGTGATCCGCTTGTTGTTCACATATGTTCCGTTTTTGCTCTCCAGATCGATCAATGCAATGCCACCCCAGCGTTTGACGATTTTGGCGTGGTTGCGGGAGATGACATATTCGTTGACTGGAAAATCGCAGGAGGGATCTCTGCCGATGATAATTTCCTGTGTGTCGTCTGTCAGGAAAACCCGTTTCCCTTCGGCGGAACCGTTCAATACCTCGAGGCTCGGAACTGTTTCCTGATCGACCGCATCCAGAACTTTTTTTAGCAGTTTGACTTCCAGAATATCGGCGTCAGTCACTTCTTCTTCCTCTTTGAGAGAGTCCTCAAAAAATTCGTCGGTTCTCCAGAAGCGGAGGTTGTAATCTTCAATGGTGATTCGGTCGTTGTTGCGCAGGATATTTTTTTCGCCCGCCTTCACTTGCAAGCCGTTTAGAAGAGTGCCGTTGCCACTGCCAAGATCGGTTAGATAATATTGGTCATATTCGCTCAAAATTTGCGCGTGCTCTCTGGAGACGCCGTCGCCTTCAAGCGTAACGCCGCAGTCGGGACTGCGTCCGATGCGAATCTCGTCCGAGAGTGAAACAATTTTTTCCCCGGATTTGCCGGTCTCCGTCAAAATCAGTTTTGGCATTTAATTCCTTTGTCTCCCACAAATTTTCTGGCCAATCCCTCTTCGGCAGGAAAACCGCCTTTGGCATTTTGCAAAAAGCCGCAATAATATTTTCCGGCCTCCTTCATATTTCCCGATTGCGCCGACAGCAATGCCAGATTGTATTGCGCGCGGGCGCAGGCAGGATCGATGGTCAAAACATATTCCCAATCGGCTTTGGCCTGGTCTGTTTTGCCGAGTTTGAGTTCGACGATGCCCAGATTATAGACAGCGTCCGAATAATTGGGGTTGATCCGTTTGGCTTTCTGCAAAAATTCCAGCGCTTCGGCATATTCCCCCTGATCCATTTTTAAAGTCCCCAGCCTGAACCAGGCGGTCTCGTTTTTGGGATTGATGTCGACTGCGGCTTGAAATTCGGCCAGCGCCTCGTCGAAGCGCTTCTGGTTGAGATAAAAAGTCCCCAGCTGGATGTGCGCCGCCTCGGAATCGGGTCTTACCTCGATGGCTTTTTGAAAACAGTTCTGCGCCTTGAACGGGTCGCCAATTTCGAGGTAAAGGTTTCCGAGCGTCTCCCATACATCCGCCGAATTTGATATTCCCAGCGCCAGCCGATACCTAACAATGGCCAAATCGTATTTCCCCTGTTCGCGATACATGGCGGCCAGTCTCAAGTGGACCGGTTCGAGATTGGGATTGAGCTCGGTTGTTTTTTTAAATTCTTTTTCGGCCGCAGAAACATATTTCGAGTTGTGTTCCCTCTGGTCTTTCTCAAGCCAGATGAGCCCCAGGTTGTAATGGGCATCGGCCATGAGGGGATCCATCTTGATCGCCTTTTTGGCCTGCGTCATTGCATCCTCCAATCGTCCCATCGCAAGATAGGTGGCGGCCAGGTGGTTGTGGGGTGAGGCATAGGTTTTGCTTTTTCCGGCGGCCTGCAAAAACCAGGAGATCGCCTGTTCATTTTTTCCCTGGATTTTGTAGATGAGTCCCAGATTGCTCAAAGGTTCCGCAAATTCGGGGGCCAGCTCGGACGCTGTCTGAAATTCAAAGATGGCCCGCTCCAGATCGCCCTGGCTCAAATAACTGATGCCACGGTTGTTATGAAAGACCGCCTGCTCGGAGGGGAGAACATTTTTTTTCTTGGCCATTGCCGGCGTGGCCATCAGACAGAAAAATAATAGCGCGACAATTGTACATAACCAAATGTCATTGCGAGGAGCCGAAGGCGACGTGGCAATCCCGGGATTGCTTCGCTTCGCTCGCAATGACATTGCTTTTATTTTAAACACGGGTTGATCTCCTCTGCATGTTTTTTGGCTTTGAGAGCCGCTTTTTCTCTGCCCAGTTTATCATAAGCCTCGCCCAAATAATAGGAGGCAAGGGCATCTTCCGGCACCAATCTGGCGGCCTGTTCCAGTTCCTGTGCCGCTTGCGAACAATTTCCCCTCTCCAGTTCCCGGGTGCCGGTCACATAGTGGACATAGGCCTCCAGATATCTGTTTTTGGAAATTTCCTTATTTTCTTCGGCGTCGAGCAGATGGTGGCCCGACATTCTCGCCTGTTTTTGCATCAGCGCGATCATGTTTTCAATACCCTCCAGATCGGCGCTATAGGGTTGGCCATTTTGTTTGTGATAGAGACTTAATAATTGATAGGCGTTGAT
>JAUSII010000120.1 GCA_030648035.1 Deltaproteobacteria bacterium | reverse complement strand
GGGTGGCGAGGCAGATTTGAGGGGATTCGTTCAGGGACGGTTCACCGGGAGGGGAAGTGTTTTTCTGAACCTGGAAGAAAGAATTGTGATCAAACGATGGAGCATTATGGATGTGAAGACCGATGTTTCAATCGATCCCTTTTTCTGCGTCGGCCAGGTGTTTGATGATTGGGATCAAATGGCGTTTGGCAGTTTGCAACCGGTGGGTGGCATCGGATTCAGGGCAAAGGCACATCCATCGATTGTAGGGCGCGTGGATGTGGGCTATGGGAAAGAGGGAATAGAAGTTTATACCGGTTTGGATTATCCTTTTTAATCATGACGACTTTAATCACCGCCGCAGTCCAGATGACTTCCACATCGGACAAAAAAGATAATTTCAAAAAGGTGGCTTCTTTTGTGGCAGAGGCCGTGGCTAAAAAAGCGCGCCTGATTGTTCTGCCGGAACACTGGAATTGGCTCGGAAAATCGAAAGATAAAAAAAACGAGGCTGAACCGATCACGGGCCCCAGCATTCAATTTATCCAACAGCTCGCAAAACAGCATCAATGCCTGATTGTCGCCGGTTCCATTGCCGAGACCAACGGCGATAAACCTCCTTTCAATACTTCTGTTTTCATTCATGCCGATGGCACGTTGGGAAAAGTCTATCGCAAGATGCATCTCTTCGATGCGAATGTGGCCGGTGGACACAAAGAGTCGGAGACCACTTCGTGTGGGAAAGAGATTGCGATCGAAAAGACGGAGTGGGGAGAGATTGGTATGGCGGTCTGTTACGACGTCCGCTTTCCGGAGCTTTTCACCTGCATGCGCAAGGCGGGCGCCTCGCTTTTTGTCATACCGGCCAACTTCACCGCCGTAACCGGTGCCCCCCACTGGGAAGTTCTCCTGCGCGCGCGGGCGATTGAAAACCAGTGTTTCGTAATCGCCGCCGACCAGACGGGCATTACCGGCGCCGGTTGGGAAGCACACGGTCATTCGATGATTGTGGATCCGTGGGGAGAAATTCTGGCGATGGCGGGAAAAGAAGAGGGGATCATCACCGCCAAAATCGACCTCGAAAAAATTTCCGAAGTCCGCAACAAAATGCCGGTCCATGCGCATCGGAAGCTTATGTAGGAACAACGTCTTTCCACATTATTTTCCAGACGGTCCAGGCTTTGGAATAACCCCGTTGATGCAGTTTCTCCGTGATGTTTTGCCATATTGAACGGCGCTTAAAATTGATTTTTGCCCAGACAATTTTGCGGACATCTTCGTTCTCCCCAAGAAAAGCAAAAGCTGTGTCCAGTGTATTGGCCAGTTCCGCGTTCCCAAGATGTTTATCATCCATCCAGCACGCAAAAACGTGCATGAGAAAATTATCCAGAAGATCGCTGCTCAAAAATAGATGCAGTGGAACTTCTCCCAGAAATTCACCGTGAAATCTCTCTGCAACAGGGGTCTTCCGGATGTTTTTAAAAGAATTGAAAGCAGTCCAGATGATGTCGTCTTGGATGGCGGGCCAATTTGCTTCCGTCCAATTTTGGTTCAACCACTGCATGGCCCGGCGAAAGGTGTCCGTCTTCTGAAGTTTCCACAAGGAGAGTGGTGCTCCCGGAAGTGAAATACTTCTGGAGGCCATTTGTTTTGAAATGCCATGAGAGGAGGAAATCGTCCAGGTGATGGGGATGCCGAAAAATTCCGCCAACGTTGTCGGTAGTGTTGCGGTCTTCTCCAAAAACCGGAGGTAATCGCCTTCATGCACCCAGTCAAACATCCCGCGTATCTGGTGCGCCACGGCAATGAGTCTGGTTCTCTCCAACCCCGTTGTGTTGCGAATCCGGTTTTCCAATTCCAACAGAAAGAAAAGAGTGGCGAATGTCAGGTCCTGATATCCTCCCCGGGCTTTGTCTATGTTGTCACTCTGCAATCCGCTGAAAAGAAGGGCATTCGCTTCGGTCCAATCCTCCAACATTTTTTTTGGATCCCATGTTGTCCGCGGGTTGTCATAGGTCGATGCGAAAGATATCGGGCTGTTTTCAGGAGGGGTCAGAATAAAGGTGGTGCCTTGGCCGACTTGCGATTCGACTTCCATCCGCCAGCCTATTTGGGCCAATCTCTGGCGGTGCAGGAAGATTCCACGGCCGGTTCCTTTTTCCTCATTACGTTTTTCCCGGAAACCCTCCTCACCCACGCGGGCAACGTTGGCAATGCCAATGCCGTTGTCTTCGATTACAAGTGCTTGTGCATAAGGATCCCATCGGACGCGCACCCATCGCTCCTGTTTGGCTGGGTCGGAATATTTGATGGCGTTGTGGATTGTCTCCGATATGGCACGCATTAAAATATTCCTTGCTTCACCAGGAAAATCTAAAGAGAAATTTTTTGGCATCTCATTAAATAGAAAAACACCGGTGGAAAGGGCACGAAAAATATTTCCAGACAGTGCTTCCGCCACAATTTGTCGGAGACCGGTTGCGGTTCTTCTTTCGAAAAAATGAATCAGATATTTTCGGGAAACGAATATACTTCTTTCGTCTGCTACTTCCATGGGCACCAAAAAACCTCGAGTTGCAGACCTTATATCGTCATGAAAAATTATTCCGGCTTCCGTAGACTCTTGATACCAATTGTCATGGCGCTGCCGTCCGGCGATGTCCAAGTAATCAGTTACCAGTGATATGGCTTGAGAGGTCAAGGTCATGCTGAAAATAATTGCTCTTTCCGGCTCTCCATTCGTCAACCTCTCAAGGTGGTCATTAAATTCATCTTCCAGAAGCGCTTTCGCCCGCAGAGCCAGAGACAGCCGATCGTCGGCTTGTGCCATATCGCTCAATTTATCTCTGTGATTGAGCCAGTATGCCGCAATACCTGCACATTCGGATTTTCCGTCAGCCAGTTCTTGCAACATCTGTAAAACGACAGCATCTCCACGGATGGCTTGCAGAAACAGGGGAGGCAGAGACTCTTTTTTAACCGTCCGATCCAGCGTGTCGATGCGCAACTGCCGTCTCCAGTTTGCCGCACACATATATCGATCGGGCGTCGCCAGAAATCCGCCGCTCGTGACCCAACCGGTGGAACGAAATTGCGTGACAATGTTTGTCCATTTTTTTTGGGATGTATTGCCGATCAGATCGGCCAGTTTTTTCTGCGCCGTGCGGGCATCGTGAAACCGGCTCTCTTCGAAGGCACTTTTCAATTCGGTCAGACAACCTTGATAGACATCGGGAAGGGCAAAAATTTCAGACCCCAATTCCACGAGAGAGGTCTCCATCAGCGCATTTGCGGCTTGGGTGACATCTCCATAAATTGCGGGACCGACCCCAAGAAAAAGATCATTCATAACAGAGTCATCGGCAGGGTTTCAAAATAGTTGCTTCAAGTTTGGTGTTATCGGATGGCCCTGGCAAACCTCTGCAATACGCGTTCTCTCCCCAAAATTTCCATCACTTCGAAAATGCCGGGGCTCACGGTGGTGCCGGTTAAGGCCACGCGGACCGGTTGGGCCAAGTCCACCATTTTGACAATACCCAATTCTTTTTGGGTCTCTTCAAAAGCGGTTTTGATGTTTGCGGCGGACCACTCGGAGAGAGAGGACAATTTTTTCTGCAGGAGCGAGAGGCGATTTTTTCCCTCGGTGTTTAACCATTTTTCGACCGCCGGTTCGTGCCACAAAACTTCGTCGCGCAGATAGAATGCGGTGATCTCGGCCAACTCTTTCAATGTTTTTCCCCGCTCGCGTTCCGAGCAGAGGGCTTTGAGGGCGTAGGGTTTGTCGGTGATTTGGAGTCCCAGTTCTTCGATGTAGGGGGTGGTCCACTGCAATAATTCTTCCGGAGAAAGTTTGAGCATGTGCTGGCTGTTGACCCAGGTGCATTTTTCGATGTCGAAGACCGACGGCGATTTGCCGATCACACTCAAATCAAATTTTTCGATCAACTCTTCTTTGGTGAAAATCTCCTGATCGCCGTGCGACCAGCCCAGGCGGGCGAGATAGTTGAGCATGGCGTCGGGTAAAAACCCCAGCTTCTGATATTCCACCACCGACACTGCGCCGTGTCGTTTGGAAAGTTTTTGTTTGTCGGGCCCAAGAATCATTGGCAGATGCGCGAACTGCGGTGTTGGGTAATTCAACGCATCATAGAGTTGAATCTGGCGCGGAGTATTATTCAAATGATCGTCGCCGCGGATGACGTGTGTGATGTGCATCGTCACATCATCCACCACCACGGTGAAGTTGTAAGTTGGTGTGCCGTCACTGCGGGCGATGATCATGTCATCCAACTCCTCGCGATTGACCGTGATCGTCCCGCGGCAAATATCATCAAAAGTAACCGCGCCTTCCAACGGCGCCTTGAAGCGGATGCAGGATTTTTCGATGTCCGATGTCCGATGTCCGATGTTCCTACATTTCCCGTCATACTTCGGCTTCTTCCCAGCGGCCATGGCCGCTTTGCGCCGCGCTTCCAATTCCTCCGCCGTGCAATAACAGCGATAGGCCTTGCCCTCTTTCAACAATTTTTCCACATGTTCTTTATACAAATCAAAACGCTCTGTCTGATGAAAGGGGCCTTCATCCCATTCCATCTCCAGCCATTCCATCCCTTTCAAAATAAAATCGGTGAATTCTTGGGTAGAGCGCTCTTTGTCGGTGTCCTCAATGCGCAGAATAAAAGTTCCCTTGTGATGGCGGGCAAAAAGATAATTGAAGAGTGCGGTGCGCGCACCCCCGATGTGCAGATGACCGGTGGGGGAGGGAGCAAAACGGACGCGAACGGGATTATTATTTTTCAATTCTGTTTCTCACTTTCTCAATCAAATGTTCGTCCTCTTCTTTTAATCGGCCGTTGAGGATGGGCCAACCGGCGTTTTTGTCTTTGAGCAGTTCTTCGCAAAATTTTCCAGAACAGATTTCATCCAGAATCACTTTCATCGTGTCTCGCACTTTTTCATCGATCACGCGCGGGCCGCGGGTGAGGTCGCCATAACGTGCGGTGCCGCTGATTCTGCCGCGCATCCCCTGAATACCGTGGCGATAAATTGATTCGGCCAGCGCCTTCATCTCTTTCAAACAGCAATAATAGGCGATGTCGGGATTATAACCGGCATCGACCAATGTATCGAACCCGGCTTTGATGAGTTGGTTTAAGCCTCCGCAGGTCAAGGTCTGCTCGGCGAAGAGATCGGTTTCGGTCTCCTCTTTGAAAGTGGTTGGAATAACGCGCGTCCCTTTGCCGCCGATGGCTCCGGCCAGATCTTCCACCAGCCGATATGCGCGGTCGGTGGCATCTTGCGAGATGGCGGTCAAAATGGGAACCGCCTCCTGGACCAGATAATTTTGCCTCAAGCCATCGCCCTGAAGTGCGGGTGCGACCAGAAGACAATCGAGATCGTGGCGTGGCGTGATCTGTTTGAAGTGAATATTAAAACCATGTGCAAAAACCAGCGAGGCCTCTTTGGGAAGATGTGGTTCAAGAACTGTTTTATAAAATTCGGGCTGATCGGTGTCGGGCACAAGCAGAATGGCAACGTGTGCCCCTTTTGCCGCCGCAATCGGATCGGTGATGACCTCCAACTTTTCTTTTTGAGCGTCGGCAACCCGGCGGCTTTCGGGTCGTAAAAAAACCTCCACCTTCCAACCGCTGTCGCGTGCATTGAGCGCCTGCGCCCGTCCTTGCGAGCCAAACCCGAAGAAAGTGATTTTTTGCCCCATCGACATGAGGGCGGGCGATAACACGGGTTTTCACGAATAGCAAGGCATCGCCATTGCAAAAGGAAGCGGCTACCTTTTGCAACGAAACGCCATTCAAATGTCACTATAAGCGCCTCAATCTCGTTGGCGCCGATCTCGTTGCAGAAAGGAGCCGCTTCCTTTTGCAACGGAGCTATTTGACATCCCCTCCTCCTTGGGCTAAACCCCCGCGCTGTGAAAAGAATCCTTTTAAAATCCAAAATCCATCGTGCGCGGGTGACCGATGCCAACCTGGAGTATGAAGGTTCGGTGACGCTGGATGAATCGTTGATGAAGGCCGCCGATATTGTGCCCTGGGAACAGGTCCACATCTGGGATGTCACCAACGGCAGTCGCATCGTCACCTATGCCATCCCAGGCAAAGCGGAGAGTGGCGTGGTCTGCATCAACGGCGCCGGTGCCCACAAAGTCAGAACCGGGGATATCGTCATTATTGCAACTTTTTCTGATTATGAAGATAATCAGGCCGTGCCACACGAACCCAAAAGAATATTGGTCGATGCTGGCAATGTGATCGTAGGCTCATAAAAAAATGGAAATTATCATTCGCGACATTCCGGAAGAGGGGCAGGACCTCCACTTTGATTCGCAATCAGAGGGGTGGTTTCGTGAACTCATGACCGACGCCTTTCTGGATCTCTACAAAAAAGGGGACAAGGCCTCGGTCAATCTCCATTTGTTGAGGACGGGTCCCAACGTCGATTGTCGCGGTGTTTTGCAATCGGATTATCATCCCACCTGTTGCCGCTGTCTCGAAGTTTTCGAAGCGCGTCTCGATATCCCTTTTCATCTGACTTTGGCCCCGCTTTATGAAAGCGATCGCCAGCTCAAGACAGAGTCGGAAGATGAGGACGATCTGGTGATGGAAGATCTGGAGTTTGCCTATTATGAAGGAGACCGTTTTAATCTGGGCAATGTGTTGCGGGAGCAGATCATCCTGGCTATTCCGATGCAGCCTTTGTGCTTCGATGCTTGCAGGGGTCTTTGCCAACGTTGCGGCGTCGACTTGAATAAGAACCCCTGTGACTGCAAGCGTGAAGAGGAAGACCCCCGTTGGGAGACCCTAAAGGCCTTTAAAACCAAGATTTAATCGGTTGACATTTTAAAGGGCATTGTGTAACCCCCTACGGCCGTTCAACAAATACCACAGAATGGAGTTTTTATGGCAGTTCCAAAAAGACGAAAATCCAAAGCAAGACGCGACATGCGCAGAGCCAGTCATCAAAAACCGCCACACGTCGGTTTGAGTATCTGTTCACGCTGTAGCGAACCCAAATTTCCTCACCGAGTCTGCAGACATTGCGGCTTTTACAACGGCAAAGACATCCTTCATCTGGAAGAAAAAGCGGGGGCTTAAAGTGGCATTGGAAGCCAGGGTGCACGAAATTATTGCCGAACAACTGGGAATCAACGAAGACGAGATCCAGTCGGAGGCCGCCTTCACCGAAGACCTTGGTGCCGATTCTCTTGATGTGGTGGAGTTGGTGATGGCCCTCGAAGAAGAATTCGAAATCGAAATTTCCGACGCCGACGCCGAAAAGTTGGATACCGTCCAGAAAATGATCAACTACGTCGAAGGCAAAACACAGTAACCCGCATCAAATCCGTCATCTGACTGCACAGTTTCCGTCACTTATTTTCTGCGAAAACCGTTTACCCCAAGTTTATCAAAGGGCAAAAGCTTGGCACGCCGTTTGCTTTAAGTTTCGGCATGAAATCCAAAAAAATATGTAAAGAGGCCAGGTTTCCCGTTGCCCCATCTCATGCCAAACTACCTCACGATTATGGCAATGTGTTGCCAAATTAAAAAACGCATCACTCAAACGCGTTTGCGCACGGCGATGGCGGCCAATTCTCATATGGTTTTGTTGTATTGGGAAATTGGAAATGTGATTTTGCAACGCCAACAAAAGGAAGGCTGGGGCGCCAGGGTTATTGATCGTCTATCCGTTGATTTGAGTGACTCTTACCCTGACATGAAAGGATTTTCTTCCCGCAATCTCAAGTATATGAGGGCTTTTGCAACCGCATGGCCGGATTCCACAATTGTGCAACGCACCGTTGCACAATTGCCTTGGCGCAGTAATTTGGCCTTGCTGGATATGTTGTCTGATGCCCGGACACGTCTGTGGTATGCACAAAAAACAATAGAAAACGGCTGGAGTCGCGATGTTCTTGCTTTGCAAATTGATACCCATTTACACAAACGCCAAGGCAGGGCTCTCAACAATTTTAAAACAACATTGCCGCCGGCAGATTCCGATATGGCGGCACAAATTTTTAAAGATCCCTATATTTTTTGACTTTACCGGCACAGCCGATCCGAGACGCGAGCGGGAAATTGAACAATCGTTGGTGGCACACATCCAACAATTCTTGCTGGAACTTGGAGCAGGCTTTGCTTTTGTCGGCAAGCAGGTTCATTTGGAAGTGGGCGGCAACGATTACTACATCGATCTGCTTTTTTATCACATCAAGTTGCATTGCTATGTTGTGATCGAGCTCAAGGCGGTCCCCTTTGACCCCGCCTTTGTGGGTCAACTCAATTTATATCTTTCAGCGGTGGATGATCTTCTTCGCGAAGGTGAAGATCGGCCTACAATTGGACTTTTGTTGTGCAAATCCAAAAACGAGCTTGTGGTGGAATATGCCCTGCGCGATTTTAAAAAACCGATGGGTATTGCAGGTTGGGAAACCAAGATCATCAAGTCTTTGCCCAAAAAGATGGATGGGATTTTGCCGACGGTTGCGGAGATAGAGGCGGAATTTAAAGATGAGTCTTAGCCGCTACATCTCCCCCTTCGTCGGAATTCCATATTTTTTGAGCAGATTGCGGATGTGTTTGCGGTCGACTTTTGCTTCTCTGGCCGCCTTCGAGAGATTGTGGTTGTGGCGCTTGAGCAGATCTTCCAGATATTCTTTTTCAAACACCTCCACGATTCTCTGTTTGGCCTCCTTGAAGGGAAGGTCGGTGTCGACTTTCATCCGCTCTGTTCTTTCGTCTTCCCCCTCGCCCATTTCGGCAAAAATAAAATCGAGATGTGAACGGGCGATGACATTCCCATCCACAAACGAGCAGGCGCGTTCGATTACGTTGGAGAGTTCGCGCACGTTGCCCGGCCACGGATAGCGCATGAGAAGTTTCAGGGCGTCGTCTTCCACCCGCGTCACCTTGAGGCCGGCGCCGACCTTGTTGAATTTCCCTTCGGTCAGCAGTTTCTGGATGATGAGCGGAATATCTTCCGCGCGATCGCGCAGTGGCGGCAGAAGAATTTTTACTACCGAGAGCCGATAATAAAGATCGCCGCGAAAACGTCCTGCCTCAATTTCTTTTTTCAAATTACGGTTAGTGGCCGAAATAACGCGCACATCAATCTTGGTCGGCTGGTTGGCGCCGACTCTTCTTATCTCGCGACTCTCCAACGCCCGCAACAATTTGGGTTGCAGGTCGAGTGTCAGCTCCCCGATTTCATCGAGGAACACCGTTCCCCCTTTGGCCGCCTCGAAAGCCCCGGGCCGCGAGCGGATGGCGCCGGTGAAGGCCCCTTTCTCGTGGCCGAAAAGTTCACTCTCGATCAGGTTGGGGGCGACGCCGGAACAATCAAAAACCAGAAACGGTTGCGGTCTGCGGGTGGAGTGCTCGTGAATGGCCTTGGCCACCAGATCTTTTCCGGTGCCTGTTTCACCCTCAATGATGACACCGGCATGCGACGGGGCGATTTTTTCAAGGATCGCAAAAATCTGTCGCATCTTTCTGCTTTTGCCCACCATCCCTCCGAATATTTCTTTGGTGGAGGGCTCGATTGAAATTTTTTCATCGAAGGCGACAAATTCCAGAAGAGTGCTTCCAATTTTTATTGTGTCTCCAGGGGCCAGATAGGCCTCTTTGACTTTGCTTCCGTTAAGATAGGTTCCATTGGTGGAGCCCATGTCTTTCAACAGAAAGCTGTCGGAAGTATATTCTATTTCCAGATGATTTCTGGAAACGGTTTTGTCGGCCAGTATCAGGTCGTTGTTGTCCCTCTTTCCGATGGAGGTGGTGTTTTTGTTGAGGGCGATTTTTTTATTTTTGTTCGGCCCTTCCAGAACCACCAGCTGGCATTTGCGCAGAGAAACTACTTCCGGCGCG
Source organism: Deltaproteobacteria bacterium (assembly GCA_030648035.1). Classification (GTDB taxonomy): domain Bacteria; phylum UBA10199; class UBA10199; order SPLOWO2-01-44-7; family SPLOWO2-01-44-7; genus JAUSII01. Next base: position 18,462 of record JAUSII010000120.1, on the reverse strand, counting down.
TCGTCGAGCTTCAGCAGGTCTGTTTTAAATTCGATATCTTTTTCTTCAACCATGTTTCCTCCTGTTCATCGGTCCAGATCGACATTGAATGCTTTGCTGTCGCCCTCTTCAAAATTAAAGGAGCGTTCCCAGATTTTGTAGCCGCTCACTTCCAGTTTTAAGGTGTGCCTCTGATCCCGTTTAAGTTTGGTGATGGTAAGCGGGGTTCTGCCGCCCAGTTTTTTTCCGTTGAGATAGACATCGGCACCTGAGGGGGTTGTACTGATTTCGATTTTGCCGAAGAGGGGACCCAGCGAACAATTGACCTGTGCTGTCTCTCCGGGGCGCACCTGAAGCGTCTGCTTGCACGGGAGTTTGTCCTCCCCCTTGGTCACCAGAATTTTGACCGTGCCCGAGCGGACCGGGACGGACACCGGTGTTGTTCCTTTTGCTTCGCCATTCACAAAGACATCCGCGCCGGAAGGATTTGAGGAAATTCGCACTGCCCCTTCACCGCCGGTCGGGGCCGGTTTTTCCGCCGGTGTTTTTTCGACAGGGGGCTTTTCTGCGACGGGCTCCTGTTTGACAATTTCGTTCAAGCGTTCTGCAATCGAATATTCCTTCGCGCTGGAGACGGTGACATTTTTGGTGGACGACTGAAAATGTTCGTTGGCTAGCCGGATCGTATAGCGACCCTCTTTAAGATTATCGAGTAGAGCCGGTGTCGATTTGCCGGTGTCTCTGCCGTTTAGAAAAATTTTCGCACCTGTGGGAGTTGAGTTCACGCGCAGTGTGCCGATGATTTCTGCCGGTGGGGGCACAGGCTCAGGTTCTATCGGTGCGGGGGGCGGTGTGACAGGAGTGGGCGGAGGCAGAGGCTCCGGCAATTTCTGGATTTCCGCAATGGGAGGCGCTGTTTCAACCGGCCGCAGGCTGACCAGCAGTTTTTGTGGATCGGCTCTCATGAGAGTCACCGGTTGTTCAAAATCCTTGAAGTCGGGTTTGGAGAGGGAGACGCGATATTCTTTCCCGAGCGCCAGGTTGTCTATTGTGGCCGGAGTGCTTTTGCCGGTGGCGATGCCGTCCAGCAAAATGGCGGCGCCGGAGGGTTCGGAAATGACATTCAATATGCCGGCATTTTTTGCGAGCGCCATTTGCACCAGAAGAGGCTCCGTATTTTCAAGTCGCACCGTCTTCTCCTCCTGGCCAAAATTTTCCAGCGTCACCGCGATTTTGTAATCGTGTTTGAGTTTCAGGTTTTCCAGAATCGCCGGTGTTTTATGGAAAGTCGGTTCTCCATCGATTTGGATGTCGGCCCCCGGCGGCGTCGTCACCACCTGAAGGGTGCCGGCCGCCATCTGCACATTCTGTTTGACGGCAGGTGTACTTGTGACAAGAAGTTTCCAGATGAAAAGTCCCAGTCCCAGGGCCACCACCGCCGGCACAACCCAAAAAATTCCCAATTTCTTTTTGCGCTGAAGATCAGGCGCTTCTCTCCGCCCCGAAGGGGCCCCTTCGGGGCCGACCAATCTGTCGGTGGCCGTTTGCCGGGTGTTGTCGATAATCGGTTTTCCCAATCCCCCGAATGGCGTCGTATCCCGATGGGCAAAGTTTTCCTCTGTCCCCTGGGCGATCAGGCTGATCGAGCTGGTCTGTCCCTCCAGAGTTTTTCCATCTCCCTGTTTTTCTTTTGACGTTTCAGGAGGGAAAAGCTCCTGAACAAAGGCGGCCAGTTTGCGCGGCGAAAAACCGGTGTAGGTGGCGTAGAGAAATTTGGTGAGCGCGATCTGCATATCGCTTGAAGAGGAATAACGATCCTCGGGGCGATAGGCCAGCGCCTTGGCCAGAATCGGTTTGATGGCGTCGGGAATAGAATCGGGAAGTTTGGCGACATCGATGCGTGTCGTGCGGATTTTTTTCAAAACTTCAAACTGCGATTCTCCGGTATAGAGTTTTTTGCCGGTCAACGCTTCATAGAGAAGAATGCCGAGCGAAAAAATGTCGGTGCGCGAATCAATCGCCTTGCCCATCGCCTGTTCCGGCGACATGTAGGCGATTTTGCCTTTCAAAATGCCGGCCATGGTGTGGGAGATGTTCATCGCCGCCTTGGCGATTCCAAAATCGACGATCTTCACCTCGCCTTCAAAAGAGACGAGAATGTTTTGCGGCGAAATGTCGCGATGGACCAGCCCCAACGGCTGATTGTTGGCGTCGCTCTTGCGATGCGCATAATCGAGGCCTTTGCAAACTTCGCTGGCGGCATAGACGGCCAGATCGGTTGGCATTTTCTTGTTTTTTTCGCGCAGGGCATAAAGAACATCGCGCATGTTGACGCCGTGGATGAATTCCATCGAGATAAAATAATCGTCGCCCACCTTGCCCAGATCGTAGACCTGCACGATGTTGGCGTGCGAGAGCATGACCGAGAGCTTGGCCTCGTCGATGAGCATGGTGATGAACTCTTTGTCGGCGGCGGCGTGTGGGAGAATTCTTTTGATGGCCAACAATTTTTCAAAACCCTCGGCACCGTAGGTCTTGGCCTTGTAAATTTCGGCCATGCCGCCCACCGCCAGTTTCTCGAGGAGGTAATACTTGCCAAATTGTTTCGGTTCAAAATTTGTCATTTAAATTCTCATGAGATAAATTGCCAAAGCTAAAATGATAATCACGATTGCACCGATGGTGTAGATCTCGCCCAGCTTCCACCACGGTGTTCCCGTTATTTTTTCTTCCGCCTCCGCTTCTGCCGGAAGACTGGGCTTCTTCTGCATTTCGCGCATATTCCACGATCCGCTGGGAGATCCCTGGCGAACGGTGATTTCAAAATCGGAATTGCCGTGGTTCCAGAAAATTTCCGGAATCACTTCACCCGTCTTTAAATTTTTGATTTTCAAAAAATCCTGCCAGTTCGAAAGAAGAAAACTGACGTTCTCGGATGTTTTGCCGTCTTTCCAGATCAAGTCGGCCTCCGCCGTGGGAGAACCGTGCCTTGGTGTTGCCCGGCGAAAAAGAAATTGTTGAATGTCACCCACGGGAATGCGAATCGTCTGCGCCACGCCCAATTCCCCCTGAAATTTTTCGCGATAGAGGGAAGAGGGTTCTTTTTTGTAGGTGGGAAGGTCTTCCTGTCCCCTCTGGTCCTGGGGTTTGTCTCTTTTGGTTTCGGTTGTTCCCCCGATAGCGTAAGGGGAGACTTTTTCCGGTTTATCAATTTTATCAACCATGGTGTCTTGTTACTCCATGTCCTATGGGAACTTGAGACCCCATTCTAACCGCTTTGGCACAGGATATGCAACGATGAACTAGCCTCGAGATAAAATTTTCAACTATTTGAAATTGAAAGATATTAATCGCTACCTTCTGTCACGGACGATCAATAAGAAGCGCCGTGCCCGCCTCCGGCTGGGATGCGTTTTGATTTGTGAAGCAACTTTTTTTGGCGAAGGGCGATAAAGGGTTGGAGGTTTCGAATGTCTATTTTGATCAATGCGTTGAATTCTATTCCTTCCGTTGCTGTTGCACCGTTCACTCAAGCGGGGCTCGACGTTTTTTCGTCGGCTCATTTTGTGTCGGAGGGTTTGTCGAGTTTTGCATCGCAGGGCTTGGATATAGCCCGCAATCTCTCTCTGCCGAAAGCCTCGTTGTTTGCACCCACGGCTCTGGTTTCCATCGGGTCCATTTTTACCCAAGAAGGCTCTCTGCTTTGGGAGTTGGAAAGGGAGGCTCGTTTCAAGGCCACCTTGGGCTTGGATCATGTTTTGGAGGCCGTGTGTAAACCGCCGCCTTCCAAAATTTCTTCCCTGCCGTTTGCAAATGTCATGCAATGTCTGTTGCGGGGAATTCGCGTTACAGGATGTGCTGCGACCTGGAACCTGAAGGGTTTTGATGAAGAGGCGGCACTTTTATTTTTGGATGCGGTTCGCGACGCCGCTTTTCTGCAAAATGATATCCCTTTTTCAAAAAGAGAAATTCAGTCCCTGTTTGCCGAACAGATATTGACCCACGAATTCAGCGATAAAATATTTGCATCGGTTGCCTATTTTTGGGATGCGGCCCGAAAGGGAATCCATTTTGACAAAAATTATAAACGTCAGAAGATTGCTTTTGCTTGTGCTTTGGCGAGGGCCTTTACAGAGATGCATGGTCGGAGAAGGGGGATTCGTTCAGGTGAATTTGTTTCCGCTGAAATCCGTGATCCAATGAATCCAGAACATTTGCGTGCGCCCAAGCCGTTGACGCCGGAGACCATCACTAATCCATGTGCACGGCGTTACTTTTTTTCAGGGGAGCAGGTGCAAATACCCGGAGTTCGATCTGCTTTTGATGCTACCATCTCTTTATTTGTAGGAACGGTTTCGGAAGAGGGTTTTTTTATCGGTGGGCTAGGAACGGCTTTTTTGATTTCTGGCGAAGGTCATGTTGTAACTTGTGCCCATGTATTGAAACACTTGCCAAAGCAAGGCGGACAGGTTGGGTCCATGTATCAGGACAGGGACGTTATTTTTGAAGGGGCCAAAATATTGGAGATACAATCCTTTTTGCAAGATTCTGATCTTGCTTTGATGCGTGTTCCACAATTGGCAGGACTCCCCTTTGTGCCTTTGTTGGACAAACCGCCGGAATCTGGAAAAATCGGTTTTGCCATTGGTCATCCGGGTATATTTGCAACGAGGTCATCACCAGAAAAAATGATTTCTTTTGGAGAAATAAGGACATCAAAAAATGAATTTGAGTTGAGAGCAGATATCGAGGGGCGTACTGGTAGTAGTGGTGGGCCTGTTGTGGATGACCAGGGACAACTTTTGGGCGTTCTCTTTGAAGGTCCCCGCGAACAGTTTGCAGGAGGCTCTACAGGCCTCGTTTCTGTGTACGCCGTCCGCCGGATGCTTGAGCGACATGGGGTGTTTTAGATTCCCTTCATCAACCCCGCCGCCAAATCGTAGAGCAACTGCACGGCCACCGTATCCAGCATAATCAGCACAAACAAAACGATCATTGGTGTGAAGTCGATGCGGCTTCGGAAGAAAATCCGTGGCAGGATGCGGCGCACCTGATAAAAAACCGGGTCGGTCAGTTGGCGCAACATGCGCACGATCGGGTTTTGCTGATCGGGGTTGACCCACGAGAGCAATACGGCGAAGGCGACGACGAAGGTGTAGATGTTGATCACCAGATGCAGAATTTTTGCAATGGCGATCAAAAGATAGGCGAGTGCATTCATTTTTTCCCTCTTAATTCTTTGGCTCGTTTGGTCGCGGCACCAACGGCCTCTTCAATCAGTTTCCAGAATTTTCTTTTTTTGAAAACTTTCATTGCGGCCCAGGTTGTCCCTTTTTTGGAAGTCACACGCGCGCGCAACTTCTCGGGAGCTTCATCACTTTGCAGGGCCATCTGCGCCGCACCCAAAATGGTTTCCAGTGTCAGATGTTTTGAAAGCGATTCCGGCAATCCCACTTTTTTTCCGGCGCTGATCAGCGCCTCAATCATGGCAAAAAGATAGGCCGGCCCCGTTCCGGAAAGACCGGTAATGGCGTCGAGCCATTTTTCATTCGGCACTTCGACCGTCTTGCCCACCGCTTCAAAAATCTGGTGGGCCAACCGGCGCTGGCGACTGGAGACTTTGGGTGTGCAATAAATTCCGGAAATTCCAAGATCGACCAATGCCGGCAGGTTGGGCATCACGCGCACAATGGCGTTGTGATTCTTTAATCCCTTTTTCAGTTTTCCGGTGTCGATGCCAGCGGCAATGGAGAGGATAAGATGATTCTTTTTGAGAGATTTTTTGATCTCGGGGAGAAGCAGATCGATATTTTGCGGTTTGATCGCGAGAATAATATTTTCGGCGCTTTCCATGATCTCACTGTTGGAAGAGGTGGTGTGGATGCGATATTGACGACGATAGCCCGCCAGCTTTTTGGCGTTTCTGCGGGAGGCAATAATCTCATTGGGGCGAACCCGTTTGGAATGGAGGAGACCGCGAATAAGCGCCTCGCCCATGTTTCCCGCCCCGATGATGCCGATTTTATATTGCATTGTCATTGCGGACCCCAAACAATGCCCGCCCGATTCTCACCACCGTCGCTCCCTCTTCAATCGCAATTTCAAAGTCGTCACTCATTCCCATCGAGAGTCCGGTCAGCGGTTTTTTGTAAAGATAGCCCTGATTGATCGTGTTGCAAAGTGCAAATAGTTTTTTGAAGTGGGGGCGGGACTCTTCCGGATTTTTATTCGCAGGAGGAATCGTCATCAGCCCGACCAGATCGATTTTATCGAGAGGGTTCAATTTTGGAATCAGCTCCAGCGCCTCTGCAGGGGAGAGTCCCGTTTTGTCCCTCTCTCCACCCAGATTAATTTCCAGAAAACATTCCAGCGGTTGCTCCAATTTTTTCTGGAGCGCTGTGGCCAGTTCGAGGGAATCGAGGGAATGAAGACAATCAATCAACCCAATGACCTTGTTGATCTTGTTTTTTTGCAGATGCCCCAAAAAATGCCAGCATATTTTCTCTTTTGCAAGGGAGGCCGATTTTTGAACCAGCTCCTGCACATAATTTTCACCAAAGTCTCTTTGGCCCTCGTTATAAACCTCGGCCACTTTTACTAAAGGTTGCCCTTTGCTCACAGCCACCAGCGTGATGGTCTCCGGATTTCGACCGGCCCTTTTGGCGGCCTCGGCAATCCTGTTTCTGATTTCCAAAAATTCTTTCATGTTGCGGTTCCATTATCCTATCGTTCCTTGTCAATAAAGCCCAATTCTGCTATTTCAAAAAATATGGGGGAGCGATGGTTCAAACTTTGTTTTTTTGTTTTGCTGGGGTCTCTTACAACCTCCGCTTGCGTCAGCGTTCCCGTCTCTTATCGGGCCATGGCTTACAAAAATCAGACCGTCTATCTCGACCGATATCATTATTTCAAAGTGGGTCCGCTTCCCGATACCTGGAAGCTGAAAATGGGGAAAAATCCCGGCATTATTTTTGTCCAGCCCAAAAATGGTTCCCGGATTGCCACCGAGGCAATGTGCGGTGGCTCGTTTGAAGATATGCCACTTGTGCTAAGCACCGCCGAGATTCTGATTGGAATGAAAGATCTTCGCACTCTTAAAAGCGAGTCGTGGAAGTTGAACGAGCGGAGTGCCCTTTACACCAAAGCCAATGCAAGCCTGGATGGCGTTCCCATTCAGATCAATATCGTCGTTTTGAAAAAGAATGAATGTGAATTCGATTTCTATTCCATTGCCAGGCCCTCTCATGCCGATCAAGTCACCTCCGATTTTCTCACCTTTGTGAAAGGATTTGACTACTGATGGTTAAAACAGTGACCCATCTTTTGCTCTATCTGGGGGGGCTGGGGGTGTTAAGCCTTCAAACTTTTTCGGGTATATTTCGCAAACGCATCGATTTTCCCGCGCTCATTTGTCAGATCGAACAGATCGGCAACAAGTCGTTTGGGTTGGTGGCCCTGGTTGCCATTTTCACCAGCATGGTGATGGCTTTGCAATTGGCGGTGGGGTTGGGGCGTTTCGGTTTGAAACTCTATATCGGGCAGATCATTGGCCTGACCATTGTGCGCGAGTTGGGTCCGGTTTTGAGTTGCATCATGCTGGCGGCCCGCGTTGGGTCGGGTATTGCGGCAGAGTTGGGTTCGATGGTGGTGACCGAGCAGGTGCTGGCCATCGAGGCGATGGGTGCCAATCCGGTTGTCAAGCTGGTGGTCCCACGTGTGCTGGCCTGCATGATTGCCGCCCCCCTTCTTTCTGTCATGGCAGATATTATCGGCGTCTTTGGCGCCATGACCATCACTATCATGGAGACAGGCGTTACCTCGCGATTTTATCTCGACCAGATTTTAAAATCGGTGAGGATGGAGGATTTTGTGGAGGGGACCGCCAAAACCTTGTTCTTCGGTTTTTTTATCGCCATCATCTCCTGCTATCAGGGGCTTAACGCCAGCGGTGGAACAGAAGGGGTTGGGCAGGCCACCACGCGTGCTGTGGTTTATTGTGCGATTGTGATTTTTATTTCTGATTTTTTCCTGACCAAATTATTTCTGATGATATGAAACCGATCATCCAGTTTGAAAATGTCAGTATGTCGTTTGGAAAATTGGAGGTCCTCAAATCTCTCAATTTGTCCATTCAAGAGGGGGAGACGATCACCATTATCGGGGGTTCCGGGTCGGGCAAAAGCGTCACTTTAAAGCTTCTGCTGGGTGTCGTCACCCCCGACAAGGGGCGTATCTATTTTGAAGGAAACAATATTGTTCAGATGAAGGAAAAAGAACTGGTCGCCATGCGAAAGCAGTTTGGAGTTTTGTTTCAGGGGGCGGCGTTGTTTGATTCTCTCAATGTTTTTGAAAATATCGCCTATCCCCTGTATGAACATTTCAAATATTCCGAACAGGAACTGAAATCGATTGTGTCCAAAAAACTGGCTCTGGTGGGGCTTCCAAAATCCGAAAAGCTGATGCCGAGCGAGTTGAGTGGCGGGATGAAAAAACGTGTCGGTCTGGCCCGCGCCATCGCCACCGACCCCAAGCTGATTTTGTATGACGAACCGACCACCGGCCTGGACCCGACCAACACGCAGAGGATCAACCAGCTTATTCTGGATTTGAAGAAAAACATGAAAATCACCTCGATCGTGGTGACGCACGACATGGAATCGGCTTTTCAGGTGAGCGATCGGATAGCCCTTTTGAAAGAAGGTAAAATAGTTTCCGTCGGAACGGTGGAAGAGATAAAAAATTCAAAAGATAGGGTTGTAAAAGATTTTATTGAAGGCAAAATGAAGGGGAGTGAGATCAGCGCCGGAGGTTTATGAGAACAAAACAATCAACATTGATCAAAGTGGGGCTGTTCGTCGCGGTGGGTCTTGGGCTTACCATGATGGCCATTTTTTCCATCGGTCGGGAAAAGGCCCTTTTTGAAAAACAATATACGCTGAAAACGGTTTTCTCCAATGTCAGCGGTTTGAGAGTGGGTGCCGCGGTCCAGCTGTCCGGTTTGAATGTCGGCTATGTCGACAAGATTCAGTTTTTGAAAGTGGACAATGAAAACCGCCTGCAGATCTTCATGAAGATCAACAAAGACTATCAGAGCTATATCCATGAAAACTCGATGGCCAGCATTCAAACGCAGGGTCTGTTGGGCGACAAACTTGTTTTTCTAACCCCCGGCACGGCCGATGCCCCACCGCTTAAAAATAACGACATGCTATTGCCCGACGAGGGAAATTCCATGGAATCTCTGACCCAGTCCGGCCAAAAAACGCTGGAGGAGATTCAGAATGTGGCCAAAAAGGTGAGCCAGACGCTCGATGCCATCAACAAGGAGAAATTGGAAAAAATTATGGCCCATTTTGAAGATGCGTCTGGAAATATGTCGACGATTCTGGACAACATTCAGGAAGGGAAGGGGACCGTAGGGGCGCTTCTTATGGACCCCTCCCTCTATTTCGATGCCAGAGCTCTCTTTGGACACGCCAACAGAAATCATCTTTTGAAGGGTCTGATTCGCGCCACCATTGCCGATCAGGAAAGGGCAACCGCGATGCCATTGAAGAAATGATCTGCATTTTGTCTTTGATAGTCCGGAAGTCAATATGTTATCATCGATACATAATGTTTTGCTTTAGATTTTTATTTCATTCCGGGGGGAGGAAATATGGCCAAGGTTTCAGAACTGATCGCCCAGTGGCAAGATTCAAAATCATATCAGGAGCTCACTTGGGAGGGTGGGTTTTTTGATTATCTTCAGATCGTCGAAAAAAATCCCAAAGTGGCGCGAAGTGCCTTCCAGCGGATTTACGACATGATCCTGACCTACGGTTTTGATGAATATACCGAATATAAGAAAAAAATTGTCCACTATCGTTTCTTTGAAGATCCCGTCGACAAAGGCAAAGACGCCCTCTTTGGTATCGACCTCCCCCTGATGAAACTGGTCAATACTTTTCAGGCCGCCGCCAGACGCTATGGCCCCGAAAAAAGAATCATTCTTCTGCATGGCCCTGTGGGCGGTTCCAAATCGACCATTGTGAGACTGTTAAAGAAGGGGCTGGAGGCCTATTCCAAAACACCGGAAGGGGCGCTGTATTCCTTCTCGTGGGTCAAGCACGGCTTGGATGACAGCCGCAACATTTTTGGTTCGGCAGAAGTGATCCCGTGCCCCATGCATGAGGAACCGATCAATCTGATTCCCCGCGACTTGAGAGGAAAAATTCTGGAGTCGATCAACGCCCCGTTGTCCGAAGAGGAAAAAATTGTTATCACCAACGAACTGTGTCCCTCGTGCCGTTTTATTTTTCGTGAACTGGCCGCCCAATACAAGGGTGATTTTAAAAAGGTAATGGAACATGTGACCGTGCGGCGTATTGTTCTTTCTGAAAAAGACCGCATCGGCATCGGCACCTTTCAGCCCAAAGATGAAAAAAATCAGGACTCGACCGAACTGACCGGCGACATCAACTATCGCAAGATTGCGGAATATGGATCCGACTCCGACCCGCGCGCTTTCAACTTCGACGGGGAATTCAATATTGCCAATCGTGGTATGGTGGAATTTATCGAAGTGCTCAAACTCGACGTTGCCTTTTTGTATGATCTTCTCGGCGCTTCGCAGGAGCATGTGGTGAAACCCAAAAAGTTTGCCCACACTTATATCGATGAAGTCATCATCGGCCACACCAACGAGGCCGAATATCGCAAACTGCAGAACAACGAATATATGGAAGCCCTGCGCGATCGTACCATCAAGATCGACGTCCCCTACATCACCAAACTGCACGAAGAGGTGAAAATTTATGGCAAGGATTACAGCGTCGACAAGGTGAAGGCCAAGCATATTGCGCCACACACCGTGGAGATGGCCGCCATGTGGGCGATACTGACAAGATTGGAAGAGCCAAAAAAGGCAAACCTCTCGCTGATGCAAAAACTAAAACTCTATGACGGCAAGACCTTGCCCGGTTTCACCGAAGACAATGTGAAGGAACTGCGCAAAGAGGCGATCCGCGAAGGTCTGGAAGGGATCAGCCCGCGCTACATTCAGGATAAAATTTCCAATGCGCTGGTGGCCGATGTGGGTGGCAACTGCGTCAACCCCTTCATGGTTTTGAATGAACTGGAGGGGGGATTGAAACACCATCCTCACATGCGAAGTGATGAAATGCGTAAGCGATATCGCGAGATGCTCACACTGGTGAAAGAGGAATACGATGATATTGTGAAGAACGAGGTTCAACGCGCCATTTCGGCGGATGAAGATGCCATCGGCCGTCTCTGCGCCAATTATATCGACCATGTGAAGGCGCACACCCAGCACGAGAAGGTGCGCAACCGCTACACCGGCCGCGACGAAGAGCCCGATGAGCGTCTGTTGCGCTCGATAGAAGAGAAAATTGAGATTCCGGAATCGAGAAAAGACGATTTCCGTCGCGAGATCATGAATTACATTGGTGCTCTCTCGCTTGAGGGGAAAAAGTTTGACTACAAAACCAACGAACGTCTGCACAAGGCTCTGGAACTCAAACTTTTTGAGGACCAGAAGGATACCATCAAGCTGACAAGCCTGGTTTCCAATGTGGTCGATCGCGACACGCAGGAAAAAATAGACGTGGTCAAATCACGGCTCATCAAAAATCATGGCTATTGCGAAACGTGCGCGACCGATGTGTTGCACTACGTGGCGTCGATCTTCGCGCGCGGGGATATCAAGGAACGCAAACCTTTGGGGTAGAGCCACACTATGGCTTTAAAAATTGAAAAAGATCTTTCGCGCTTCCAGCAAATCCTTCGCGGCCAGATCAAAAAGGAATTGCGCAAGTTTATGTCGCGCGGGGAAATGATCGGCAAAAAGGGAAACGACCTGATCAGCATTCCGCTTCCACAAATTGACATTCCAAAATTTGTCTACGGTCCCAAACAGCAGGGAGGCGTGGGTCAAGGCGATGGAGAGCCGGGCCAGCCGATGGAGGGGGAAGAAGAAGAGGGTGTGGCCAAGGCGGGCAATCTTCCCGGCGATCATCTGATGGAGGTGGAAGTCAGTCTCGAAGAATTGGCCGAAATTCTCGGTGAAGAGTTGGAACTCCCCAAGATTGAGCCGAAGGGGAACCAGGATATCACCACCCAGCACACCAAATATACCGGCGTTTCTCCCAGCGGTCCCGAATCGCTCCGACATTTCAAGCGGACTTACAAAAAAGCGCTTCGCCGCCATATTCTTTCGGGAACCTACGACCCCAAAAATCCGAAAATAATTCCGATCCGTGAAGACAGGGTCTATCGCACCTGGAAAGAGGTGCAGAAACCGCAGAGCCGTGCGGTTGTTTTTTTTCTTCTGGATGTGTCGGGCTCCATGGGTAACGAGCAGAAAGAGATTGTCCGCATTGAAACCTTCTGGATCGACACCTGGCTCCGTTCACAATATCAGAATCTGCAAACGCGCTATATTATTCATGATGCGGTGGCCCGGGAAGTCGACCGTGAAACATTTTTTCACACGCGCGAATCGGGGGGGACGATCATTTCGTCCGCCTACAAACTCTGTCTCAAAATTCTGGAGGAGCAATACGACATGAACGAATGGAACGTCTATCCGTTTCATTTTTCAGACGGTGACAACTGGTCGGGCAACGACACCGAAGAGTGCCTCAAACTTCTGGAAGAAAAATTTTTTCCCATCTGCAACGCCTTTTGTTACGGCCAGGTGGAGAGCGAATATGGGAGCGGCCAGTTTTTGAAGGATCTGCAGGCGCGCTTTCCCACGCATGAGAAACTGCTCATGTCCAAAATTCCAAACAAAGAGGCGATTGTCCCTTCCATCAAACAATTTCTCGGAAAAGGAAAATAAAAGATGTCGTCATTGCCACCCGATCTGGCCAAAATAAAGGAAGAGATAAAAGGATACGCCAAAGAATATGGCCTCGATTTTTTTGAGGTGATCTTCGAGGTGCTCGACTGGAACCAGATCAACATGGTGGCGGCTTATGGCGGTTTTCCAAATCGCTACCCCCACTGGCGCTTCGGCATGGAATATGAGCGTCTCTCCAAGTCTTATGCCTACGGTCTTTCCAAGATTTACGAAATGGTGATTAACAACGACCCTTGCTATGCCTATCTTCTCCATTCAAATCATCTGGTCGATCAGAAGATGGTGATGGCGCATGTTTATGCCCACTGCGATTTTTTCAAAAACAATGTCTATTTTGCAAATACCAATCGCAAGATGATGGACGAGATGGCCAATCATCGCACACGCGTGATGCGCATGATCGACACTCATGGCATGGATAAGGTGGAATCATTCGTCGATTCGTGTCTCTCGCTGGAGAATCTGGTCGACTATAATGCTCTGGAGACAAGGTTCTTTTCCAAAAAAGTGGTGGAGAATCCAGAAGAGGTGCCACGCATCAAGACCAAGCCATACATGGAAAATTTTGTGAACCCTCCCGAATTTATGGAGTCCCAGAAAAAACAGATGGAACAAGATGCCAAACAGCAATTGCGCATTCCGCCAAGGCCGATGAAAGATGTTCTGGGATTTCTGATGGAGGTGGCCCCCCTTGAAAACTGGGAGCGTGATCTATTAAGCATCATCCGCCAAGAGGCCTGCTACTTTGCTCCGCAGGGGCAGACGAAGGTGATCAATGAAGGTTGGGCCAGTTTTTGGCACAGCAAAATCATGACGACGAAGGCGCTCAAGCCTGATGAGTTCATCGATTATGCTGAGCATCATGCGGGGACGTTGGCGATGCAACCGGGGCAGATCAACCCTTATAAAATCGGCATTGAACTTTTGAGAGATATTGAAGACCGCTGGAACAAGGGGCGCTTTGGCAAGGAATACAACGAATGCACCGACATGAAGACACGGGCGAACTGGGATAAAAAGCTGGGGCTCGGGCGGCAAAAAATATTCGAGGTGCGCAAACTCTACAACGATGTGATGTTCATCGACGAATTTTTGACGCCGGAATTCTGCGCCAGGCACAAGATGTTTGTCTTTGCCTACAACGTGAGTGCCGACCGCTACGAAATCGCCACACGCGAATTTGAAAAAATAAAAAAACAGCTTCTGTTTCAGCTCACCAACTTCGGTTATCCCATCATTCATGTTGTCGATGCGAATTACAAAGGGCAACAGGAATTGTTGCTCAAGCACACGCACGAAGGGGTCGATCTCAAATCGGACTGGGCGAGAGAAACCATGAAGGCCCTCCATCGCGTCTGGAAACATCCGGTCCATGTCGACACGGTGGTGGATGGTGTGCCGAAGATTTTGTCATATGATGGAACCGAATTTCACGAGGTAAGACCTTAGCGGTACTATGAAGAAAATTCTTGTCTGCCAGCATGTCGCTCACGAAATTTTGGGAACACTCAATCCTCTCTTTAAGAGTCATGGTTTTCGCATCAAATATACCAACTTCAATCGCGATCCCGAGGCAAAACCAGATCTGGATGGTTATCACGGGCTTTTGATTCTGGGTGGGCCGATGAATGTGGATGAAACGGAGAAGCACCCGCATCTTGTGCATGAAGTGGAGCTGATTCAAAAGGCGATTGAAAGCGGGCTTCCCGTTTTGGGAATCTGTCTCGGGGCCCAGCTGATTGCCAAGGCGCTCGGCTCGAAGGTGACGCGTCATCATACCAAAGAAATTGGTTGGTATGATCTGCACCTGACCGATGCCGGGAGGGGAGACCCGGTTTTAAAAAATTTTTCGTCAACCGAAAAAATGTTCCAGTGGCACGGCGACACCTTTGATCTTCCCAAAGGGGCCATCCATCTCGCCTCTTCGGAAATTTGCAAACACCAGGCCTTTCGATACGGCGACAACGTCTACGGACTGCAATTTCACATGGAAGTCGATGAACCGATGATTCACCGCTGGCTTAAAATTGCGGCGAACAAAAAAGAGATCGAAGAAACCTTCGGCGCCATCCAGTTGGATAAAATTTTGGAAGAAACCCCCCAATACATCGACCGCCTGAAAAGTTTAAGCCATCTCTCTTTCGGGTCTTTCGTCGAAATCCTCGGCGCCCCCAAAAAATTCAAACGCCTCACATCGCGGTAAATAAAATTTTCTGCATCATTTCGGTCTCCCACCTGCATCATTTCCGTCGTCGTATTTCATCAACTGAAATTTAATCCACTCTAAGCCTGGCATGTCGATTGCATTGGTCATGTTCGGGGATATTTTTAACTGTGGGAGAAAACCCGTTTTTGAGTATTTATTGGGTTTATCCAAAAATGATCGGGCCCGAATTTATGATGTTTTTGGGGAAATAAAATATAACGGACTTAATGCGCAGGCTGTTTTTAGACAGATTGATGGTAAATTATGGGAATTGAAAATATCTCAATACAGGCTCTTTTATGTTTTGATAGACCGAGAAGAGATGGTTTTGTTGCACGCTTATAAAAAACAAGGGAGAAAACTCCCGCTTCGTGAAAGAGATACGGCACTGAATAGAATGAGGGAAATATTGTTATGACAAAAAATAAAAAGAGATTTTCGTTTGAAGAGGCATTGGAACAGGAGTTGAAAGACCCCGAGTTCCGTTTTTATTTTGAGCGGGCGCGGGCTGTTCGGCAAATTTCGGGAATTGTCAGAGCGGCACGTTTGCGCGCCGGGTTGACGCAGGCCAAACTGGCGCAAAAAGCAAAAACCAGCCAAGCGGTGATCGCCCGCCTCGAAGCGGGAAGCGACTCGCGCATTCCCTCCCTCGATCTTCTGGAAAGAATCGCCAGTGCCCTCAAGGCCAGACTGGTTATCAACTTCGAATACAAAAAAGCCACCTAAATTTTCTGAATTTTCAAAAGCAACTTTTTTTGTCCTTTGACGATAAGTTAAAGTGAAAGGGCAAAACTATTATGGGCATCATTTTTTCAGTTATTTCTGGAAATATGGGAATTGGGGTCGGCGTGGCGGCTTTGACGGCGGAGGTTACGTCGGTTGCCGCGAATGACACCTTGTTTGCCGCATCCGTTCCGGCGGGAGAGGGGCTTTTATTGAAACCTTCCGCCCGGTTTTTGGGGATGAACCGTTTTGTGCCGCATCCGCAAACCGCCGGTCATATTCCACGCGTGAGCGATAAAAAATTGGCGCAAGTTTTGAAAAAATATAAAGGCAATCAGAGTGCCGCTGGCCGCGATCCTCGCATCCAGATGTCACCCGCCGCTGTGAATGTTCGCATCCATCGGGCCGAAGCCGGTTCGTCGCTTTATCCCTTTCAAATATTGAAAGGGTTTCCGCCGGGTGCGAGGCCCGACTTGGATGAGGTGACATTGGCAAAAGCGCTAAAAATAAACGCTGGAAGCCGGCGCGCCACCGCCAACGATCCTGAAATTGGACTATCAAAAACGGCGATCGCCTTTCGCATCGCACAATCTGAACCGGGTTCTCCGCTTTATCCCTATCGGAAAATAAAGGGAAAAAAAGGGGCTACTCCGCTTTTGGATGATGCGATCTTAGCGGTTGCTTTGAAAAATCACGAGGGGAGTCGGGTGGAAACCGGATCTGATCCAGAGATTGCGATGTCGGCGGCCGGCGTCAGCAATCGTATTTGCCGGGCCGATAAAAACTCGCCTCTTCATCGCTTTAAAACGATCAAAGGCAAAGGTGGGGTGGCGCCGCGTGTCGATGATGCCACTCTGGCCTCTCTGTTACGACAACATCGCGCCAGCCGAACCGAAGCGGGAAAAGCGGCGACGTCTTTCTCTTCTTCGGGCGAGGGATTAACGGTTTCCGCCGTCACCCATCGTATTGAACGCGCCAAATCCAATTCGCCTCTGGCAAAGTTCAAGAGATAGTCACTGCTGAATGGGTGACTTTACTAGAATGGCCTCGCTTGATTTTTTATTATTAAAAAGAAGGTCGCTTGAGGCGGCGGAGCAGGAAGAATAAAATCAGCAATGCAATGGTTGTCGATGCCGCCAGTAACGAGTAAGCCCCCACATAAAACGTCATCGCCAGATTGAACCCCAGAATGCCGAAATAAAATGCGGGACCGAGCAGGGCTTGAAACGGAAAGCGTTTGGCGCCCATCACGGAGAGGCGCACGCGAGTGAAGACGAATTTTTCCAGCAACGCAAAGCCGGCCAGAATGACAAAGGCCACCAGAAACCAGCCGGCAAAATTGGTGAGCGGCACGCCAAAATACAATCCGCCGGTGGGGTAGAAATAAATTTTGCCCAGAAACCATTTCTCTCCCAAATTTGCGACGGGATCGATCACCATATCAGCCAGCATCATCAACAACGCCCCTACGCACACCACCGGCCCCGGTCGCGATGCGGAGACATGTGGATCCATTGAAAATTTCATAAAGTGGGGTTCCAACAGAAACCATGCGGTGGCGAATGAGGCATAGGCGATGAAGGCATACGACGCCGAATCCCAGATCGGCACGCCGGGCATGGGGCCCACGATCAGCTCGCCCTGCATCGATTCATAAATGTAATGATACATGCCATAGGGGAAACCGTTGCGAATGGAGGAATATTCCGAAACAAACGCGACAAGATAACCGAATAAGAGCCAAAGCCAGGCGCGCCAGAGACCGATGTGCAATGTGGCAAGAAAGAGAAAGACGACCAGAAAAACAAAAACATAAGGCCTATGTTGAAGGGTGGTGAAAAGCATTCTAGGCTTTGGGCTCGTTTTTGGAATGCATCATGGCGAGAAAGGCTTCCAGCACGATCGGATCCCACTGGCCGTTCTTTTTTTCTTTTTCAAAAATAGAGATCGCATTTTCTTTAGGCATCTTTTTGCGATAGGGGCGGTCGGTGGTCATCGCATCAAAGCTGTCGACGACCGCGATGATTTTTGCGCTTAGCGGAATATCTTTTCCCGGCAGATGGTCGGGATAACCTTCGCCATCGTTTCGCTCATGGTGCGAGCGGATACAGCAGAGACAGGGGGTCAGTGATTTGAGAGGCTTGCAGATCTCAAAGCCGACAGATGGATGGGTCTGGATGTGGTGCATTTCTTCAGGGGAGAGTTTTCCGGCTTTGAGGAGGACATCTTCCCTGACGCCGATTTTGCCGATGTCGTGCAACAGGGATCCCTTGCGAAGTATCTCGAGTTCTTTCTCCGGCATGTTCAGGGTTTTGGCCAGCTTGACGCTGTAAAAAGAGACCCTTTCGGAATGCCCCCGCGTATAGCCGTCTTTGGCCTCGAGCGCCTTGACCAGACTGAAAAGAATATTTTCGGAACGATCCACGTCGTCATGCAACGCCTTCAAAGTGAGAAGAGATTTGATGCGCGTGGTCAGCTCCAGCTTGTTGAATGGTTTGACCAGAAAATCATCGGCCCCCAGTTCAATCGCCTTGAGCTTGTCATCCAATTCGGAGAGGGCGGTGATAATGATGACAGGGATGAACTGCGTATCTTTGTTCTGCTTGATGTTACGGCAGACCTCATAACCGGAGACCTTGGGCATCATCAAATCGAGCAAAACCAGATCGGGAAGCGTCTGATAAATTTT
>JAUSII010000108.1 GCA_030648035.1 Deltaproteobacteria bacterium | reverse complement strand
GAGTGGCGGTGGATGCCGCCAAAGATTCCCCCATCAATCTTCCCAAATATTTCAGGCCAGACCACCCAATGACTCTCTTTGCAAAGGCGTTTCCGGGAATACTTTTCTGTCAGATGGCCGGATATGGGGTGGCAGATGTCGGCTCTGATCTGGCGTTGGCCCCTTTTTTCAGGGAAGAAAGAGACAAGATGATGGCACCGGGTTATTTGGGCCATATGGGAAAACAAGGCTTTCTCATGGTGGCGGGCGCCTCTATTGGCGGCGGCTTTATTCGGAGCGGCTTTAATCTTGCAGAGGGGAGAACCGCGGCCAATAAAATAGGATGGGAAACTGATTATGCGGGGGCCAGGGGATTTGGTCTGCGTGCCGGTACTCTGCTGGGCGCCTTGCTGATGGCCGATTTAATGGAAGATGGAAAATTGGAGAGTCTTGGAAGTTGGGGACTTAATGTGGCCAATATTTCGGCCGTAGCCCTGGCCACGAGCCAGATGATGAAAGTGGTGGAGGTAACTCGTCTGGCGCCGGCGTTGGGAAAAAAGTCGCTCGGGGGAATAGTGTTGTGGCCTGTTCTCGAATTCGCCGAACTGAAGCTGGTTGCCAAATTGGAACAGGCGTTGGTGACAGACATTCATTTGGCGGATCTCCGTGAAACAATTGCCGGAAAAATAGATACCCTGGCAGAATGCGCCAGAAGGGAAGATTGGAACAACTGGAAAAAAGGGAATGAAGCGATGGCGATTCTTCTGGGAGAATATACCGCCATTCACACTTTTTCTCCCCTGCTACTCTCGCAACAAAGAGAAAAAGAAGCTAAAGAAGATGAGAATATGGCATTGCGCCACGCCTCGGAGCTTGAAAATCTGGCCAGAAAAAAGCAGGAAGAATTTGAAGGCAAAGCCGTTTTTGCAGGCACATCATCTGTTTCCACGGTCCCGTTTGTTTTTCACGACGCCATTGCCGACGATAAAAAACGCGCTGGTGTTATGGCCCGGTTTTTAAGTGACGATCCGTTTGAACTTCGCTTGCAGGTCGCCGCCACTTTGAAACAGATCATTGAAGAATCCTAAAAACTTTTGATTACAACCCCCGCCAAGCCGCCTGCCACAATTAAAAGTGCGGGGGGCATTTTTGTTTTAAAAATGAGCGCTAATGTGATGAGGGCAATCCCCGCAGTCCAGTAATCGATGATCGCTTTTTGGCCGAGAATGAAAATCGAGCCGGCAATGGCGCCGGCAGCGGCGGCAGTGACCCCCTCCACAAAAGCCTTGATCTTGAGGTTGGATGAAATTTTATAAAACCACGGTGCGCAGACAATCACAAAAAGATAGACCGGCAGAAAAATGCCGATCACCGAAAACAATGCCCCCCAGAAACCCTCCGCCAGATACCCGACAAAACCGACTGTAATCAGAACGGGGCCCGGCGTAATCATGCCCACCGAAACGGCATCCAAAAATTGGGCGTTGGTCAGCCAGTGAAAGCGGTTGACCACATCATTGTAGATAAAGGGGATGATGACCATGCCGCTTCCGAAAACGACCAGCGCTGTCTTGAAAAAGAAAAAAAACAATTCCAGAGGAAAGAAAGAAAAGAGTTTCTCTTTTTTTGGAAAGGCATAAAGAACCACAGCGGCCAGCCCGCTGATCAGAAAAAGAAGAAGACTCTCTTTTTGCAGAAACGCGGTGGTGACAGCCAAAACAACGAAAATAACCCAAAGCCCTTTTTTCTTTTCAAGAGTGGTTCGGGCCAGTTTGTAGGCGGCCTGGATAATAACGCCGATAACGGCCGCGCTCATTCCATAAAAAACAGAATGGATCCACGGCAGGCCCGAATAGTGAACATAGAGATAAGCCAGCGCCAAAATGATGAGGAAAGAGGGGAGGATAAAAGCAACGGCCACCAGTGTTGCTCCTAAGATTCTCCCTTTAAGATAACCCAAATAAATGGCCAATTGTGTCGCCAAAGGTCCCGGAACAATTTGGGCCAGGGCGAACCCGTGCAGATACTCCTCTTTTGAAAACCATTTTTTTTCCTCCACCAAATCTTTAAGCATATAGCCGATCAGAGCAACAGGCCCGCCAAAACCGGTGGCGCCGAGTTTGAGGAAATACAAAATCAGATCAAAAAGGGTAAAAGATTGCATAAATTCCAATATTGTCATTGCGAGGCCCCTTTAGGGGCCGTGGCAATCCCGCGAATATACCGGGATTGCTTCCCTGGCCTCCCTGCAGTCGGCAGGGCAGGCGCTACGCTCGCAATGACACCTCGATCAGCTGTTCCGGATTTTCCAAAAGTTTTTTGAAGTGTCCCGCCGCCTTGCCTCCCAGATAACCGTCGATAATGCGGTGGTCGATGGTCACGCCGATATTTAAGGTCGGCTGAATCACGATCACCCCGTTTTTCACGGTCGGCTGATCGGTCACCTCGCCCGCCAGAAAAACAATCGGCGTACGGCTGAAGGGGACCAGTGGTGCCCATCCCATTTTGAGGCCAAACATCCCCACATTGGTGAGCATGGCGGCGCCGAAGGGGTCAGAGGGGAGCCCCAGAAAATTCGGGTTGATATTCAAATCAAAACCGAGATAACCCAAAAAATGGATCGACCATTTGAGTAAAAGTGGTGGCAAAAAATTGAGAGACATTTTTGTTTTTTTAAGATTTGGATCGTTGCCCGAACGGATTTTTTTTGACTGCTGCTCCAGTTCTCCGGCGATTTCAACCGGAGATTTTAAATGGGCATCGCGCATTTTGGCGCCCGAGAGATCGGCCTTGTCTTCTTCCTCCACAAAAACCTGCACAAAAAGATCGACATGCTCCCGCACATAGAGGCGATTGTGCCGGATGACGACGTTGATCTCCGGGAATTGTGCCAGCGTTTTGGCCAGCGCCTTGATGAGCAGATGGGTGATGGTTATTTTTTTGCCCGTCCCAAGGCGAAGTTTTTCGATCAGTTGCAAAGCCGCTGTCGCATCGACATCAAGCACCCCATAAACGGAAGGGTCTTTCGGTTTGTCCCAAGTCACCAGCGAAATGCGCCGCCAGCTGGAGAGTTTTTTTAAAGGATGGCACTCAATATTTTTCTGAAAAAACATGATGCACACTTTTAACCTTTCTTCTTTTGTGTGTATATCTTATTTTAATACGCCTTATGATTGATCTATTCAAAAAAGAGATAAAGAAGCTGGCCCGTGTTTTTTTGGACCCCACCTTTATTTTTTTGACGGTTGCCGGAAATGGGATGCTGATTGTTGCAACGGTGGCTGTCTATTATCTGGAGAAGGGGACGGCCAACGCCCAGATCAAAACTTATTTTGACAGTCTCTGGTGGGGTATTTCCACCATCACCACTGTGGCCTATGGCGACATTCTGCCGCAAACGCTTGCCGGCCGCATTATTGGTATTATTCTCATGTATACCGGAACGGTGCTTTTTATATCCTTCACCGGAGTGATTCTTTCGTTCCTTATGCAAGAGGAGGTCGAAAAGGAGATGAGCCCGATTGAAAAAGAGATACGTGCGGAAGAAAAAGAACAAAAGCGCATGGAACAACTGCTTGTGGAAATTCGCAACCGCCTCGACCGGCTGGAAAAAAAATAGTGGGGTCTATCTCAAAAATCCGTGAAGAGTTGGAATATCACCGGGGAGCGTTGCCGGATTCGGACCGGTGGAGGTGTCAAGCCAGACTGCCATCCCTCTTTTTGCCGCATCGCGCTCCTCCAGCCAGCGAAGAATGTTGGCCGGTTCGTTGTCCAAATAGGCCACCACCGAGCCCACACGGCGCGGGAGTTTAAAAACCCTCTCTTTGAATGTGGCGTCTGCTTCTTTGTTGGCTTCATTTCTTTCTGCCTGGCTCAATGTCGATTCAGCTCCCACCAATGGGAGTGAAGGTTTGCAAAGGAGCGTGGTCCCTTCGATGTCGATTGGAAAGCCATCTCTTCTCATGATGGCTACTGTGCCTGCGCGCATGTTCTGTTCATTACGGCCGGTGACATAGAAAATCGCTCCGCCCAACGCATAAAATGCACAGGCAAAACTGGCGGCACCCGGCAGAGGCTGATCAAAAAGAATATAGGCGCTGGTATAAAATCGTTCTTCCCAAAAAGTTGTCAAAGGATCGAGGTGAGTTGCAACAAGGGCCGTGTCGAGGCTTAAATTTTCAGCGAGAACTTTTCCCATATCCCAATGTTCCGCCTGTTCCGGTTCGGTCTGTTGTAAAAGCGGCAAACCGTGTTCAAGACCATATTCGCGCAGGATGATCGCTTTTCTAAATCCGTTGGCATAAATCGTGTCGTCAACATCCATGACCAAAACCGGTGTTTTCCCTTTTTTGTGAAGCGCTTCGGCTTTTGACAAAATGCCATTCAAAATTTTGGTCTGTTCTGCAAATCGCTCCCCGCTTTTCCAGAGCGGTCTGGCAAGCCAGTCTCTGGTGGCAAGCGGGGAATTGGAAAGGGTTAAAAGTTTTGCGGCAACTTCCATTCTTCTTGCGTGCTGAACGGAGGGCAAAAAATCTTCCTCTCGAAGATCAAAAATGTTGTTGTGTAGAGAGAGATTCAGATGTGGCGTCAGCGCGGCACAGGTTCGTTCCATTTCCGCCATCGATAGAACTTCTGCCTGAAGAAGAGAGGTTGCCAAACCCGCGCTCGTCACAGAGGAGAGAGCATCGAACACGGCACCGCTTTGTGCAAAAGAAGCATCCATACAAGTTTGCGCGATATAGTTTTTTAAGCGCTCGGTGTCAACAATCTCCTTGAATCAGCACAACAGGTCCCATATATACCCCCGACATAATGGGGTAGTAGCTCAGCCCCGAAGGGGCCCCTTCGGGGCTGGGAGTCTTTGGTAATGTATTGCGGAGTGTGTTGTCTGTTTAAAATGAATTTGGGGCAGTAGCTCAGCTGGGAGAGCGCGTCGTTCGCAATGACGAGGTCGTAGGTCTTTCCGATTCAAACTTTCAAATCATTTTCATGACTTAAAAAATCCTCCGGCACTAAACTATCCCCTTGGGTCAACTTTGGGACAAGTGTCGAAGCGGACAATATCATTTTTATCGGAGAGGTATGATTTGGACAGGTGCGCATACCTCTGTGTCATTCGCGAATCGCTATGCCCAAGAATGGATTGCAGGGCATATAAATCTCCTCCGCTCATCATGAAATGGCTGGCGTAAGTGTGACGCAGGTCGTGAAATCGGATGCGCGAAACACCTGCCCCTTTCATGTCCCGATAAAAATACCGGTTGCGAAGGTTGCTCTTGTCGATCATGCGCCCATTCAGCTGAAGCACAAAATCGCAAATGTGCTGATCGCACGCCTTCAACAAGTCATTTCGAATGGCATCTCCAAGCGGAATATGCCGGACCTTTCCACTCTTGGTCGTTTCCCGAATGGCCTTGGCCACGTTGCAAAAACTTCTTCGCACGGTAATAAGCCGGTTTTCAAAATCAACCGCTGACCAAGTGAGAGCCTGAATTTCTCCAAGCCTCATGCCGGTGTGCAGAGCCATTTTGTAGAGCAGATAAACGCCGTAGCGATCTGTCCCGTGATATTTTTTCTGGGTGTAGGCCAGAAATTGGCTTGCCTCTTGCCTAGTCCAAAACCGGATGATCTGTTCATTCGGCTTCAACCGGCCGATGACCGTTACCGGATTGGAGGCAATCGCCTGACGACGATGATAATAATTGAATATGGTTTTTAACGGACACAAAATCCGGCAGACGGTTGTGTTCGATAATGCCTTGTCCCGGAGGATGCGGATCAACTCCTCAATATGCCGGGGAGTGATCTTGCGAAGTTGCAGTTGCCCCAAGACAGGAAGAATATGTTTGCGCAACATCAGTCTGTCACTGGCGATACTGCTGGGGGCTTTGTAAACTTCCGAATGGTTTTTAATCCATTCTTGAGCGGCAACTTCAAAGGTCAATTTTGTTTCGACCGGTGCACCGCCGAATTGGATTATTTTTTCATAAAACCGGGCCGCATCCAACTTTCTGTTGAATGTTTCATCATACCTTTGCCCGTCGCGCAAAAGGCGCACACGATAAACGGTTCCTTTGCTTCTTTTAATCTCCCTGATTCCCATAATGGCTCCTTTCGTTGAGCCATTTCTGGATGTCGAGGGGATGAAAACGGATGAGTCGTCCCAGTTTTCTGAAAGGGATTTGGCGTTTATAAATCCAATCCCTGATCGTCGATTCCGGGACACTCAAAAATTTCGAGAGGTCTTCAATGGTATGGAGTCGCTGATTGTCAATGAGCGTTGCTGATAATCCCATTGAATCCATCTTTTTGGTGTTGTCCATGCAAAACAAATAAGCAATTGCCGTGCCAGAAGAGGATGGGGTTTAAATTCAATTAAATGGGGCTTTGGGTGTTTATAGACGGTTGTAGGGAAAGATTTTTACCTGATTGGGAAGGTTTTTTCCTGCTTTAAAATTGCCGGCATCTTTCAAGGCGTAGCGAGCGGCGGCCACTCTCTCCAGTGGTTGGGAGAGAGTGGCCGGCGGTCGCGGAGCAAAAAATCAGGGCCGGCAATAACAATTATTCAATGATTTCAATTGCAATTAAAAAAGTGGTTTGTATGAGGGGTTGTATTTGGAGGGGGTCCTCATACATATTGGAAAGAATAGTCGGGGAGGTGAAAAACTGTAAATCACCAGTCTTCTTTTGCAATTTTTTCATTCAACAAATCAATCACCACGGAATGGATCTCCAAGTCGAACCATATTTTAAAATTATCCAAGGTTATTTCAGGCCAGACGGTTCTGTCTTTATGAAGGTCCTCAAATTTCAAATCCAGTGATCCCGCATCAGGTAAAGACAAATTCCAATCCAAAAATGGCTGTTTTGGTTTTAGTATGGCGACTTGGCGGTTGATGGCCTGCATTGCGGGTGTGAATTGTTTTTGTTTCATGGATGCCTAATATTCTTTATTCTTTTTGTATCGGCACAGGGTTGTTAAGTGCCATGAAAATAAGATTCATATAATGCATTGAAATTAAAAGACTTTCTTGTTTTATTTTTTTATTATCAATCTCCATTGAAAATAAACTTTTGGGGATTGCCTTTCCAAACTTCCAAAAGAAAAATCATGTGCGATCTATAACACCATTGTCGTTCCATCTTTGCATTGCCGGATCGAGGTGGTGGCGAAAAAACTGCTCGAAGGTGATGACATTAGGCGCTGTTTTGTAATGGTCGATATTTTTAAGGTGTTCCGTGACGACCAGATAAATCCTGTTGGCATTCATTTCACGAAGGCCATTTTCAGTCACTTTTTCATCAATAGTGGCAAGATAAAAGCCAAGTCCCCGGATGCCCTCGGTGACAATCTGCCGCCATCTTTCCCTGAGAGTTCTCTTGGCCGTAAAAATTATGCAATCTGTTGCATGAACCCTGTAATGTTTTTCACTTGGTAATAAAAAATCCGGTTTTCCGTTTATGACAACCTGTTCGTCAAAGGGATAACCCAGACTCTTGAAAAGCCTTTTTATTATTATTTCAAAGGCCTTTCCTGCCCTGGATTTTCGAGACTGCGACAGAGCCAGAAAGAAATCGTTCAGTTCCCCGAAGGATTCCCGAATTCTCTCTTCCAGTTTGATTGGTACGGGTATGCTCGGGCCGGAAAGCCCAAAATATTCCATGAGAGCTTCGGTACCAATATTCTTTTCGTGCTCGCGATAGAGTTTATGGGCCGACTCTTCCAAATCACCCACAAGCTTACTGAAGTGCGATTTGATATGGCCAGATTCCTTGGCCTCTTTTGGCAGGCGTTCAAATGCCTCGTTCACAATGCCGGCACCATCAGCCATTCTTCCTGCAACAATTCTGAAAATCTGTGATTGAACTCTCTTGGGCATATTATTTCTCCGTTGCACGTTTTAGTCTGTTTAAAATCACTCTTTCGTTATCCAATATGCATTCCCAAAAACGGACCACACGCCAACCATTTATCTTCAGTTGTCTGCCGACTTTGCGGTCCCGTTCCATGTTTGATCCAATCTTTTTCTGCCAGAAATTTCTGTTTTGCTTTGGCATGGTGGAACATCTCGGGCAGCCATGCCAAAAACAACCATCCACAAAAACAGCCAGCTTATGTCTCGAAAACGAAAAGTCCGGTTTTCCAAAAATATCTGCATGTCTTCTCCACCCGTTGATTCCATTTCTCCTGAAAATGGAGGCCACTTTTAATTCCGTGGATTTGTTTCCCCTTCCACGAATGCCGGACATCATACGTGATCGGGTTTTCGCGGTTACAATGTCCATCAGGATCCCGCTTCCACCTGCAAAGGGTCGAGCGAAGGCAGAAGATATTGTTTCGGTCTTTTTATCACCAAGGCCTTCCGCAGACGTGATGAATTCAGTGTGTCGACAATGGCCCTTGCAATTTCAGATACGACGGGGACCACAACGGAATTGCCAAATTGTCTGTAGGCCTGCGTATCCGAAACAACAATTTTAAAATTGTCCTGAAAGCCCATGAGTCTTGCACATTCGCGGGGAGTCAACCTTCTGGGATTTTTTCGTATCCCGCGATTTATCAAAATTTCAGATCCGTCCTTATAATATCTGGCGCTCAATGTTCTGGCGACTCCACTCTCATCAAACAGGCCATATCCAAAACCGTTGCCCTTGGCCTTGTGTTTTGCCGCGTAGTCCTGAAGATATTTCCAAAGTTTGGTTGAAAGAGTGTATTTTTCATCAATATTCTTTTCAAAAATGGTTCCCAGCTGCGGTCCTTTGGATGGAAGTTTTGGAAACGAAAAATCCAGATTTTTTAAAAATCCAACAATGTAAATTCTTTCCCTATGTTGGGGCACATATGCCCGCGCATCAACAATCCGGTGATGTACCACATATCCCATTTCCTCAAGAGTATCCAAAATTGTGGCGAATGTTTTTCCCTTGTCGTGGGAGACAAGATTTTTGACATTCTCAAGAAGAAATGCTCGGGGTCTTTTAACGTTGAGTATGCGTGCCACGTCAAAAAAAAGTGTTCCCTGTGTCTTGTCCAAAAATCCATGAGGCCTGCTCAAACTTATTTTTTTTGAGACGCCTGCTATCGAAAATGGCTGACAGGGAAACCCGGCTATTAAAATATCATGATCCGGAATCTCCGCCTCATCGACTTTGGTTATGTCTCCTGCCGGAATATCTCCAAAATTTGCTTCGTATGTCTTCTGGGCATGTGAATCAATTTCCGAGGAAAATACGCAACAGCTTCCTGTGCTTTCAAAGGCAAGTCTCATTCCTCCGATTCCGGAAAAAAGATCGACAAATTTGTATTGTTTCTTTTTCGTCAACTTTGTCTCCTTTCCTTCTGTTAGATATAGCCCAACGATGTGAGTCGGATTGTCATTGCCTGCCCACTGACCTGAAAAAAAGCCGTGAGTTCATCTATTAATACATCCGGAATCGGGTCACCTTTTTGGATTTTTTTCTCCTTCATCCTTTTTTCCAGCAATTCCTCCGGCATTAGAAGTTCAGCTGCAAAGCCGTTGGCTTCTATTTCAATCAGGTCTTCGCCCGAGGAGGACCTGAAATTTCTGAAAGCCACAAAATAATTTTTATCAACATGTACTTCGGTTGGCTTGTGAAGCCAATAGTGGCCCAGCTCATGGCATATCGTGAATCTTTTTCTGACAGGAGCATCATCCTTTTTTACAAAAATCAGAGGGATTTTCCCCTTCATCAGTAGCAATCCGGAGATATCTTTGTCATCGAACTCTTCTTCAATAACGCGACCACCAATTTTTTTTACAATTGATTCCGGATCGGTAGCCTTGTCTTCCCCGATGTATTTTTTCCAAAGTGCTTTGGCCTCGGATCTTGCATGAAATACACCCATGAAGCCTCCTTTTTATCTTGTGTTTTGGTACTGGTGAATAATTTTTTTGATGGTTCTTTCCGAAAGATTTGCTGTTTTTAACTTCCTTTTTACATCATTTGGGATGGTTTCCCCTTCCGGCAATGAATCATGTGGTAAAAGATCGTGGAGAGAAACGGTGCAGGCCTTTGCTATTTTGTATAGCGTGCTTATGGAAATGTTTTGTCTGCCGCACTCCATGTTGGCAATGGAGGCTCGACTAACTTCTGTCATGGAGGCGAGTTCAATTTGTTTTAGTCCTTTGCTTTCTCTGGCCTGCCTGATTCTGGCGGCAATGGAGCCGTATAATATTTTGTCGGGTGTGTTCACTTCATTCCTTATAACGACTGGTTTCATTCGTGTCAATCTGTATGGCAGTTTTAAAATGCTCAATTTTAATCTTGACCAGTTTTCTTAAAAATTATAAATGAGAGAAGTAAAAATGTTTAACATATACACAAGGAGGTTGTATGAAGAAGAACGTCTATGTTTTAAAGAATGGTGGAGGGAGTAGTTATAGGGTTCAGGTGGGTAAACAGTCTGTCTCAAATCACCACACCCAAGCCATCGCCATCAAAAACGGAAAGGAGGTTGCAAAAGCGAGAAAAACAGAACTTGTGATTCAGGGAGAAAATGGCCGTTTTCGAAGCAAGGATTCTTATGGGAATGACCCGAAATCAATCCGTGATAAGGAGCATTGAATTAAAAAAAAGAGAGCGTTAAATATGAGCGGGGATTCTTTTCAAATCGGAATAAAAGTCGGAGCATTACTGTTAATGGGCATTATCATGTTTGGAAATACAAATTTTGTGAAAGGATCGAATATGGATTTTAAAGAGCGTGCAGCGGCGATAGCTGACGAGTTGGAAAACCAACCCGCTTGGAAAAAAACCGGGAAATTTGCAACAGATTTGGCTGCTATTATTTTGGCAGGAATTCCTGTGGCTGGATCTGCGTCGGTGGTTGTTGATAAAATCGGGAACAAATTATTTGAACCCGCCATCCAAAAAAATTTGGTGCAGCTGGCCAAGATTGTTGAGGGACTTGCTCCAGATATAGAAAAGATACAGACCCTTGAAGATCAAGTTGGGGCCATGCTGGTCTTTTTGCAGGAAAACAAATCGGTTTTGCAAAGATTGGATGAAATTTACAATAAATTGGGCATCGAAGAAAAAAAGACCTTTGGGGTTTTGACCGACAACAGTTTACAGGAATTTGTGGAGGTTACGGTAAAAGACATGAACGTTCGCATGGAGGCTCGTAATCGGGGAGAAAACATTTTATATAGATTCCGATCTTCCGGAGGTGATGTGGAATTTGTTTCCACTGCCGAATCACAACAACGGGTATATCAAAGCACATTCACAGGCCAGCATGGAGGTACTGTTGGAATGGATGGATTGGGAGTTGCTGGGCCTGTTCAGACTTTTGATCATAAAAATGGTACGGGAGTCGGATTTGGATCTGGGGGAACGCTCACATTTGAACAGGGAAGCGTGATAACTTTTGGTAAAAAGTCCGACAAATAATGTCTTTCGCAATCACGTGAATAATTTTTCTATTGCCCGATAGAGCCATCCTGATTAAGAAGGTTGAATATTGGGGCCGTAGCTCAGCTGGGAGAGCGGTACGTTCGCAACGTACAGGCCAGGGGTTCGATCCCCCTCGGCTCCACAAAAATTTAACGATCATAATCAAATATATGAGTAAAACTTTTAATGGCCTCGGACAGTTCAAAAATATCGAATCATTCATCCAGGTTAATACAATTAAAGGCTTCAAATACATAGACAGAGCAGGGGAGCTCGTAAATTATTTTCATGATAGTGATTTGATTCCACAATTTTCAATGGGACTCAATGGATTGGTGGTTAAACAACCTAAAGATAAAATCGAGGAGTTAAAAGTAACCTCTCAAATGGTTTGGGCAAAATTTACAAAAGTTGATTCATTGGATATGATTTCAGATCTTTTTGTAAAGGAATTAAAAAATATTTTAAAAATTTTGGAAATTGAAGAGGTGGTTCGCATTGGCTGGCGAAACTATTTGATATATGAGCTGTCAAATAAAGAGGGTCAAGAAGGATTTTTACAGAAAATTGTATCCGCAAAGAAAATGAAAGCATCTCTTTTGCGCTTCAAATTAGAAACCGAAAAAGACTTTGATGCCAACTTAATAATCCAACCTGTAATCAAGAATGACGATTTGAAAACCCATGCAATTCTTTTTGACATTGATATTTTTGAAGGAGGAAAAAGGGATGCTGACGAAATATTAAAAATTCTTAAAACTTTTAGGGAATATCTTGCAAATGATGATGGGTTTTTGAGTGGACTAAATGATAGTTTTTAAAAATATGCTGAAAGAACTTGTTAAAAAAATTGAACTGCAATCCGTCCTCGTACTATTTTTAACTCTTTTGTTCGGGAATATTCTTTTGAATAAAGATAACAGTTTGTCAAGCCCTGCTGGAATTCTTGGCAGTGTCTCGATAGT
>JAUSII010000096.1 GCA_030648035.1 Deltaproteobacteria bacterium | reverse complement strand
CCCCTGGGTTTATGGAAATCCTGCCTGCCCGGAGGAAAATAAAAAATTAAAACAGATCGACTTGATGCTGATCACGCATGGACACGGGGATCACATCGGCGATGCGTTAAAAATTGCCAGAGAGTTCAAACCGACTGTTGTCGCGATTTATGAAACATCCCTCTGGCTTAAGTCGAAGGGAATCGAAAATGTTTCTGCGATGAACAAAGGAGGAACGCAAAGTGCTGTCGGTGTAAAAATCACCATGACAAACGCCCTGCATAGTTGCGGCATCGAAGATGAAGGCAAAATAATTTATGGTGGCGAGGCCGCCGGCTATCTCATCACCTTTTCCAATGGCCGCGTTTTTTATCACGCGGGAGACACCGGCATTTTTGGGGATATGGCTCTAATACAGGAACTCTACAAACCCGACACCGCCTTTTTACCCATTGGCGATATTTTCACCATGTCGCCCAGAGAGGCGGCTCACGCCTGCAAACTGTTACAGACAGACAAAGTGGTGCCAATGCATCACAGCACGTTTCCAGTCATGCCCGGCAAGTCAATGCATCTCAAGGAATTTTTAACGGGAAGCAAAACGAAGGTGATGGATTTTAAACCGGGGGAAACCCAGAATATATAGGAGGTGAAGATGAGAAAGCCGACACCTAGTTATACAGGAGGGATCGATCTGACCCTTCTTAGAGAATCGCTGACCCGCGTTTCGCAAGAACGCTGGTTGACAAACGTGCCCGCTTCGCCGCATAAGACGAAGAAGACCGAGGCAAAGCCGAATAAAAAACAGAAGAAATAACGGAAGAAATGAAGCGAAGGGTTTCTCTATGCCGTATGCACAAGTGGCTGTCGCCTGCCCGCTTCATCAGGTGTTCACCTATATCATTCCGGAAAATCTGGCCGCGCAATTAAAACCGGGACAGCGTCTTGTTGTTCCGTTCCGCAAAAAAGAGGTAATCGGTTTTTTTCTCTCAATCACAACAGAGCTTCCACCGGGTCTGGATGAAAAGAAACTCAAAGAAATTATCGAAATTAGGGATGAGGTTCCCGTCTTTTCAGAAAAAATGATCCGGTTTCTTCTTTGGCTCTCGGATTACTATATGGCACCCATTGGCACTGTCTGTGCCGCCGCTCTCCCCTCGAAACTCTGTCAGGTGAAATCGAAAAATGCCGCAAAGCCGAGAGTGAAAGAAGACGACCACGCCCATTTTCATCAGAAAGATGTTTTGAATTTGAACGGAGAACAGCAAGCGGCCCTCGATTTTTTGATCGGGCAACATTCCAAAGAGGATGGACCTCGCACCGCACTTATCCACGGCATCACCGGTTCTGGAAAAACAGAAGTCTATCTTCAGTTCATCACCGAAATTTTAAAAAAAGATCAGCAGGCGATTTTGCTGGTTCCTGAAATCGGTTTAACCCCGCAACTGATCGGTCGTGTGCAGAGTCGTCTGGATGAAGAGATTGCCGTCTATCACAGCGGGCTCACCGAAACACAGCGACAACTCTATTGGGAAAAGATGCGCCAGGGAAAATTGAGAGTCGCGGTGGGAACACGCTCCGCCCTGTTCGCTCCGTTCCAGAATCTGGGGGCGATCATCATCGATGAAGAGCATGACGGTTCTTATAAACAGGGTGATGGCGGTTTTTTTTATCACGCGCGCGATGCGGCGATCGTGCGCGGCAAACTGGAAGGGGCCACCGTTGTGTTGGGGTCGGCCACGCCGTCTCTCGAGAGTTTTCACAACGCCAAGCAGGGAAAGTATCACTACATTCAGCTCTCCGAGAGGGCCACCGGCGCCAAACTGCCGGAGGTGAGTCTGATCGACTTGCGGCAGGAAAAATTCGCCCCCGGTTCCAAAACTCTCTCCCCAACACTTAAAAATGCAATTTCTGAAAATCTCTATCGCGGCGAACAGACACTTCTGTTTTTAAATCGCAGAGGCTATGCCCATTTTATAATTTGCGAAGATTGCGGCAAAGCGATGGAGTGCCCCAACTGCGCCATCACGCTGACCTATCACAAAAATCCATCCGCACTCGTCTGCCATTATTGCGATTATCGCGCCCAAGTTTTGGAGAGCTGTCCGCACTGCAAAAGTTCTGCACTGAAACCGTTGGGACAGGGGACCGAAGCGCTGGAAGAAGAACTGCGCGCATTTTTCCCCGAGGCAAAAGTGATGCGCCTCGATCGCGACACCGCGGGAAAAAGGGATCATCGTAACAATGTTTTGCACCAGATGAAAAAGGGGACAGTCGATATTCTACTGGGGACGCAGATCGTCGCCAAGGGCCACGACTTTCCAAACGTGACGCTGGTCGGAGTGATTCTGGCCGACGCCTCCCTGCATCTTCCCGACTTTCGCTCGGCGGAGAGAACATTCCAGTTATTAACGCAGGTGGCGGGACGTTCCGGACGGGCCGACAAGCCGGGAAAAGTTTTGATCCAGACTTTTCATCCCGAACACTTCAGTCTTTTGTGCGCGAGAGATCACCAGTTTGAAACATTCAGCGCCAAAGAATTGCAATCGCGGCAGGATCTGGATTATCCCCCTTTTTCAAGGCTGACGCAGATTCGTCTGCAGGGAATTTCGGAACAGAATGTGGAGGAGACCGCACTCTCTTTAAAAAAATTTCTCTCAAACTTAAGCGGCATCAGCGGTTCCCATTTTCTGCACATCCTGGGCCCCGCCCCCGCACCTCTGACAAAAGTGCGCGGAAAATATCGCTGGCACTTTCTGGTCAAATCCAACAACCCTAAACGCCTGAAGCATCTGCTGGAGCAGACAAGGCACTTCGCCCAAAACCACCTCCCCCCAAAAATCCAACTCTCCATCGATGTTGATTGTTTGCATTTGATGTAACGACCAGCCGTAGGGGATTTGGTATATTTTATGGCATAAAATATGGACATCAAGCGTGTCACACTCAAAAGCATACTCACCCGACTAAAACAAAAAGGGCTGATTGAAATGGAAGGAGAACGAAAAGGAAACTCCTATAAGTTGAAAGAAATGCCACTTTAAATAAAAAAAGGGGGCAAGCCCGAAGGCTGCCCCCAAAAGTTGTGCGCTACCCGAAGGTAGCACTTGTTGCCGGCTGGACAACAAGTTTCTGTCTGATGACTTGCCTATAACCTCTCTCCGATATAACTTGCAACCTTATTTTTGGAGGTTCTTATGCATAACAATGGTTTAAGACTTGGGTTGGATATCGGCACCAATTCTATTGGCTGGTGTCTTCTGGAACTGCGTGATGGACAGCCCTCCGGCATCAGAGATATGGGAGTCCGCATTTTTTCGGACAGCCGCGACCCAAAAAGCAAATCATCTCTCGCTACGGGCCGCCGAATGGCAAGGCTCATGAGAAGGCGCAGGGATCGTTTTTTAGCACGTCGCAAAAGTCTTTTGTATTTTCTCAAAACAAAAGGCCTCTTGCCAGAGAATCCGGCTGAAAGAGATGCCATCTTCGCTCAAAACCCCTACCAGTTGAGAGCCAAAGCGTTGGATGAAATGCTCTCGCCCGCTGAACTGGGGCGAGTTTTGTTTCATCTCAACCAGAGGCGCGGTTTCAAAAGCAATCGCCGCGAGGAGACAGCCAAAAAAGAAGAAACCGATTTTCAGAAAGAGATGGCCGGCTTGGAGAAAAAACTGGCCGATTCCAATTGCCGCACCCTTGGGGAATTTTTATGGAAGAGATTCGAAAACAAAGAACCGGTCAGAGCCCGTGCCGGACAGGAATTGTATCCAACCCGGAAGATGTATTTGGAAGAGTTTGAAAAAATTGTCGAAAAGCAGGCTCCTTTTCATCCAACACTAACTACAAAAGATTGGGAACATGTCTGGCATATTATTTTTTACCAGCGCCCTCTTAAAGCCCAAGAGGCAGGCCCATGCCAGATCAATTACGAACACAAACCCGGACGAACTCCGCGTGCGTTACCAAGTTATCAGAAATTTTTGATCGCGCAGGAACTGGCCAATCTTATCGTCACACTTCCTGATAAACAAAAAAGACCTCTCACAAAAGACGAAAAAAAGGAGCTTTGGGAAATTTTAAATAGCGGAAAACATAAAACAGGCGGCTTTAAATCGGTGCGCAAATGGATCGGGCTTCCAGAAGGAACAACGTTCAATCTTGAATCAGAAACGAGAGAAAAATTGGCCGCCAATGAAACAGCCTATGTCATGACAGATGAAAAATATTTTGGCGAGGGTTGGCACAAGTTTTCCGATGAACAACAGAATAAAATTGTTGATTTCTTCTGGAACGAGGAAAATGAATTGAAAATAGCCGAGCGTGCCACTCATGAATGGGGACTCTCTTCCGAACAAGCCACCCATTTTTCTCGTATCCCTCTTAAAGATTTGCCAAAGGGATACGGCCGTTTTTGTGCTGATTGTGCCGGAAAACTTGCAAAACTGATGATGGAGGAAGGAACCTTCTACAAACAAGCATACGACAAGTTGGTCGGGGATGAAGATCAGCCAGATTTGAAAGATCGCTTGGAATACTATGGAAAATGCCTGCCGGAAGCGGTCTGGGTGAAACCAAGAAAGGGCGTCAAATGCATGGAGGAAGAAAGAGCGGGAAAAATTGGCAATCCCACCGTTCATGTCGCTCTGAATCAGTTGCGCAAGGTAATAAACTGTCTATTGGATCGTTACGGCCATCCTTCAGAAATGGTTATAGAACTCGCACGGGATATCAAAATGTCGTATGAACAGAAGAAACGTTTGGAAAAAAATAACAATGAAAACAAAAAAAGAAGGGGTTCGGCTAGGGAAAAACTGCAAGAACAAGGAGTAGACCCCAATGATGACAATATCAAAAAATATTTATTGTGGGAGGAGCTAAATCAAAAGGACTGTAATGATCGTAAATGTCCTTATTCCGGAAGGCAGATTAGCTTTAGCCTCTTATTTTCCCATGAAATTAATATCGAACATATCCTGCCATTCAGCCGGACTCTGGATGATTCTTTAGCCAACAAAACAATCGCGTTTAGAAACACCAATAATGACAAAGGAAACCGCTCACCTTCAGAAGCTTTTCTCTCTAATCCAGCATACAACTATGCGGAAATTCTGGCCAAAGCCGACGATCTTCCATCCAATAAAAAATGGCGTTTTACCGAAAATGCCATGGAACGATTTGAAGGAGAAAATGATTTTTTGGCAAGGCATCTCAATGACACCGCCTATCTGTCCAAAATCGCTCGCAAATATCTTCAATCAGTTTGTACAAAAGTGGATACAACACCGGGGCGGTTAACCGCATGGCTAAGACGGCATTGGGGCTTGAATTCAATTTTGAACAAAGAAAATGTCAAAACCCGTGATGACCACCGCCACCATGCAGTAGATGCCTTTGTCGTGGCGATGACCGACAGAAAAATTCTAAATAATGCCTCAAAAAGCCAGGATAAAAATGATAATAGGTTCCACGTTGCAGAACCGTGGCTGGAATTTAGAAACGAGGTAACGAAGAAAATATCCTCTATTACTGTTTCTCATAGACCCAAACATTATCCAACGGGGAGATTTTTTAAAGAAACGGCTTATGGAATTGTGGATCCACAGAAAAATGAGGGGTATAATCTGGTCACCAGCAAACCGATTGATCAATTTAAGAAAAACCAGGTTAAATCTGTAAGAGATAAAAAACTTCGGTTTTTAATGCTCGAAAAAATAAAGGGGCTGGAAGATGAAAAGGCTGTAACAAAAGCCCTCGCTGAATTTGGCAATGAACACAAAATAAGAAAGGTTCGTTTTTTAGAAGAAAATAAATCGGCTCGTTCCGTTCACCATCCCAAAAGAAATCCAAAACACGAAAAGAAAATGGCTCCCGATGAAGTTTTGTGTATCCGTTTTTGGAAAATGCCCGATGGCAGTATAGAGGCCAAGCCTACATACTTGATTGACGCCTATCAAAAAATAAAATCCCGACCACACCCTAACGCAAAACTGATGTATGCCATTTTTAAGGGAGACACGATCCGTCTAATCCACAAAGGTGCTGAAAAAACAGTGCAAGTCAAAATTTTGAGTGTTGCTGGACGTCAGATTTTATTTGCACAACATAATGATTCGACTGAAAAAAAGGATAATACGAGTTTTTCCGAAGCACTGATCAAAAAAACAAAATTTAGAAAAATCCACGTTGACCCTCTCGGCAAGGTGAAGGACGCCGGTTTTATCTATGATTGAACGCGTTGTGGAAATTACCGATCATGAGCTTCACCTCTCCCTGTATCGCGGATTTATGCAGGTGAAAAAAGAGGGCGAAGAAGTAGGCCGCGTGCCATTAGCCGACATGTCGGTCCTTCTCTGGAGTTCTCTTGGTTCTACTATCTCCAGCCGTCTTATTTCTGCTTTGTTGGACAATAACGTGATGATTGTTTTTTGCGGCGAAAATTTTCATCCCAAGGGAATGATCTGGCCGATGGAAAATCACCACGAACATGCCGGTCGAGTAGAATTGCAGACGGCCGTTTCACTGCCTTTGCAAAAAAGACTGTGGCAACAAATTATTACGGCCAAAATTAAAGCCCAAGGAGAAGCCTTGAAGCATTTCGGGTTGTCCGATGAAGGTTTGACGGCTTTGGCGGAGAGAGTGTCCTCCGGCGACAAGGAATTTTTTGAAGCACAAGCCGCCAGACGATATTGGCCCGCCCTTATGGGCCCCGGTTTTCACAGAGACCGCAAGGCTGGTGGAATCAATGCCATGCTCAATTACGGCTATGCTGTATTGAGAGCCTCCACCGCAAGAGCCGTTTCAGCTTGCGGACTGCATCCGACATTTGGCCTGCATCATAGCAATGACCATAATCCCTTTCGGCTGGTTGATGATTTGATGGAACCTTTCAGGCCGGTTGTCGATTGCCAAGTGAGAAAGTTGGCCGATGCCGGACAAAACGAAGTAAATACTTCTGTAAAAGAAAAATTGGCCGGAATTTTGAAAATGGATTTTCAATCTTCACGAGGGAAAACCCCGCTATTTAACTGTCTCTTGTGGATGGTGCAGTCGTTGGTCAATAGTTTTCAGTCCAAAAATGCCGGTTTGGAACTGCCATCGCCTCTTTTGCCGATGGCATGTACAAAAACAGAATGAATGAAGAGGAGGCCCTTTCAGGGTATCGTATCTTGTGGATGCAAGTTCTTTTTGACCTTCCGGTCACAACAAAAAAAGCCAGAAAACAGGCTACAGAATTCAGGAATTTTTTGCTCGACCAGGGATTCGATATGACCCAATATTCGGTCTATCAAAGGGTCTGTTCTGGCAAGGAAATGGTTAAAACCATGCTGAGGAGAGTGGAAGCCAACCTGCCCGATGAAGGGAAGGTGCATGTTTTAATAATCACCGATAAACAATATGAGAATATTCACACCTTTCGTGGAAAAAACCGGGGAGGAAAAAACAAAAATCCTTCACAACTCACCCTTTTTTAAAACACCCGCGCCGCCAAACCGATTCAAAATAAATGGTTTTGGCGGCGCGGGTTGTATCAGACAGAAACTTGTTGTCCAGCCGGAACGGCGTCAAAGGTGTTACCATCCAGTACAAGGTTGTATCAGACAGAAACTTGTTGTCCAGCCGGAACAATAACGACCAAACAAAAAGAACAGCGTCGGTTGTATCAGACAGAAACTTG
>JAUSII010000086.1 GCA_030648035.1 Deltaproteobacteria bacterium | reverse complement strand
CGGCGATGACATGGTCGATCGGGAGCAGAAAGGGAATGCCCTTTGTTCTGGCCCGCTCCAGAATTTTTTTGGCGACATGCACTTTATCAATCTCGATTTTGGAGGTACCGACCTCGTGACCCAGAGCGGCCAGAAAAGTGTTGGCCATGGCGCCGCCGACGGTGATGGCATCAACCGTGTTCAAAAGGTTGTCGAGCACGGCGATCTTGTCGGAGACTTTGGCGCCCCCCAGCACGGCCACAAAAGGACGATTCGGTTTTGCGGTGATCTTACTCAAAAACTCAATCTCTTTTTTCATCAGAAAACCGGCACCCTTTTCTTTGACAAATTGGAGCATGCCGACGGTGGAGGCGTGCGCACGATGCGCGGTGCCGAAAGCGTCGTTGATATAAACATCGCAGAGAGCAGCCAGTTTTTTGGCGAAATTTTCATCGTTGGCCTCTTCGCCTTTATTGAAGCGAAGATTCTCCAGCATCATCACCTGTCCGGGTTTTAATTCTGACGCCAATTTTTTGACCGCATTGCCGTCACAATCTTCGGGAAAAATCACTTCGGGAATATCCAGCAGGTCCATCAGTTTTTCGGCGACAGGGGATAAAGAATATTTCGGGTTTTTTTCCCCCTTGGGTCTCCCCAGATGCGAGGCCAGAATAACGGCGGCCTTTTGCTTCAGGGCATATTGGATGGTGGGGAGGC
Organism: Deltaproteobacteria bacterium; assembly: GCA_030648035.1. Lineage (GTDB taxonomy): Bacteria > UBA10199 > UBA10199 > SPLOWO2-01-44-7 > SPLOWO2-01-44-7 > JAUSII01. The sequence goes on along the minus strand of JAUSII010000086.1, from coordinate 10,294 downwards.
AGGCGCGTATGCGCGTGTCGTCCAGAACTTTGCCGTCGGGCGTCAGCGGGACGTTGAAGTCGACGCGGATAAAGACGCGCTTGTTCGCCAGATCTATTTCATCGATGTATTTGATCTTGTTTGTCATGACATCAAGACAATCGTTCGCCGATATATTTTGCGAGATCGATCATGCGGCAACTGAAACCGGTTTCGTTGTCATACCAGGCGATGACCTTGACTAAATTGCCCATCGCCTTGGTGGAGAGACCATCTATAATAGAAGACCGGGTGTCGCCCAAAAAATCAGAAGAGACCAGCGGATCCATCTCGACGCCCAAAATATTTTTCAATTCGCCGTCGGCCGCTTCTTGAAGGGCTTTCGTAACCTCTTCGGCCTTCACCTCTTTTTTCAAAAGAGCCACCAGATCGGTGCAAGAGACATTGACGGTGGGAACGCGCATGGAAAAGCCATCGAGTTTTCCTGCCAACTCCGGCAAAACAAGCCCCACTGCTTTGGCGGCGCCGGTGGATGTGGGAATCTGGTTGGCCGCCCCCGAGCGTGCCCGGCGCAAATCTTTGTGCGGGGCATCCAGAATCATCTGGTCGTTGGTGTAGGAATGAATCGTGGTCATGAAACCTTTTTCAAGTCCAAAATTTTTGTGAAGAACATACGCCAGTGGCGCCAGACAATTGGTGGTGCAACTGGCGTTGGAGATGATCGTATGTGTTTCGGGATTATAGGTCTTGTGATTGACGCCGTAGACAAACGTGGCGTCGGGGTCGGTGGCCGGTGCAGAGATGATGACTTTTTTGGCACCCGCTTTCAAATGGGCACCCGCTTCCGCCTTGGTGGTGAAGCGTCCGGTGCATTCAAAAATAATATCGGCGCCAACATTTTTCCACGGAATTTGTGACGGATCTTTGGAATTAAAAATGGGAATTTCGCGCCCGTCGATCACAATCGCATTTTCTTTGGCTGTAACCGAGCCAGAGTAGCGGCCGTGCGTTGAATCATATTTAAAAAGATGCGCCAGTGTTTTAACCGGTGCGATGTCGTTGATGCCGACACAGACAACGCCTGGATTATTTTTTAGCTGGCGAAGAGTGATGCGCCCAATGCGGCCGAAGCCGTTGATTCCAATGCGGATAGTCATAATGGAGGGGGTTCTTAGCCCTGCCGGCCTTTGAAGTCAAGCAGGTCTTCCATCAGCTTTTGGAAGGCAAAAAGGTCGAGTGATTGATGGCCGTCACTCAATGCGTTGGCCGGGTCTGAGTGGACTTCGATCAACAATCCATCGGCACCGCAAGCGAGAGCCGCCTTCGACATCGGCGACACCAGAGAGGTGAGCCCGGTGCCGTGAGATGGATCGACAAAAACGAGAAACTTTGTTTTTTGTTTGAGCAGAGCCACAATGTTGAGATCGAGTGTGTGACGTGTGGCGGTTTCAAAAGTGCGAATGCCGCGCTCGCATAAAATGATTTGATCGTTTCCGCCCTGCAAAAGATAATCAACCGAGAAAAGCCATTCTTCCATCGTCATCGCCATGCCGCGCTTGAGCAGAACCGGTTTTTTTATTTTGGCCACCTCTTTGAGAAGCGGATAATTTTGCGTGCTACGGGAGCCAATCTGCAAGATGTCGGCATATTCAGCGACCAGTTGCACATCGCGCGTATCCAACACTTCGGTGATGATAGGGAGGCCGGTCTCTTTGCGAGCCAGCGCCAACAATTTCAAACCCTCTTCGCCCAGACCCTGAAACGATTTTGGATTCGTGCGAGGTTTATAAGCCCCCCCGCGCAACGCATGCGCCCCCGCTTTGGCGACCCCACGGGCGATGGTGAGCAACTGTTCTTCACTCTCCACAGCGCATGGACCGGCAATGATGAATGGCTTGGTGTTGGCAATCTCGGCAAAGTTCATAAGCGGGCGCATCGTATTTAGGATTGGGGAGAAGTCAAGAACTGGCTTCCTTATTTGAGTATCTCTAAAAAATCCCCTTCTGGTCGCGGGTGGGGTTGAGGAGTTTGGTTTCGGGCAGAACGATGTTCAAAGTTTTGAGTTGATCGGCCGAGAGACTTTGTAGATTTTCTGCCAGCTTTATAAATCGCTCTGATTCTTCTTTCGCAATAATCCCTTCGGTCAGTGTTTTGAATTTATTCACATACTGCGGGCGGGCGAACGGTCGGGCGCCGTTGGGGTGGGCGTTGGCGTTGTCCATTTTCTCGCGAATCTGTGTTCCGTCTTTCATTGTGATGACCACTTCGCCGCCAAATTTTTTCTTGGAGGGATCGGTGTGATGATAAGCGGCGGTCCATTCGTCGGTCATTTCGGTCCGTATCTTTTTCCACAGCTCAACGGTCGAAGGGCGATGGGCTCTCTCTTTGGAATAACTTTTTTCGTGGTGCCATGTGCCATCTTCCAGTGCGACCGCAAAAATATACATGATGGAATGATCGAGCGTCTCGCGGCTGGCATCGGGGTCGAATTTTTGCGGATCGTTCGCACCGGTGCCGATCACCATGTGGGTGTGGTGACTGGTGTAAATCACAATTTCTTTGATCTGATTCAAATCGATTTTCTTTTTGTGCAAGTTGAACGCCGCATCGATCAGCGCCTGCGATTGATATTCGGCCGAGTGTTCTTTGGTGTAGGATTCCAGAATTGTTTTGAATGGTGTTCCGACTTCGGGCAGTGGCACAATGTATTCGCGATTTTTTCCGCCGAGCATCCACGCAATCACCGAATCTTCTCCCTCATAAATCGGTGTCGGCGATTTTTCGCCGCGCATGGTGCGATCGATCGCTTCGACGGCGAGCTTCCCCGCAAACGCCGGGGCATAAGCCTTCCACGAAGAGATCTCCCCTTTACGCGATTGTCTCGTCGAAAAAGAGAGATGCAACGCCTGATTGATCGCCTGAAAAATAGTGTCGGTATCCAATTTTAAAAGTGTGCCGAGGCCTGCGGCAATCGCCGGAGCCAGGTGCGCGATGTGATCTTTTTTAAATTCGTGCAGGCAGATCCCTTTGACCAGATTCATCTGAATTTCATACGCCGTCAAAATCGCAAGCAAAGCATCTTCGCCCGAGCGGTTCATCTGCTGTGCTACGCTAAGAATGGCGGGGATGGTGTCGCCCGGGTGGGAATAGTCGGCGGCCAAAAAAGTGTCGTGCATGTCGAGCTCGCGCACCGCAACGTTGTTGGCCCAGGTGGCCCACTCACATTCAAAAGTCTGATCAGAGGAGACGCCAAAAACCGTTGCGCCATTCGCGCGCGGGTGTGCGAGTGCCTGCGCACGCGCGGCGGCAACCGGTGCCCGATTGATCGCCGCAATGGCAACCGAGGCATTGTCGATCACCCGGTTGGCGACCATCTCGGCCGCGCCGGCATCCCATTTTTCATTGTGCGAAGCGAGTTCCGCAAAAGCCCACGCGAGTTGCTTCTCTTTCGGCAAATTTTCTTTGGAAGGATATGTTTTGACTTTAAATTGACGCATATTTATTCCGTGGTGTCATTGCGAGGCCCCGAAGGGGCCGTGGCAATCCCGCGGATCATCGGGATTGCTTCGCTACGCTCGCAATGACACCGGTGATAATGCCTTTTCCCCGCACTTGCAATTTAATTTTCTTCTGATACCAGACCCTTTATGCAATTGAAATTCAGTCAGATCGATCCTATGGCCGGACACATTCTCAAATTTTTAAAAGAGCAGAAGGTCGCCTCTTTTGTCCAATCGGATGAAGCTTTAGTCTCCCTCATCGCCGATGTTTTCAGAAAAAATGCGGAAGAAGAAGAAAAGCTGAACCAGGATGCCAAAAAACTTCTCGATCAGAACAAGGCAAAGATCGGACAGAATATCGATGAAGAGCGGGCTTTTTCGATGATCAAAAAGCAGTTGGCCAAAGAAAGGGACTTCGTCTTATGATTTTAACAGACGAAAGAATCAATCATCTCTCCCACCTTCTATTAAACACCTTGAAAACAAAGGGGGGCGCGGCATTTCCGGATGAAGCCAAATTTTTGAACGGCATCAAAAAATCGATCCATCAGTTCGAAGCGGTTGTTAATAATGCCGATATCAAAATTCGCCAAAAAATTGGCACGCTTAAGCGTCAAATTCCCGAGGGTTCCAGAGAGTGGGACCTCCTTTATAGACAATACTTCGAAGAAGAACTCGCCAAGAAGGGGCTTTAAGAAGAAAACATCCCCCTTGACTTCCCCATGGTCCGAATCTATATGTCCGTCGCTCTAAGGGGTTGGCACTCTCCCTCAAGGAGTGCTAAAAACTGGAAACAATAATCATAAAGGAGGAAACAGTATGTCGAAGCTCAAGATCCGTCCCTTACAGGACCGCCTGGTCGTGCGCAGACTGACCGAAGAAGAGAAAACCGTCGGTGGCATTATCATTCCTGATAGCGCCAAAGAAAAGCCGCAAGAAGGTGAAGTGATCGCGGTCGGAAGCGGCAAGCTTCTGGATAGCGGCAAGATTCAGCCCCTCGATGTGAAAGTTGGAGACAAGATCCTGTTCTCCAAATATTCCGGAACAGAAGTGAAGATCGACGGCGAAGAATATCTCGTCGTTCGCGAAGACGATATTTTGGGAGTCATTTCTTAATTAACAATTAATAAGGAGGCATTATGGCAAAGGATATTATTTTTGAACAAGAGGCTAGAGACCGCATCCTCAAAGGTGTGCGCGTTTTGGCCGCCGCAGTCAAAGTGACGCTGGGACCGAAGGGTCGCAACGTCGTTCTGGAAAAATCGTTCGGCTCCCCCACGATCACCAAAGATGGTGTCACCGTGGCCAAGGATATTGAGCTCGCCGACAAATTCGAAAACATGGGTGCACAGATGGTGAAGGAAGTGGCCAGCAAGACTTCCGATGTTGCCGGCGACGGCACCACCACCGCCACTGTTCTGGCCGAAGCCATCTTCTCTGAAGGGGCCAAGCTCGTCAGCGCCGGACACAACCCGATGGGTCTGAAACGCGGTATCGACAAAGCTGTCGCCGTAGTGGTTGAAGAGTTGAAAAAGCTCTCCAAACAGACCAAAGATCAGAAAGAAATCGCACAGGTTGGAACCATCTCTGCCAACAACGACGCCACCATCGGCAATATCATTGCCGAAGCGATGGAAAAAGTCGGCAAAGAGGGTGTCATCACGGTTGAAGAGGCCAAGGGAATGGAAACCACGCTCGAAGTTGTGGAAGGAATGCAATTCGATCGCGGTTATCTCTCTCCTTATTTCGTCACCGATCCCGAAAGAATGGAATGCGTTCTTGAAAATCCGTTGATCCTGCTCAATGAAAAGAAAGTCTCGACGATGAAAGATCTTCTTCCGATTTTGGAGCAGATCGCCAAGTTGGGCAAACCGTTGTTGATCATTTCTGAAGATGTCGAAGGCGAAGCGTTGGCAACATTGGTTGTCAACAAATTGCGCGGCACCTTGCAGGTCTGCGCCGTCAAAGCCCCCGGCTTTGGTGACAGAAGAAAGGCGATGCTTGAAGATATCGCCACTCTGACCGGCGGCAAGATGATCGCCGAAGAGTTGGGCATCAAGCTGGAAAGCGTGCAGTTGACCGATCTGGGCCAGGCCAAGAGAATCGTTGTCGACAAGGACAACACAACCATCGTCGATGGCGCCGGCAAAAAAGACCAGATCGAAGCCCGCGTGAAGCAGATTCGCGAGCAGGTCAAAGAGACCAGCTCTGATTATGACAAAGAAAAATTGCAGGAACGTCTGGCCAAACTGGTTGGCGGTGTTGCCGTGATCAATGTCGGTGCGGCCACCGAAACCGAGTTGAAAGAAAAGAAAGCCAGAGTGGAAGATGCCCTTCACGCGACCCGTGCGGCCGTGGAAGAGGGAATCGTTCCCGGCGGCGGTGTTGCTTATATCCGCTGTCTCCCCGCTCTTGCCAACCTCAAGGGCGCCAATGAGGCCGAACAGTTCGGCATCAACATTGTTTGCCGCTCCCTCGAAGAGCCGGCACGTCAGATTGTTGTCAATGCCGGTTGTGAAGGAGCTGTGGTTGTTTCCAAAATCAAGGAAAGCAAAGGAGCCGAAGGCTTCAATGCAGAGACCGGTGTCTATGAAGACATGATCAAAGCCGGTATCATCGATCCGACCAAAGTGGCCCGTTCTGCCCTGCAGAATGCCGCATCGGTTGCGAGCCTGATGATCACCACAGAGGCGATGATCGCCGATCGTCCGAAAGAGGATAAAGGTGGTGGACATCCTTCGATGCCGCCCGATTACGGAATGTAATCAGAAAAAGTCATGAAGGACCAAAAGCCCTCCGATAAAAAAATCGGGGGGCTTTTTTTGTCTTTTCCATCAAATAATTTGTGCTATAGATCGCGCAATGTTTCGTAAATTTTTTGGAGTGGGAGTTTTTCTTTTTGTTTTTTCACTTTCAATTCCTGCTTGGACTATCGACTTTGGTCTCAAGGGCTATTACCGAAACCGCTCGGTAGTGGCGCACGATCTCGATTTGCAGACGCACAACAACGCCATCGTGCACGACAATGATCGCGTCGGTCTGCTCCAGTTTAACCAGATGCGCTTTCGTGTCGGGCCGCAGATCAAAATCAACGACAACCTCTCCATCTTTTCTGAAGTGGATTTTCTGGACAATATCGTCTTCGGTTCCAAGGCGAACAAAAATCTCCAGATTCTTTCTCCCGTTGTGGGAACGCTGACTCTTCCCTCCGGCGCCGGAACGCTGGGAGAAATTGGTGGAACGGCGGGCGAGAATGGCTCCATCAATGTGCGCGCCGCCTATATGGAAATTTTGACCCCTATCGGTAAATTCAAGCTGGGGAGACAGCCTTCCCACTGGGGTTTGGGCATTTTTCAAAACGATGGCGAAGAGAGACAAGGCGATTTTGGCGATCTGGAAGACCGCATCATGTATCTTACCCAACTCCCCTTCAACGATGGCTCGGCGCTGACACTCGGAGCGTTGTGGGATATTCCTTTCGAGGCGCAGTTTGATCCGCGTCAGGAAGGTTTGGGAGGTATTATTCGCGACAATGGTCAGGATCTTCAGCAAGTTGGAATCGTTGCTTATTACGATCAGCCCGATTTTTCGGTGGGAACATTTTCAGGGCTTCGATATCGCAGTGGTGGCTCTGGTACCACCATGACCGCGACCGATGCAAAGGGGAATGTTGTGGCCTCCGGTGTTGATGGTTCCACGCTGATGTATTTTGGTGACATCTATAGCCGCTACTCTCGTGATGAATATACCTTTCAATTTGAAGGAGCCTATCTGGGCGGAAAAATAAGCACCGGACTTGCCATCGACGCCATTCCTTTCAGCAGTTTTTCCAGCTCTTCCACGGGTGCCGGTATCATAGATTTGCCGGCCAAGCAGAGTGTGCAGGTGTTTATGGCCGCGTTCGAGGCCGCCGGCATTTACGATTGGGGTGGTGAGTGGAACTTCAAGAGTGGTTATGCCAGCGGTGATTCCGCACCTCTTTCCAGCAAAGTTACGCAATATGGTTTCCGTCCCGACTATCGGATTGCCTTGATGATGTTCTACAATCCTTTGGGCACCTCGCCCTCGATGTATGGCGGCACGGCCACCAACCCTTCTGTCACCAGCAAGCTGACCGGCGGGGGGCCGATCACCGCCAATTTTATCAACAACGCTTTGTATGTTACGGCCGGCTACAAGCACAGTCTGGATGTGAAAGACGCCATTCCGCAGGCCGATTGGTTGAAGGTGGGAGGAACCGTCATCACCGCCTGGGCGCCAAAGAAAAATGTAAATTTGAGCTTTAGCGAACTGTTGAACAATACAAATCTCCCCACCGTTAGCGAAACAAGCACCTCCATGTTTCAGCGTTGGTATGGGTTGGAAGTCGACGCCATTGCCGAAGCGCTTTTTTATCACAATCTCTACACCGCTTTGGAATTTGGTGTGTTGCTACCAGGACGGGAATACAACATCGATGTGGACGTGACCGACCCGGGCAACATCATCGACCCGATCCCCTCCGACAAAGCCTCCATGGCCTTCGAAGGCCGCTTCACCGCGATGATCGAGTTTTAGAAAATCAGCGCTTCGCCATCTCCACAAAATCTTTCGGCTCGGGGCCGGTGTAGATGCTTTCCGGGCGCATGATGCGGTTGCCGATGCGCTGTTCCATGATGTGCGCGCACCAGCCTGACATGCGGGCGACCACGAACAGAGGGGTGTCGGCTTCGATGGGCAAATCCAAAAGATAATAGAGAGTCGCCGCGGGAAAATCGACGTTGGGGAATAATTTTTTCTCGGACATCAAAACTCTTTCGACAATTTCTTGCATCTCGTGCCATTTGGTCTGCTTTAATTTTTTGGCCATCTTCCAGCCCCACTCTTTCAAAATGGGGGCGCGGGAATCCTTCTTCTTATAAACGCGGTGGCCGAATCCCATGATTTTTTCTTTTTTGGCGAGCGCATCACGAATCCATTGCTCCGCTTTGGAGGGGTCGCCGATTTTCAAAAGCATATACATGGCATGTTCGTTCGCACCGCCGTGTAGCGGGCCTTTGAGAGCACCAATCGCACCGGTCACGCACGAGTGCATGTCGGAAAGTGTCGAAGCGATTACGCGGGCTGTAAAAGTGGAGGCGTTGAAACCATGTTCGGCGTAGCAGATGAGAGAAACATCGAGCGCCTTAGCGAAATCGGCATCGGGTTCTTTACCGGTGAGCATATATAAAAAGTTGGCGGCGTGATTCAGTTTTGCATTGGGCGCAACCGGCTTTTCTCCTTTGAGTGCGCGGATGCGGGCGGCCAACAGGGTCGGCATTTTGGCGATCAGCTTAATCGATTTGTTCAGCTCCGCTTCTTTTGAATTATCTTCCACCTGTGGATCAAAATGGGCCATAAGCGAAACACCGGACCGAAGGATGTCCATATAATGCGCCTTCTCGGGCATTTTGCAGAGATAGCTTAAAATTTCTTCGGGGACATTTCTTTCCTGAACTAATTTTTTATTGAAGGCTTCGAATTCTGTTTTTGTCGGCAGTTTGCCGTTGAGTACCAGATAGGAAACCTCTTCGAAGTTCGACTGTTCACAAAGTTGGCTGACTTTGTAACCGTAATAAAGAAGTTCGTCGCCTTGAGGGTCGACTTTGGAAATGGCCGATGTTCCGGCGATGACATCTTCCAACCCTGGAGAATAGCCTGGTATTTGTGTCTGTGGTGCGGTTGCCATAATGCTCTCCTTATTTATAATTTATAATCGAGAAGTTTGTATAGTTCTTCGCGCGTCTGCATTTGACCGACAATATTTTTCTGCGACCCTTTGTTTTTGATCTCCTTCAATCCCTCTTCCACCGCCTTCATGGCGAGTCTTAGCAAGGTTACGGGAAAGATAACCATGGCGTAACCCATCTTGGCAAACTGATCTGCATCAACAAATGGCGTCTTGCCAAATTCGGTCATATTGGCCAACAGGGGTGTGTTGGGGAATGCCTTTGCAAACTTCGTAAATTCTTCGGTGGAAGTGAGGCCCTCGGGAAAAAGGCCATCGGCGCCCGCCTTAACATAAGCATTGGCCCGTTCGATGGCGCCGTCCAGACCCTCTATCGCTCGCGCATCGGTTCTGGCCATCAGAAAAAAATCTTCGTTCTTGCGCGCGGCCACGGCCGTTTTTATTTTTTCACACATCTCTTTTGTTTCGATCAATTCTTTCCCATCCAGATGCCCGCAACGTTTGGGCAAAACCTGGTCTTCGATATGAAGGCCCGCCACGCCCGCCGCTTCCAGCAATTGAACAGTGCGACAGACATTAACCGCTTCTCCAAAACCGGTATCGGCATCGGTAAGTAGGGGGAGTTGTGTGGCTTGGACAATCGCCCTGGCCGATTGACAAAGTTCGGAAAGGGTAATGAGTCCGATATCCGGCTGGCCAAGACTCGCCGATAAAGCGCCGCCGGAGAGATAGATCGCCTTGAAACCGGCCTGTTTGACGGCCATGCCGACCAGCGGATTGAAGGCCCCGGGCAGAACCAGAGGCTTGATCTTAAGCAATTGGCGGAATGTTTTGGCGTGATTCATTGGCGGCCTATAAATCCCAGAGAGACGGAAAAGTCAACCCCGTTACATTCTCTTCGGAATCTTTGTCTCTTTGGTTTTTGTGAGCAGTGTCCAATAGATTTGAAACGGTTTGCCGTAGCCTTTCCACGGGTCGTAGAAAAGATGGCGCAGTTCGGTCTTGGTGATTTGCCCGTCCAACAGGGCGTAATAGAGTTTGTCTCCCAGCATGTAGCCCAGCGCGTGTGTGACGGTGAAAAAAAGATCGGGCCGATTTTTGAAAGGGG
>JAUSII010000068.1 GCA_030648035.1 Deltaproteobacteria bacterium | reverse complement strand
TAACAGAAGAAAAATATCGATTAGCGATGTCGGCTCAACTTAACCTGGAGGTGGAGAAGCTTCCAAGGGTTTGGCTGTTCGCCAATTAAAAAGTTACGTGAGCTGGGTTCAGACCGTCGTGAGACAGGTCGGTCCCTATCTGCCGTGGGCGTAGGAAATTTGAGGGGAGCTGTCCTTAGTACGAGAGGACCGGGATGGACGCACCTCTGGTGTACCAGTTATCGTGCCAACGGTAAGCGCTGGGTAGCCATGTGCGGTAATGATAACCGCTGAAAGCATCTAAGCGGGAAGCATGCCCCAAGATAAGATTTCCCAACTCCACAAGGGGTAAGAAGACCACTCGAAGATGACGAGTTTGATAGGCGGGAGGTAGAAGTCCTGCAAGGGATGGAGCTGACCCGTACTAATCGGTCGTTTGGCTTGACCTTATTTTTTTGTTGCCGCAAGGCATGAGGCCCAGTTCGATGTTGGATGACTTACAAAGTTTTATTCGTGTATTTTATTAAAAGTTTATAGAGCTTCCGGTGACTACACCGAGAGGGCAACACCCGATCCCATTCCGAACTCGGCAGTTAAGCCTTTCAGGGCTGATGGTACTACAGGCCATAGTCTGTGGGAGAGTAGGTCGTCGCCGGATTTAATTTAAAGGGCTTCGCAGAAATGCGGAGCCCTTTTTATTTTTAAGGGAATAAGTTTTCTAAACCAGCTTCAATTCCAGAATACGGTCCACGCGGAAATGGCGTTCTTCTTTTCGCGTTTCACAAAAAGCCCGAAACCCCAGAAAGATTTTTCCGCTGTATTCCATCTCTCCCATTTCAATGGGGCGCAGTTTGCGCTGTGATTTTTCGTCGTTGGCTTTCAGATAGACGACATCCATAATCCGCTCATCGTCTATCGCCTCCTGAATCAGCGCCATTTTCTTTTTCAATGGGAGTTTCTTTTCCGAAACTTCGTAAGCCTCTCCCGTGAGAAACCGGACAATCCGGTAATCGACCCGCACCTGCTGTTTGGTGAGACGCTGGTGTAACACCAGACCTTCCAAACTCGTACACCGGCTCAACGCCACATACATCTGTCCGGTGGCGAAAGTTCCCCGCCCCACATCCACCACCACATGATCAAATGTTTTCCCCTGGCTTTTGTGGATGGTCACCGCCCAGGCGAGTTTCAGCGGAATTTGTGTAAAACTGCCGGTCGTCTCGCTGGTGAGCCTCTTTTTCTTTTTGTCATAAGCGTAGCGGAAGAGGTTCCATGTGTTGGGTTCGACGATTTCTTCCTCTCCATTTTCAAGTCTCACTTGCACATGATCCTTGTGCAGAGAAACAACTGTCGCCATGGTGCCGTTGATCCACCGGCCGAGGGAGTCGTTGTTGAGCAACATCACCTGTGCTTTTGGTTTTAATTCCAGGCGGGTCTCCGTCGGGAATGATTCATTGCCGAAATCGCCGGAGGTCTCCCCGTTGTAAAAACGCGATTTTTCTTTGAGCGATTTTAGTTTCAGGGCGTTGATGTTGCGGGCCGGTTCGTTCATCGCTGTGAGGGTGATGGAAAGTTCCTCACCCATTTTGAAATCGGGAAGATATCGGCGGTTAAAATTCTTGAGATCGGCTTCGGTCAGGGAGTTGTTGCGCACGGCATTGAGCAGTCGGACAAATTTGGCGTCTTTCTGTCGGTAGACTTTTTCGAGTTCGATCCGTTCAAAAGAGGTCTGGCGAAAAACGTTGGAGTCGAAAAAATAAATCCCAGGGTAGAGTTCTTCAAAAATATGTTTTTCGGTCGAGCGGACCACCGGCGGCAATTGATAGAGATCGCCGATGAAAATCATTTTGACGCCGCCAAAGGATTCCCCCTGGCGACCGCGAACATGTTGCAAAAAAAGATCGGCGCAGTCGAGAATGTCGGCCCGAATCATCGAGATTTCATCCACGATGATGGTCTCTATTTTTCTGTAGATTTTGGCACCATCCCATTTGGCCATCCGCTTGGCCTCTCTGACAGCCGTTTCTGGTGTGACATCGGGTCTGAAGCGAAAAAAAGAATGGAGGGTCTGTCCTTGCACATTGACCGCGGCCACCCCGGTGGGGGCCAGCACCACAACCTTCCGCTTTGTGGTTTCGCGAAAATGCTTAAGAAGAGTGGACTTGCCCGTACCCGCCCGGCCTGTGATCAGGCAGTGGCCCTCGGGCTCTTCCATGAGCTGCAACGCACGCAAAAATTCTGCGTTGAGGTCGATGATGTTTTTCATTCCATATAAACAAACTTGAACGGATGCAGATCCTGGACGTTGGGGTAGAAGCCTTTCACATAGGGCTTCACCAGCATCATCTTTTTGTAGGTATAGAGCGGGATAACCGGAGCGTCGTTTAGAAGCAGTGCCTCGGCCTGGTGCAAAAGGGCGAAACGCTTTTTCTGATCGCTTGTTCTGGCGGCCTCGCTGATCAGCGCATCATAGGCCGGGTTGGAATAACCGGTCTGGTTGATCGTGGAGGTGGTTGTGAACATGTCGAGAAAAGTATTCGGATCGGGATAATCGCCAATCCATCCGGAGCGCGAGATCTGATAATTGAGCGCATTCTGTGTTTTCAAATAAGATTTCCATTCTTCATTCAAAAGACCCACGTTGATCCCCAGATATTTTTTCCACATTTGTTGCACCACCTGCGCCACCAGTTTGTGGCGGTCATCGGTGTTGTAATGGATGGTGATCGGAGGGAGTTGGGAAGGATCGGCAAAGCCCGCCTCGGCCAGCAATTTTTTGGCCAGTTCGGGATTGAATTCGAGACCGGGGGCCGGCGTGTAACCCTTGATGCCTGCGGGGATCATGCTGGCGGATGGAATTTCTGCCTTCTGCAGATATTGATTGGATAAGGCATCCCGGTCGATGGCATGTCCCAAAGCCTGGCGCAGTTTCATATTTTTCAAGGGATCTTTGGTCACGTTGATGCGATAAAAATAGGTCGACAAAAATGGATTTTGGATGAAATCGGGTCTTGGCATCAGCATCTGAATTTTGCTGGTTGGCAATTCCCAATCGATGTCGAGTTGGCCGGAGTCATACATTTTCAGAGCCGTCTCTTTGTCATCAACCGGATTGAAACGTATACCGGCGAGTTTCACATTGGCGGCATCCCAGTAGGTGGGGTTCTTCATCACGACAATCTCTTTTTGCGGGACCCAGCTCTTGAGCATAAAGGGGCCGTTGGTTACAATATTTTCCGGCCGTGTCCAACTGCTTCCGAATTTTTCCACCACCCATTTTGGCACCGGGCGGAAGGTGGCATAACCCATCACTTCCAGAAAAAACGGTGTCGGGTTTTCGAGTGTGACCTGAAACGTGGTGTCGTCTATCACTTTCAATCCCAACTGTTTCGGGTCGGTTATTTTCCCGGCGTTATAGGGTTCCCCGTTTTTCACATAATAAAGAACGAAGGCATATTTGGAGGCCGTTTTTGGATTCAAAACTCTTTCCCACGAATAAGAAAAATCGTTGGCGGTTACAGAATGACCATCACTCCATTTTGCATCTTTGCGGAGATAAAAAGTGTAGACCTTGCCATCGGGAGAAAGGGTCCATCGTTCGGCGATGCTGGGAATGGGGTGGAGATCTTTCGGATCGTATTCGACCAGACCGTCAAAAAGAGAGAGGCTCAAGTTGAATTCGATATTACCCGAGGCCAGACCCGGGTCGAGATATTCCGGTTCGGCCAGGTTGCTGAAGTTTAAAATGCGTCCCTCTGCTCCTGCAAGCTGGGCTTGCGTCCCAGGGGTTTGTCCTGCTTTTGGAGATTCTGTTTTTTTGGAACAGGCCATTAGGGCGAGAAGGGTGATGCCAAAAAGGGTCACGCGTGTGAAGCCGATTTTCATTCGTTGCATGTGGAATTCTCCTTTGGTCTTGACAACGCCTTGAAAAGATTTATTTTCCCGCAACTAACATGGTGCGTTTTCTTTTGCAACGACTTCTTGGCGCAGTTTTTGTGATTTGGGTTATCATGACCCTCTCTTTTTTTCTAATGCGCATGGCTCCGGGTGGTCCGTTTGATTTGGAGCGTCCTCTTCAGCCCGACATTCGCAGAAACATCGACAAAAAATATCATCTCGATAAGCCGCTGACCGTTCAATATTGGAATTATGTGAGCGACATCGTTTTGCGCGGCGATCTGGGTCCTTCCTATAAATATTCGGATCGGAGCGTAAACGATTTTATCAAAGAGGGGCTCCCCGTCACATTGCAACTCGGTTTTCTGGCACTGCTGGTTGCGTTGAGCATCGGGCTTGTGATGGGACTCCTCGGTGCGCTCAATCACAACACAAGGTGGGATTATTTTGCCATGGCCTTTGCCATTATTGGAGTCTCCATTCCCGATTTTGTGCTCGGTCCGCTGGCCCAGCTTCTTTTTGGATTGCATCTGCAATGGTTTCCGGTGGCCGGTTGGGACAGTTTCAGTTATTACGTTTTGCCGGCGGTCACATTGGGCTCGATGTATGCCGCCTCCATTGCGCGCCTCACACGTGGGGGAATGCTCGAGGTGATTTCGCAGGATTATATTCGCACCGCTCACGCCAAGGGGCTCCGTCGCTCTGTGGTCATATTTCGGCACATGATTCGTGGCGGCATGCTTCCCGTCCTTTCCTACCTTGGGCCCGCCGCGGCCTTCATGCTTTCCGGTTCTCTGGTGGTTGAAAAGATTTTCAACATCCCCGGTCTGGGCAGACACTTCGTCAACAGCGCCTTGAATCGCGATTATACGGTCGCTTTGGGAATGGTTATTTTTTACAGTGCACTGATTCTGATTTTTAATCTGATCGTCGACGTCATGTATACCGTGGTCGATCCGAGGACGCGCACAAAATGAGCGATACCGCTGTGGCCAACGCAATGGATGCCCCGGTCGAGTTGGAAAAAGGGGTCAGTCTCTGGAGAGATGCCTGGATCCGTCTCACACGCAACAAAATGGCGGTGGCGAGTCTGTGTCTGATTGTGTTGTTTGCGTTGTTGGCCCTGTTCGGTCCCTCTCTGGCGCCGTATCCCTTCGATGCCATCGACTTCAATCGCATCGGCCAGTCTCCCAGTTGGAAACACTGGTTTGGCACCGATGAACTGGGCCGTGATCTTTTCACCCGCGTTCTTTTTGGACTGCGCATTTCCATGGCGGTGGGGTTGGTGGCCACCTGTGTCAGTCTGGTGATCGGCGTCAGCTGGGGTTCTGTCGCCGGCTACATGGGCGGCAAAATCGATTCTGCGATGATGCGCTTTGTCGACATCATGTATAGCCTTCCCTACATGTTTTTTGTCATCATCCTCATGACCGTTTTCGGACGCAATATTGTGAATATGTTTTTTGCTCTCGGAGCGGTGCAATGGCTCACCATGTCGCGCATTGTGCGCGGGCAGATTATGTCGCTCAAACACAAAGAATTTGTGGAGGCGGCCCGTTCCATCGGTTTGAAAAAGCGCTCGATTATTTTCAGACATCTTATTCCCAATACCATGGGGCCGATTGTTATTTATATCACCCTCACCATTCCCAATGTCATTCTGACGGAGGCTTTTTTGAGCTTTCTGGGGCTCGGCGTGCAAGCACCGATGGCGAGTCTGGGCTCGCTCACCTCGGATGGGGCGCAGGGGATGGAGATGTTTCCGTGGCTGATTATTTTTCCGGGTCTGGTGCTGGCCCTGCTTTTGTTTTCTCTCAACTATCTGGGAGATGGTTTGCGCGATGCGCTCGATCCGCGCATGAGGAAGGGCTGAAACATTTATGAGTGCTCAACTGAATGTCGACAATCTTAAAACCGTTTTTCAGGCGAGAGACGGTTATGTGAAAGCGGTGGATGGCGTCTCCTTCAGCCTCGAAAAAGGGGAGTCGCTCGGTATTGTGGGAGAGAGCGGCAGTGGCAAGAGTGTCTGCTGTCTCTCTCTGCTCCGTCTTATTCCCCAGCCGCCGGGCAAAATTGTCGGCGGTCGTGTCGAGTTTCAGGGAAAAAATCTGCTCGAATATTCCGAAAGCTCGCTTCGGGAATTGCGCGGCAACCGGATCGCAATGATTTTTCAGGATCCGATGACCTCGCTCAATCCTTTTTTGACGATCTCCCGCCAGCTGACCGAAGTGCTGGAGACGCACAAAAATGCAACGCGCAGAGAGGCGTTGAAGCAGTCGATCGAAATGCTGGAGATGGTCGGCATTCCAGAACCGGATGTCCGCATTCACGACTATCCCCACCAGTTCAGCGGTGGCATGCGTCAGCGTGTGATGATTGCCATGGCGCTCTTGTGCCGACCGGAACTGTT
>JAUSII010000066.1 GCA_030648035.1 Deltaproteobacteria bacterium | reverse complement strand
TCTCATGGGGGACACCTTGAGCCATGCTGTTTTGCCGGGAATCTGCATCGCCTTTCTGTTGACCGGCACCAAGGCGCTGATTCCGACGATGCTGGGGGCCATGGCCAGCGGGTTGTTTGCGGTGCTGCTGATCGGCTGGATCGTGAGCAAGAGTCGCATCAAAAGTGACGCCGCTATGGGGATGGTTCTCTCCTCTTTTTTCGGGCTTGGGATTGTTTTGCTGACCCGCATCCAGAAGCAGGGGGCCGGCAGCCAGAGCGGTCTCGACAAATTTCTTTTCGGACAGGCGGCCGCTCTCAACAACGCCGATATCACCGCTCTGCTGATCGTCACTGCCGCCACTCTCGTGCTGCTGTTTCTTTTTTACAAAGAACTGATGGTCATCACCTTTGATGAAAAATTTGCGCAATCGATGGGACTACCGGTGACGCTGGTGCAAAATCTTTTGATGATTCTGACGGCGGTGGCGGTGGTCGCTTCCATTCAGGCGGTGGGTGTCGTGCTTGTTTCCGCCATGCTGATCATTCCATCGGCAACGGCTTATCTGCTGGTCAAACGGATTTCGTCGATGCTGATCTTAAGTGTTTTCTTCGGGCTCTTTGCCGGTTTCGTCGGGGCCTTTTTGAGTTTTCTGGGACCGAGTCTTCCGACGGGGCCTTTCATGGTGGTGGCCGCGGCTTTTCTATTTACGCTGGCTTTTCTTTTTTCGCCACAGCGGGGACTGGTCTTCAAGCAGGTGCGCCAATGGAGGCGCGGTCGCCGCGTCCGGCGTGAAAATGTATTGAAGTCGATCTACCGTCTGCTTGAACAGGAAAAATTCAAACACCCGGCGGTCACGCTTCAGGCGTTGGCGGCCTTTCGCAACGAAACTCTCCCGGAAGTTAAACGTCACATCTCCCTTCTGGGCCGCAGTCGTTGGGTTCGCCTGGATATGGAATGGCTTTCTTTCACGAAAGAGGGGGCGGATCTCGCCAAACAGCTGGTGCGGCGTCATCGTTTGTGGGAACTTTTTCTGGTGAAAGAGGCGCAGTTGCCGGCCGATCATGTGCACGTTGATGCCGAAGAGCTGGAACACATTTTGTCGCCGGAGGTGATTGCAGAACTGGAAGCGGAACTTGCACCGGCAGAGTTCGATCCGCACGGAAAGCCGATTCCGTAAAGTGTCATCGCGAGGAGCCGGAACGGCGACGTGGCGATCCCGGTTTAGAAATATATGTTTGAAACCGTAACACAATTTTTTGCCGTTTATGGCTGGATCGCCGCGATGGGAATTGCCGTCTCCACCGCGTGCGCGTTGCTTGGCTGTTTTTTGGTGGTTCGCAGAATGTCGCTTTTGGGAGACGCCATCAGTCATGCTGTTTTGCCGGGATTGGCACTGGCTTTTCTTTTTTCGGGGAGCCGTGCCGTGTTTCCGATGGTGCTTGGGGCCATTGCCAGCGGCATGCTCACTTCGTTTCTGATCGAGTTTGTCAGCCGCAGGGGGCCGATCAAAAAAGATGCCGCCATCGGAATTATTTTCACAACGCTGTTTGCCATCGGGGTGATTCTGGTCAGCCTGTTTGCAGACCGGGTCGATCTTGATCAGGAATGTGTATTGTATGGTGAGATCACATTCATTCCGCTCGAGCCCCATTTTTTTCTCGGTGGTTTCGATCTCGGTCCGACCCCGTTTGTTCTCATGGTCGGCGTGGTGCTGATTATTCTGCTCACCCTGTTTCTTTTCTACAAAGAATTTCTGATCACTTCGTTTGATCCGGCGATGGCCGTGTCGTTGGGAGTGCCGGTGGTTTTCATCCACTATCTATTGATGGGTCTGGTTTCCACCACGGTGGTGGCTGCTTTCGAATCGGTCGGGGCGATTCTGGTGGTGACTCTGCTCATTGCCCCGGCGGCAACCGCGTCTCTGCTGACCCACCGCATGCCCCGGATGCTTGTACTGGCTGTGCTTCAGGGGGTGATCAGTACACTGATTGGTTTGCCTCTGGCGGTCTGGCTTGATGCCTCGGTCGCCGGCTGTATTGCCGTCGTCGGTTTTTTTCTGTTCATTCTCGCCTTTCTTTTTTCGCCGAGTCAGGGGATATTCGTGAAGGCATGGTTATTGAAGAGAGCCACATAAAGGATCTTGTTTTTTGGGTGGGCATGGCGGCTTCCTTCGTGATTCCGTTTTTCAACATCCCTCTTATTTTAAAAATTTATAAAAAAAGGAGTTCCAAAGATATCAGTCTGGTCTGGACTTTTGGCGTGTGGATTTGCGCTCTGCTTATGCTTCCGCAAGCGTTACTTGGCATCGACTTGATCTTCAAGATATTCTGCCTCGTCAATTTTGTTCTCTTCAGCTGTGTCGTCTTTTTTGTCTGGCGGCATCGTTAGCTTTACCCAGATCAACAGCGATAACAGAACAATGGTGCCGCCCAGTGCTGTTTGCAGATCGAGTTTTTCACCGAGTAGGAGGCAGGCCAGAAAAACCCCCGCCAGCGGCTGGAAAAAAAGCGAGAGTGCGAGCTTGCCCACCTCGATCCGTTTCAAAAGATAAAACCATCCGGCATAACCGATCAGCGTGCAGGCCAATGCGAGATACCCGGCCAACAACCAACCTTTGAGAGGGATGTGCGAAATATTCTGGATTGTCAGCAGAGGCCAGTTGAAAGCGAGGTTGGACAGAAAACCGGCAAAAACCATCCAGGCGATGAGTTCAAAGGGATTATATTTTTGTGTCAGGTGACGGCCTACGGTCGAACAGGTTCCTTCGCAGAGGAGGGCGAGCAGAAAAAGAGAATCCCCCAGCAGGCGTTGCCACTGAAAATCGGCGTTTCCCCCCTGCCATCCCATGATCACCACACCCAAGGTTGCCGCCAGAAAAGTGTAAAGTGTGGAAGGGCGCAATCGTTCTTTCAAAAAGAGAACCGCCAGAAGTGCGGTCAACAGCGGTTCAAAAGAGACCAGTATGGAGACATCGGTTGCTTGCGTGAGCCGCAGGGCGCTCAATTGGAAAAAGGGAGAACCGGAAAAATTGATGATGCCGCTGAAAAAAATAAGTCCCCATTCTTTGAAACCAAAACGGGGTTTGAAAGAGAGTTTGCCCAATAATAAAAATGCGAGTGAGGCGAGACCGAAGCGGATCACCAGAATCAATCCCAAAGGCATTTCTTGAAGCGCCATTTTTTGAAGCGAATAAGAACTGGCCCAAATCAGCTGGAGCAAAAGCATCAGGGCGAAGAAATAAAAAGGTTGAGATTTACGCATGGGGAGATGGGGGTATTAGCCCGTGCTGTGAACAAATGTCGGATTAACGAAGCATTTGTTCACCGAATGGGGATTGTTAAGGGGGACTCATAGATCATTCCCCCTTAGCCCGTGCTGTGAGCAAATGTCGGATTCACTCCGCATTTGCGAACCAACCGGGGGTGCGGGGGGCAATTTTTTTTGCCCCCCGATCTAATGTGTGCCGCCGGAGGGACTTGAACCCCCATGCCCTTGCAGGCACCAGACTCTGAATCTGGCGTGTCTGCCAATTTCACCACGGCGGCTGATTAATGTTCTTCTTCTTCGTGAAACCCGTCCAACTCACTCTCTCCGTCTGTCAGAATGGCGCCACAATGCGGACAGACATCTTCCCCTTCGGTGAATTGCCCGCAGTTGGGACAGACTGGTTCTGCCTCCAGCTCGATATCGCCCCACTCGTCTTCCTGTTTTTCCTTCGCCATAACATTCCCCCCTTGCGTATGAGGTGATTCATGGGTATTTTGAAAAATAAATCGGTGCAACCTAATTCATGCGCAAAAAGACGTCAATAGACAAGAAAGTGGCTGACAAGAAAATGATCGGAGACCTTTCTCTCCACTTCGAGGGATACGGCTTTGTCAATTCTTCCACGCCCGGTGTCCCGGATGTGTTCATCCCGGCCAGATGTATAGGGGATGCCCTGCATGGGGACACGGTCGAAGTCTCGGTTAAAACCGGTTTAAAAGGCCTTTCTGAAGGGGTTATCTGCAATATCATCCAGAGAAATTTGAAGCAGTTGGTGGGCCGTCTGGAACAACAGGGACAATTCTGGACGGTGGTTTCCGAGGACCCACGGGTGCGTCAGCGCATGCGCATCCCAAAACTGCCCAAAGATTTTCGATTTGGGGATTATGTCGTCGCGCGCATCACACAATATCCGCTGGGCCAAAAACCGATGGTGGGTGAGATTGTGGAAAAACTCCCCACGCGTGGCACTCTCATGGCGGAGATCGAATATGTGATTGCCAAACACCAGTGGCCGAAAAAATTTCCGAAGGAAGTGGAGCAGGAAGCAATAAATATAAATAAAAAAGGAATCGATGTCCAAAGTTCGATGCCTGCCCCCCGAAGGTTGGGGTCCGATGAACGAAAAGATCTGCGGGACTTGCAATTTGTCACCATCGATGGCGAGACGGCAAAAGATTTTGATGATGCGGTTTATGCCGAGCGTCTTGCGGGCGGTAACATTCGCCTTCTCGTGGCGATTGCCGATGTCTCTCATTATGTCACTCCCAATTCCCCTCTCGACCGCGAGGCTCTGGCGCGTTCCACTTCGGTCTATTTTCCGGGGCGTGTTTTGCCGATGTTGCCGGAGGCCCTTTCCAACGATCTTTGCAGTCTGAAGCCAAACGAAGACCGTCTGGCACTGGTGGCAGAAATGGAGATCGACCCTGCAGGAGAATCGGTTGGGGAAAAATTTTATACCGCCATCTTTCAAAGTCAGGCCCGTTTGACCTATACGATTGTTCGTCGTCTGGTTGTCGACAAGGAAGAGGCCTTGCGACAAGAGATGCAGGTTATTTTGCCGATGGTGGAAACCTTGTCGGAGGTGGCCGGCAATCTCAAAAAAATGCGAACGAATCGCGGCACCATCGATTTCGATCTGCCCGAACCCGAAATTATTCTCGACATGACCGGAGGGATTGAGCACATCGAAAAATCCCAGCGCAACTGGAGTCATCAAATTATCGAAGAGCTGATGATCGCCGCCAACGAAGCGGTTGCGCGGTTTCTCACCCGGAAAAAGGTTGGTTGTGTCTATCGGACGCATGACGGTCCCAACGCTGAAAAAATCAGAAACTTCTACAAAATGGTGCAGGTGCTTGGGTTCAACGGCCGGTTTCAGTTTCCCGTCAACTCCAATACGCTGATGAAGGTGGTGAATCATTTCCGGGGGCATGCGGAGATGCGTCTGGTTAATTCGGTTTTGCTCCGCTCCATGGCGCAGGCGGTTTACAGTGCCAACAACATCGGCCATTTTGGTCTGGCGAGTCTCTGCTATTGCCATTTCACCTCGCCCATCCGTCGTTATCCCGATTTGATTGTCCATCGATTATTCAAACAGGCGTTGGGAATGGCTGAACAAAAAAAGATGCCGGAGTTTGCCCTGCAACAGATGGCGGAACATTGTTCCAAACAGGAACGCAAGGCGATGGAGGCCGAGCGGGAAATGCTGGCCCTGCATAAAACCCTCTTTATGCAAGACAAGGTGGGCAACGAATATGATGGCATTATTTCGCATGTCACCAAGTTCGGTTTTTTTGTGGAACTGCTCGATTATTTTGTGGAGGGTCTTGTGCCTCTTCAAAGTTTGTCGGGTGATGTTTATGTTTATGATGAGGAACATTTTTGTCTGAAGGGGAGAAAAAATAAAAAGACCCACAAGATTGGCAACAAAGTTCGTATTGTGGTTGAAGAAGTTAAAGTGCCGGACAGAAAAGTCTTTTTTAATTTGCTTGAAGTCTAAATTGCCCTTAAGCTAAACTTGCGAGCGATGGAAATTATGGAAACACGAGAATCAGACCTTTCAACGGGAGTATTGCCCTGTTTTCGCGAGAGACCTGCACAGAGGATCGTCACGCAGGAGGGGTATCCTTATATAGCGCTGGGATTGGCCGCGACTTTTTTGAGTGCTCTGGTCTGGGGGTTTTGGGGTGCCCTGTTGCCACTTCTAATAACACTCTACATCGTCAGTTTTTTCAGAAATCCCGATCGAAAAATTCCGGAAGGAGAGGGGCTCATCATCGCTCCTGCCGACGGAAAAATTCTGGAGATTGCCGACTGTCGTGAGGATCGCTATCTCAACGCCCATGCCAAACGGGTCAGCATTTTTATGTCCCCTCTCAATTGTCATATCAACCGCGCACCTGTTACGGGAAAAGTGGTCGATTGTTTTTATCAGACCGGCACTTTTGCCGCCGCGTTCAAACCGAAAGCCATGGAGCGCAATGAGCATCATGCGGTTCTGCTTGAAGATGCAAAGGGGAGACGTTGGCTGGTGGTGCAGATTGCCGGTTGGCTGGCGAGAAGAATTGTCAGCTATGTGCAGGAGGGTTTCAGTCTTAAACAGGGAGAGCGTTTTGGCCTGATCCAGTTTGGATCAAGGGCCGATCTTTATTGTCCGGTCGATGCCCAGATTTTTGTGAAGCCGGGCCAGAAAGTCTATGGCGGAAAAACCATCCTGGGGAGGATTTCGTGAAACTTCGCGAACGCCGCATCAGTCGAAAAGAGGGGATCAAAAAAGGGGTCTATCTTCTCCCCAATCTTTGCACGACCGCCAGCCTCTTCTGCGGTTTTTTTGCGGTGATCAAATCTTTTCATGGCGAATTTGTTCTGGCCGCGTGGGCCATTTTGCTGGCAGGCCTGTTCGATATGTTTGACGGGCGTCTGGCCCGACTCACGCGCGGGGCCTCGCAGTTTGGAATCGAATATGACTCGTTGGTCGACCTGGCTTCTTTTGGTCTGGCCCCCGGTATTCTACTTTATTCCTGGGCCCTGCACGATTTCAGCCGGGTGGGATGGATGGCCTCCTTTCTTTTTTTCGCCTGCGGGGCTTTGCGTTTGGCCAGGTATAATGTTCAGGCGGAATCGGTTGAATACAAATTTTTTCAAGGGTTGCCCATTCCCATGGCGGCTTATGTTGTGGCCACGACCGTCATTTTTTATGATCAGCAATTTGCAATCCCGCCCCGGCATAATTACTGGATTCTGGGGATGACTTTCGCTCTGGCACTCTTGATGGTGTCGACAGTCCGCTATTTCAGCTCCAAACAATTCGATCTTAAAAACCGTCGCTCCTTTTTTATTCTGGTCGCGGCGGCGGGGGCCATTGCCATTATTGCGTGGGAGCCGCAGATCATGATCTGGGTGCTGTCCATTCTCTATGCCGTCTCGGGGCCACTCGATGAATTGTATTGGTGGATCCGGCAGGGCAAACGTCCCGAAAATATCCTGCTCGAAAAAGTGGCCAAACCGATCACTCTGGTTCCCAAAGGTCCTTCCAAGGAAAATCAAGGCTGATGTCCCTTTGCGCTTTCTGCCAAAAAGAAGTTTCCCTCTCCGGCACTGTCGGCAGAAGAGATGTCTGCCCCCATTGTGATGCCGATCTCCACTGCTGTTTTCAATGTCATTTTTACAACCCCGATGTACACCACGAATGCACAGAACCGCAAGCCGATTACGTTTCCGAAAAAGAGAAAGCCAACTTCTGCGACTATTTTCGCTTCGACCCGCATGCAAAAGTAAAGGTGGCGGACAAAGAGGCGCAGAAAGCGAAACTGGACGCGCTGTTCAAGATCAAAAAGTAGTTTCCGATTTTTTATTTCATGCTATTATCTCCGCACCAATGAAATGGAGCCACGTTTTCACAATTTGCATTCTCTTTTGGAGTCTGACCCTTTTTGCCGAAGAGAAAAACGCCCTCACCGATTATGCTTTCGCCCAAAAATGTTATCACTCGCTTGATAAAACGACTGCCAAGGGTTGGGATCGATGCGTTCATCAGTTCGAGGCGATTGTAAAAGATTACCCCAAGTCACAAGAGGCTCCCAAAGCTCTCTTCAGCGTTGGCCGGTTGTCAGAGGAAAAATATAATGTCACCCACAATGAGGGCGATCTTCAAAATGCCTTTAAATCCTATAATGAATTTTTAAAGAGGTATTCTTCCCATCCCATGTCTGACGATGCTCTTTATCGCATCGGTGTGCTCCGCCATGAAAAACAGAGAGACAAGGTAAAGGCGGAGAAGGCTTTTCACGCTGTATTGGAACGCTTTCCGAATGGGGATATGGCGGTGCCAGCACAGGACTATCTGGGAAAATTGGAAGGGACTGGGGGAGGGGGAGACAAGGGACTAGTGACTAGTGACCAGGAGACGGTGAACAATCCGGTGATTACGGTGAAACCTCCCATTGAAGAAATTACAGACCTGGAAGAAGATTTGCCGCCTCCGACAAAAAAATTAAAGCCCGATTCGCAGAATGAGTTTCAGATCAATACCGTAGTGATCGATCCGGGGCATGGGGGGGACGACCCTGGAGCTATCGGGCCCAAGGGGACCAAAGAGGCGGTGGTGGCTTTGCAGATCGCGCGCAAGGTTGCTTTCAAACTTAAAAATGAATTGGGATTGACCACCTACCTCACGCGCACGCGCAACGAGACACTTCCTCTGGAAGATAGAGACACTCTGGCCAACAAGAAAAAAGCCGATCTTTTTATTTCGATACACGCCAATGCCAACGATTCTCCCAAAGTGAGCGGTGTTCAAACTTATTATCTGAACAATGCCACCAATCAGGCGGCCAAAAGGTTGGCGGCACGCGAAAACAGGGCCTCCAAAAAACAGCTCAATGTTTCCGACACTATTTTGAGTACGATGTTGCAGAATGCCAACACTGAAGAATCGAGAGATCTGGCCCGGGCCGTTCAAAAATCGCTTTTGTTTCATCTGCAAAAAAAATATCCCCCGGTAAAAAATCTCAAAGTTGATTCGGCCCTTTTTTATGTTCTGGTCGGGGCCAAGTGTCCCGGCATTCTTGTTGAAACCTCATTCATCACCAATCCCAAAGAAGAGAAGCGCTTAAAAGACAGCGAATATCAATGGACGCTGGCCGAGGCCATCACCAAAGGCGTGAAGCAATATGTGAACTCGCGCCAGAAAGTCGCCTCTTCGTTGTAGACAAATGTCATTGCGAGGCCCCGAAGGGGCCGTGGCAATCCCGGGATTGCTTCGCTACGCTCGCAATGACACCCCGAATCTGGTAGGTAAAATTTTATGCTGATGATCTGTCTTATTTTTGCCGGTCTGATGGGTCTCGTCATCTTCCTCTGGTGGCGGGAGAAAAAATATTTAAAGAAGAAAACCTCCGAGACAATGAGCGGAGAGGTCTGGAAAGATATGGAAGTCGAAAGAGAAGAAGCCCTTCGCAAACGCCGCCTATTTCGCAAAGCGATGGATAATGCCTCCAAGACCCTGCCTTGACTTTCTTTAAAAATGCCTTTAACTTGGGGACCGTATGGCAAAGATCAAAATCTGCAAAGAAAAGGGCTGTCACAACTCGCAAACCACAGACGGTTTTTGCAGGCTTCATTACCTGCGCAATTGGAAAAAAATTCAGACCGAAAAAAGGAAGAAGGCTGCCAAAAATCTCAATCGTTATGTGGAGTCCATTTTACAGCGTCATCCCGACCGTTATGTGGAAGAGATCAAAAAAGAAATTCGTTCGAAGGATTTTGGCAAACGGGTTGATGAAAAGTTTGGCGCTGATGAAGAGCCGGTGGCTGTGTTTGAACCGAATGCCAGCGATGAAGATCTGGATAAAATATTGAGCGAGCTTAAAATCGAAAAAGGTTTTTAACTTTTTGTCTTTCTTCCCTGCAGGGCAATCTTGTAAAAATAGACCACCACCAGCGCATAGGCCACCGAGGCGATGCAGTCTTCCACTCCTTTGCCAAAACCGATCGAAGCATTGCGAAGAATAAGGCTCTGGTCGATGCCGATCACAGCCAATACCGCCAGCAGGATGCCGGTCAGGGCATCACCTGCAATCAAACCGGAGGCAAAAAGCGATCCCTCATGGTGAATATTATAGGCCTCTTCTTTCGTCTTCCCGTGCTTTTGCGTAATGTGGGAGAGCGCACCTCCGACCATGATCATCGGCCAGGTGGTGATCGGCAGATACAACCCGATGCCGATTTGAAGCGAAGAGACTTTGCACAATTCAAAAACGCCGCCGATGAGGGCCCCCAGAATCAAAAGTGTCCACGGAAGTTGTCCACCGGTTGCGCCTTCCACCAGTTTGGCCATCAGTTGCGCTTGCGGCGCTTCGAGTGCGTGCGGGTGCAAGGTGGTTGGATTCCCGAAACCATAAGCCCAATAAAGGAGTAGAAGAATAAAACCGGAACGGACGGAAGATAACAAGACGGCAACAATTTGCGCTATCTCCACTTTCCACGGCGTTCCCCCGACCATCGCCGCGGTTTTAAGATCCTGTGACAGATCTCCCGACATGCATATGGCGATGCAGACCGCCGCTCCCCCCATGATCGTGGCGATTTTGATCGTGGAAGGAGAATGTCCGGTGACCATGAAGAGAATCGCCAGAAACAAAAGGGCGGTGATGGTCATGCCGGAGACCGGCTGATTGGTGGAACCGATCAGCCCTACCATGCGGGATGAGACGGCGACAAAAAAGAAACAGAAGATCACCACCAGCACAGATTCAAACAATGAAAGATGAAAAGAGGGGGTCAGCCAGAAAATAAGAAACATCAAAACGATGATGCCGAGCACCATCGGCAGGGGCATGTCTCTGTCGGTTCTCAAAAATTTGAAACTGAACCAGGCCGACCACTTTGCGGTGAAATAAAAAACAACCGCTCCGGCAATGGCCCCCAGAATGCCCCAGATGAAAAGATGTAGAATCACATTTTGCCACGGGTGCCATTCCATGTCGCCACCGAAAGCGGCAACCAAAAAACCCATGATGGCCCCGCCGATGGCAATATTCTTGATTTCGGGATCTTTGAGGGACTGTCTCTGCTGTTTTTTTGTTTCGGCAGTGGGCGTCTGTTTTGAAAACATCATTTTAATACTGTAACGAAGAGAGCCAATGATATCGGGCAAACTCTTGAGCAGACCCAGCAGACCGCCAAAGGCCACGGTCCCCGCCCCGATATATTTGAGATATTCTCCGCGCAGATCCATCGTCGACATTTCTGAAATGGGAATAAGGCCGGGGGCAACAATGTTGGAGCCGCCCAAAAAAACAATCAGCGGAATAATCACCAGAAAACCAAGCATGCCGCCGGAGAGCATGGTTGCGGCCACCCTTGGCCCAACCAGATACCCGACACCGACCAGCAGGGGGGATAATTCAAAACCAAAACCGGCCTTGTAAAATTTTTGAAATTCCCAAAAGACAGTGTCCTTCCACATCCCCAGTGCCGACATGCTGAATTTGAAAGCGGCGCCAATTCCCATCCCCTTGAATACCGATATGGCCGTCATCCCCCCCTGATCACCGGCCACCAGCACCTTGGTACAGGCGGTCCCTTCCGGAAAGGGGAGGGTCTGGTGTTCTTTGACGACGAGCGAATAGCGGAGCGGGATCATCATCATCAATCCCATGATGCCGCCGGCGGTTCCCAAAAGAAAAATCTGCGAGTTGGAAAATTGGTAGCCCAGAAACAAAATGGCGGGAATGGTGAAAATAATGGCGCCAGCCATTGATTCTCCGGCTGACGCGAAACAATGGACGATGTTGTTTTCCAGAATGGTTCCCGGTTTTGCTTTCTTGAAAATTTTTGGCAACAGGATGCGCAAAAAAAACATCGAGATAACGGCGGATGGGATGGAGGCCGAAACGGTCAATCCAATTTTTAATCCCAAATAGGCATTGGCGGCGTTGAACAAAAGTCCCAGCAACATTCCCAGAACAATGGCGCGGAACGTGAATTCGGGCGTGAAGCTATCGGGCGGGATGTAGGGGATCAGCGGTTCGACGACAATATCTTTTCTGCTATCCATGTCTTTCCTTTTTTCTGGCGGTCTGAAAAAGGGTGAATGCCATGAAGAAGAACATGAGGGCGGCGATGGCATCTCCCCAGACTCCCTGTCCTTCGCCCAAATGCCAGGCGGGACCGACATTCAATGTTTTGAAAATATCGGGACCAAACCCCTGCAAAAAGGCGATGATAATCCCCATGACAGCACCTCCGGCGATGAGGCCGGAACTATAAAGAATGCCGGGACTCGTTTCATCCGTGTCGGATTTTTCTCCCATCATCTTGACCAGTCCATGCACCAACCCTCCCACCAGAATCGGCAGAGAGATGGAGAAGGGGAGATAGACACCGACGGCGAAAGGCAAAGCCTCGATGCCGCAAAGCTGAATAAACACGCCGATAAAAACGCCCAGAAAAATAAGTGTCCATGGGAGTTGCTGGTTCAAGACGCCGTCGATGATGATCGCCATCAACTGTCCCTTGGGAGCGGGAAATTCGGAAGAGCCGATTCCCTTCCCGACGGCCAAGCCTGCTTTGTGCAGGGCGATCATGGTGAGACCGACCGTCAGGGAGCAGACCAGAACGCCAATGATCAGGCTCCACTGCTGTTTATAGGGGGTGGCTCCCACCAGATAACCGGTTTTTAAATCCTGCGAAGTGGTTCCTGCAATCGCGGCGGCGATGCAGATAATGGCACCGACACTCAAGGCGATGGCGCCGTATTCGGGGCCCTTCCAGCCGCAGAGAACAAAGATAAGGCAGGTGAGCATGAGTGTGGTGATCGTCATTCCCGAAATGGGATTGGAAGAGGAACCGACCAGACCGGTGATGCGCGATGAGACGGTGCAAAAGAAAAAACCGAAGACCACCACCATCACTGCAGAGACAAAATGGGCCAGTGTGCTCCCCGGCAAAAACGGAAGAAAAGAAATAATGATCATGGTGATGAAAGCACCGGCCGCGGTAATCACAAGCGACATATCCTGTTCGGTGCGAAGCCGATCGCCCGATTCCATTTCACCCGTCTTTTTAAAATCCCTGAAACTTTTGGAGAAGGCTTTCCAAATAGTCGGAAAAGATTTAAAAAGAGTAACCAACCCGCCAAAGACAACCGTTCCGCCGCCGATGTAACGGATATAGTTGGACCAGATTTCCATCATCGACATGTCGGCAATCGGTTTGACGGCCGGAGCAATCTGTATCAGCGTCGATTGGCCGAAGAAACTGATGGCCGGCATCAGCACCAGCCATGCTAGCGCGCCGCCCGCGGCCATGATGCCCGCGATGCGCGGCCCGATGATGTAACCCACCCCCAGCAATTCCGGTGTGATCTCGCCCGACACCATCGCCCCCTGATACCATTTGAGAATCAGTGTCGGACTCTCTTTCCAGAAACCGAAAACATTCATCAGCAATTTATAAAAAGCGGAAAACCCAAGGCCAGAAAAAACATAAGCCGCAAGCTTGCCCCCTTTTTCACCCGCGATCAATACATCGGCGCAGGCGGTCCCTTCCGGATACGGGAGTTTGTGATGTTCCTCCACAATCAGCGACCGGCGAAGCGGGATCATAAAGAGCACTCCCAAGATGCCGCCGATGAGAGAGAGAATGAGTATCAGCGGATAGTCGAGCTGAAACCCCATGAAGATGAGCGCGGGCAATGTGAAGGTGACGCCGCCGGCAATGGCTTCACCGGAGGAAGCGGTGGTCTGCACGATATTGTTTTCCAGAATGGTGGAGCCGCTGATCCTTTTGAAAATGGCGATCGACAATACGGCCACCGGAATGGAAGCCGAAACAGTGAGACCGATTTTGAGCCCCAGATAAACGGTGGAAGCACCAAAGAGAATGCCAAAAAGAATGCCTAAAAAAATCGATTTGAATGTAAATTCGCGGATGTTTTCGGATGGGGCAATGTAGGGTTTGAAAGGCGCAGAAGAAGTGGCGTCGCTCATAAATTTCTTGAGTGGCTATCATGACTTGCGCTTTTAAGTCAATTGGTGTTTGTCATTGCGAGGTCCGAAGGACCGAAGCAATCCCGATGATCAACGGGATTGCCACGGCCCCTCCGGGGCCTCGCAATGACAAGTATGACCAAACATTATTACATTCGCACTTTCGGTTGCCAGATGAACGAACATGACTCGCAAAAAATTGCGGGCCAGTTGACGCATCTGGGATTTTCTCCCATCGCCGACATTCTTAAGGCCGATCTGGTTTTGTTCAACACCTGCACCATCCGCGAAAAAGCGCATCAGAAGGCTTTTTCCGATATCGGAAGAGCGGTCAAACAAAAGACGGTGGAGCAACGCAAAACGAGAATCGCCATTTGCGGTTGCGTGGCGCAGGAAGAGGGGGCCAAACTCTTGAGCCGTTTTCCGGAGATCGATCTGATTTTTGGTCCCGACCAGATTTATCGACTTC
>JAUSII010000058.1 GCA_030648035.1 Deltaproteobacteria bacterium | reverse complement strand
AATAATATGAATCTTTGAGGTGCCAAAATGGTATCTCAAGCGAACGGTGTAAGCATCGCATTGAGACGAACCGCAGAAGCAAGGGAATGGAGATTGTCATTCTGAGTAAAGCGAAGAATCCCGTTGAAGTCCAAGAGCCTTCGGCTTCGCCTTAGGATGACAAACTGTCGAAGGATTCCGGTGTCGACTAAATTACTTTTTCGTAGGCGATTATTTGTATCGCGATATTCAGGTCAATGGCGATGTCTATCTCCAGTTATGGCCTTCATTAAAATGCGGGAGCCGTTGTGAACCAACACTAAAGAGCTTTTCAAAAAGCTGACGGAGTTGGAATAGAAAGTGATAACGCAAGACACTCACATCCGGTCTCTGTTCAATATCATTCGCCAATTGATGGAACCACCACAGAATTCCGTCCTCCGGTTGGATTTTCTATTTTTTCGAATTTACTCTTGCCAAGTTCTCCAAAAGAGCCATATTCTTTCTCGCAAGATGCGACTTAATTTAAAACAATTTATTGTTTGTGTCGTTGTTCTCTTTAATCTTGGCGTTTCCACCCTGCTTGCAGATACCCAAGTTTATTTTAATTTAAGCAATCATAAGGTCCATAAGATGACCTGTACTTGGGGCAAACGCTGCACTCAAAATTGTATCGTAATTCCACGTTCCGAAGCTTACAAACGCGGCGGTGTGTCGTGTAAAGTGTGTGGGGGATGATCGCACTATAAATATTCATTGAGAGAAGAATTGATAATGAAGGAAATAATAACAAAAGTTTTTAGTAAGCAGGGATTAACAGTTTTAGTGATCGTTGTTGTCTTAGTTGGCTTTTTACTTGCGAACAGTTATTTAAAAGAGAAGAACCACTTAGCTCGTGAAAGACTTGAACAAGAAAAAGTTGAGAATGACAGAAAATTTGATGCAGACCAAAAAGAGTCTTGCCTTGCGATTTATAAGCAAGAATCAT
Organism: Deltaproteobacteria bacterium; assembly: GCA_030648035.1. GTDB lineage: Bacteria > UBA10199 > UBA10199 > SPLOWO2-01-44-7 > SPLOWO2-01-44-7 > JAUSII01. Next base: position 10,233 of record JAUSII010000058.1, on the reverse strand, counting down.
CCAAATGGAATAATGTTAACGGATGGAGATACAATGAGGCAGATAATGCGTGTTTTATTCAATACAAAAAAAGGCCAGCGAAAACAAAAGCTCAATGTGATGCTGAATACATAGGCAAAGACGAAAAAGTAGTACCTGTTTTTTTAATGGACTAGTGGTTTCTTTGCCTAGAAGGTTTATTTGAGAGATCATTTTAATTGTACTTACTTGTGAGTCTTGACTTCTCCCTAACCCGTAAGCCGCAGTCCACTCAGTCCTGCCAATGCCTACGCGTTCGAGGACGAATTTCGCCAGAGATCAGCAAGACAAGAAGCGAAAGCCGTTTTGATAACGACCGTTTCGCTACACCTTTCGTCCAAAATCCGTCGCTTTATTTTTTTAAATTCCTCCAGACCCGAATATAATTCATTTCAACGTTGGCATAAGATTTGCTTAGTCAGCAAGCAGGAGGAAGCTATTTATGGATATTATCCCAGTGGAGCGCATTGAAAAAACGATTCTTATTATCCGGGGGCAGAAGGTCATCTTGGATGCCGATTTGGCAATGTTATATGGAGTATCGACAGGTGTTTTTAATCAGTCGGTAAAAAGAAATCGGCACCGGTTTCCGCAAGATTTCATGTTTCAGCTGACAGAAGAAGAAAAAAACGAGGTTATAACAATTTGTGATAACCTCAAAAAACTGAAGTTTTACAGAGGGTTGCCCTATGCATTTACTGAACACGGTGCTGTTATGGCGGCTTCTATCTTAAACAGTCGTCGGGCAATAGAAATCAGCATTTATGTCGTTCGTGCCTTTATCAAAATGAAGGAGACGTTTTCCCAACATCGGGAGCTATTTAAAAAATTGACTGATCTCGAGCAAAAAGTCGCTTTGCATGATGTTCATATCCGCTCTCTGTTCAATGTCATTCAACAATTAATGGAGCCACCACCCAAACCAAAAAACCCGATCGGGTTTAGAAAATAATCCCATAAATATTTCTGGACATTTCAGGAGGTCTGAAGAATAGTCCTGCCCGCAAACAGGGATAAACATGACATCAGAACGGGTTAAAACACTTCCAGCCGGATTACGTCAGGACAATCATCTCACGGATGGCATTTATGTCCGGGAGCGACACGCCAAACTCAATATTGCCTGCACCAAGAACCAGGATGAAAACACCTATCTCATCGGGGAATGCAGTTCTGAAGACCAGACGCTTCCCGAGACCGCCTTCATCAACGATGCCACGGGGGATGTCTATATCCCGATTTCCAAAGACGACTATCTGAAAATCAATCGCAAGTGGGGTTTTAAAGAGGGCCAATTGACTTCGGAAAACCGGCTGGCAGAGGCCCATGCGCGCGTGTTGGGCGCAGGTCTTCCGGAAAATCTCGACAGAGGGCAACTGGTTGCTTTGGCAAAAGCCACCCAATTCTGGTTGGATGCATCCGAATCTCTCTATTTTGATCTGGCACTCAACACAGCCAACCGCCTTATCCAAATTCCAGAGCTCTCTTATCGAATCCGAACGGAGTTGGTCGGATCCATGGCAATCGCTTATTTACGTAAGGGTCGCGATGATGACAGACAGCGTGTTTTGGAGTTCGGTTTCTCCATGCTTTTTGATCCCAAGGTTGATGCCAACGATTGGGTTTCGATGATGCTGCTATCAGGTGGCTTCTATGAAATTCCGAAGCATCGGATTATTAATGAGGTGGCTTTGAATCTTGGAGCTCCCGCCGCCGCTCGGCTCCATATTTCCCGTTATTTGGGAGGGAAGTTAGCGCAAGGAATCACGCAAGGAATCATGATTGGCATTGCAACCGACCGGGGAATCGATGCTGAAACGCGTCTGTTGGCGCTTCAAAGCCTGTCTGGCAATCGGGCTCTTGAGATCAATACTCTGCTCGATATGGCCCACGATATCAACATCGCCACAATGTTTCGACTGGAGGCTATTAATCGCTGTCAAAACCTTTTAGACGACACAGATCCGAGCGCAAATCTAATCAACCTCAGCCAGGCCGTGGATAATCTTCTTTCGAATACATCTCTTACCCCCGAAGAGAAGGCGACCTTGGGCTACCATTTCTCCACCCACTACTTTTACCAACAGACGGAACTGCGAGCAAAAGCCATAAGGCTGTTGGGGCGCGCTATTTTTCTGCAAGCCACCGGTGAAAAAATCTACAACACCGCAACTCGTTATCACGCATGTACCAGCCCCATGTTGTGGGGCCCTATCATGCTTCAGGTGGCCCAGGATGAAAGAGTGTCGGAAGACAACCGCCTTGGAGCCGCCATGAAGGCGTTGATAAGTGAAACAAATCAGCCAGCGGTTTTGGAATGGCTGGCCCATTTTGCCCAAAAGGCAACCGAGCAAGAGAGCCGTGCCCATGCGGCGTTGACCTGTTTTAATTATTCACAGGATGAAGAACAAAAAAGGGAGATGGTGGAAATTCTTGAAAAAGAATACTCCACATCCAAGTTATCCTACAGTTTGGAGCAAGCCGTTGCGCGGATCCTGCTTTTCAATAGCGCATCCAAAACAATTCAAAGAAAAATGGTCGACACCCTGTCTTTTAGTTCCACGTCATTCAATACACTTTTGTCTGCCATTAATGATTCCCATCTTCCGAATGATAAAAAAATCCTTTTGAAAAAATTTGTCGTAGAGAAAGAAGAGGAGAGAAAGGCGTACCAAGCCAAATATCGCCTTTCCGTTCCTTCCGTCGCGAAGCAAGATCCAAATTTTAATCTCGCCGTCGTGATTCAATAAAATTATTTATAAGCCGGAATGCCGGTGATGTGTTCGCCCAGAACCAATGTGTGGATGTCGTGGGTCCCTTCGTAGGTGTAGACGCTCTCGATGTTCATCATGTGGCGGATCACCGGGTAATCATCGAGGATGCCGTTGGCCCCCAGAATTTCGCGCGCGGTGTGGGAGATGTTGCGGGCGATGTTGCAGTTGTTCATTTTTCCCATCGAGACCTGTTCCGGTTTTAATTTTCCGGCGTCTTTCAATCGGCCCAGTTGCAGGGCCAGCAATTGACCCTTGGTGATTTCGGTCAGCATCTCGGCCAATTTTTTTTGCGTCAGCTGAAACGCACCGATCGGTTTGTCAAACTGGATGCGCGTTTTGGAATATTCGACCGCCGCTTCATAACAGGCCATCGCCAACCCAAGCACGCCCCACGCGATCCCGTAGCGTGCCTGCGTGAGACAGCTCAACGGTGCTTTTAATCCGAGCGCTTTGGGGAGACGATTTTCTTCCGGCACTTCCACATTATCCAAAACCAGTTCTGATGTGACGGAGGCGCGCAGAGAAAATTTGCCTTTCATTTCGGGGGCAGAAAAACCCTTCATCCCTTTTTCAACCAGAAAGCCGTTGATCTTTCCCTCGTCGTTGCGCGCCCAGACGATGGCGACATCGGCCATCGTTCCGTTGGTGATCCACATTTTGGTGCCATTCAAAATCCATTTTCCGTTTTTCTTTTTGGCTTTGGTCAACATGCCGGCCGGGTTGGAGCCAAAGTCGGGTTCGGTCAGACCAAAGCAACCGATCTTTTTGCCGGAGGCCAGAAGTGGAAGCCATTTTTTTTTCTGCTCTTCAGAGCCGTAGGTGAAAATGGGATACATCACCAACCCCCCCTGCACACTTGCCGCTGAGCGCATGCCGGAATCACCGCGCTCCAGTTCCTGCATCAGCAAACCATACGCGACACTGTTCAAACCGGCACAGCCATATTCCTGCGGCAGTGTGGCCCCCAGAAAACCCAGCTCTCCCATCTTGGGAAAAAGCTCTTTGGGAAAGGTGCAATCGCGATTGTGTTTGGCGATGATGGGAAGAATCTCTTTTTCTGTAAAATCCCGCGCCATGCGCTGGACTTCGATCTCTTCTTCCGATAGAGAATCGGAAATATTTAGAAAATCGGTGCAGTTGAGCTGTGCCATAGGGTGAGTTTATGAAACATTTTAATTGGAATATCAAGTTCGTTGTGTTGCTCCTTGCAATGACATCAATGACATCGCAGATTCACGCCTCCCCTCTCAACCTTTCGATGGTCGATGAACAGGATGTTGCGGTCTATGCCGCGGTGGAGCGGCTCGTCTCTTTCGGGTTGATTGATAAAATCATCGAGGGGCAAAGGCCCTGGTCCCGCACCGAAGTGGCCCGGCTTATTCAGGAGGCAAAAACGCATCTGGATCGGCTTCACGATGTGCGTGTGGAAGTGGAGGCCAAAGAGACACTTGCGTTTTTGACGACGCGGTTTGAAAAAGAGCTGAATGGAATTTCCGAGGTGAAGGTCTATCCCCTCACGCGGGCGAGTGTGGAATATATGTATCTCGACAGCCCCATCCGTTTTGTGCCGGCCAATGTCGGCACCGGCGACCAGATCGACGCCTTCATCAATCCGCTTACCTCCTATCGTAAAGGACGCAGTTTCGCCGACACCCACAACTTTGGGTTGGAAACGCGGCACGAAGTCGATCTCACAAAATATTTCGCCGCGACCGGCACACCCAATTTTCTTTTTAGGGAACTGAAAGGAACGCCCGATTATGTTCAGGTCGGTTTTGATGAGCTCTATGCGAGAGGCGAGTTTGCCAACATCGGCATCCAGTTGGGGCGGGACACTCTGGCTTGGGGGCAGATGCCCCAAGGGGGCTTGACCGGCTCAATCAACACCACACCGCTTGACATGTTCAAAATTTCAAACGTCCATCCTTTTCATCTTCCGTGGATTTTTAAATATCTGGGCGCAACCCAACTCGGATATTATTTTGCGGTGGAAGGCTCCAATCGCGAGCACCCCTATCCTTATGTTACCGGCATGAAATTTTCGTTTCAACCGGCCCGGAATTTTGAATTTGGTCTCAACACTTCGGTGATTGCCGGGGGAAAGGGGGGGCCGCAATCCTCTCTTTCAGGTAGGGTGGCCGATCTTTTCGGTTTTGTCGGGGTTTTGGCAAACCATGATCCCAACATTTCTGATCGGGTCGGTGGTGCCGATTTTTTAATTCGCATTCCTTCGTTAAGAGCACTCGAATTTTATTACGAGATCATGTTTGAAGACACCCAATCCATTTCACATTGGGACACCATGTTCACCGACTATGCCATTCAGCAGTTCGGTTTTTTTCTGCCGCGGTTGAATGTTGATGGAACGCAGACTCTAAGATTGGAAGGGGCCTATTCGGGTTTCAGGGTCTATCGTCATTTTCAATATACCTCTGGCTGGACCAACAATCGGCGGATTATGGGGTCGGAACTGGGGCCGGATGGAAAATCGGTTCTGCTTTCGTTTGACAGCAGGCCCACATCCCACTTTCATCAGACCCATTCGATCGCCGTTGAAAATCGCGGAAGCGATTTGTATGCCCTTCTCAATAACGCGACGGATGTTGTCATCACCCAACACAATCCTTCCGAAACAAGATATCGATGGGTCAGCTCTTTTGGTTTGCAATACCATCCTTCTGTGGCGTGGAATGTTTCTGCCGGATATGAACGCGTGAACCAGTTTGATTTTATTCCCGGACAAAATCGCAACAATTTTATGGTCGACTTCAAGGCCAACTTTTATCCGCAGTTTTAGAACATCATTTTTTGTGTTCTCTGCTGATCGTGAAATAAATCTCAAGGAAGGCGAAGAGCAGGCTAAGAACGATCGGCCCCAGCAAAAATCCAAGAGGGCCAAAAAAACCGATACCCCCCAGGATGGAAAGCAGAATAAGAAACGGATGAATTCTCATGCCCCGTTCCGCAAGTTTTGGTCCCAAAACATTGTCAACAAGCCCCACGGCTATCAGTCCCCAAAGAAGAAGGCCGAAGGCGAAAAGGGTTTTGCCGCTTAAAAAAAGATAGAGTATCGCCGGAAGTGTCACCAGGGCCGTTCCAACGCCGGGGATTAGCGCCGCAATTGCCGCAACACTGCCCCAAAGCACCGCATTGGGAATCCAGAAAATGGCGAATCCGATGGCGGTGAGCAGGCCCTGAACAATCGCCACCGCAAGATTCCCCTTGATGATGGAATTAACCGCCAAGGCAAGTTTGGTCAGAATTGTTTCGTCGTAAATATCCCGCAAGGGACTTAAAGCAATAATAGTATGTTTAAGTTTTTGACCATCCTTGAACAAATAATACAAAGCAGCCAGGAACACAAAAACGCCGAGTATCAGTTTTGCCGCATTTGCAAAAAGAGGCCCGAGATGCTGAAGCAACCAGCTTAATCCCTGCTTCAAGTAATGATTAAAATCGACAGAAAACTCCATTGGCACAGGAAAAAAATGTTTAATGTCATTTGCGACATCCCTGATGCGGTGGGAAAAATCAGCGGCACCATCGTTTTGTGAAAGAAAAGAGTAGAGACCCGTTGCCTCCTCAAAAATCTGCATGCTTAAAAATGTGACGGGCACAATGACCACAATAAGAACAAAGACGATTGCCAACAGCGCCGCCAGGCTCTTTTGCCCTCTAGCCAGGTTAAGAGCCTTTTTGTAAACGGGGTCAAAAACGGTTGCAAAAACCATCGCCAGAATAAGCGCATAGAGAAAGGGCTGAAAAATAAAAAAGGTGAGAATGAAAATTCCCGAGAGGAGAATGAGCAAGAAATAAAGTTCCGATTTACCCGGTTTTTGATGAGTCATATTATTTTTTCTTCCAGAATCTTAATTTATCAGAAAGCAAAATCCGAAACCCCAGCAATTCAAGGCCGATAAAAATCAACCACGAGCCGGGAGTAAAAGGGGTGATGAGGGCGACAAGGCCGACAAAAATCAGAAGAATGCCGATTGCTTTTTTGATTTTAGGCTTTTCACGGGCATACTCTTTGATGGTTTCAATCCATTTCATGGCGTTTTTTTAACACATCCTGCGGAAATGTCATAGGATTCCCTTTCCAACGGTTTTGCGAAAAGTTTTGAGGAGTCTTCTGCCGCCGGGTCTGTCCTGGAATGTTTCAACCAGCTTTTCATACCATTCAAGAATAAAGAGACGTTGTTCTCTGGATATTCCCAGCAATCTTTTGTTTGCAATAACTTCAAAATCCTGGCGAACACCGAGCGGATTTCCATCGAGAATATCGGCGGCGGTTTCCTGTGCAAATAAAAATCCCCGCTGATACCACGATGTTTCTTGAATCGTCTGGCTGACAAGGATTGTTGTTCCAGTTTCAGAGGCGGGAATCAGTCCCATAACACGGCCATGAAAGCCGATATCGTGCGCCAAGGCAAAGTAGGGATGCTGGCGGGGAGCACGGTGAATAGGGGAATAAAAAGGCCAGATGCGGGCCGGTCGTACCCTTTCCGCCGTCATGGCATGCAGTTCTTCGATCGATGTCGGAAATACGGTCAGGTGAATGCGCGCAGGGTAAGGGTTGTGGCAAAGAGCAGCCCCCAGCAGAAGAGGCCCGTCGGGAATTCTATAGGATTGGGGAAAATGGTTCGGTGGCGCCAATTCCATGAAGGCCTGTTCTGGGTCTTCAACCAAAAAAGTGCCCAATCCACAAAGAACACCGAACTTCACACAGAATTCGAGTTCTTGTTGTGCTTCATGGCTCCCCTTTTCGGCCGATGTATGAAAAAGATTTTCCCAGGCTGTTTGGGAAAGATTGATCCATGTCAGGTCTTGTGTTTTCAGGTCGGGATGTCTCTCAACCCATTTTTCAATCCGGTTTTTTTTGGAAAAACCAAGTTCCACTCTTCTTTCAGCAAAAACCTCTACCGCCAATCCCAATTCCCCTTCGTCTGCTTCTCCCCCTGCTTTTTGGACCTCATGCATGAAAGATTTTCTGAAAATATCGATGGAGCGGCTGGCAACATCCTCTAATGAAATATTTTGTCTCCAACCTTGCCGCATCACATCCAGATATTCATCACGCAATTCCGCAGGAGCGCCGTCAAAAATGGAAGGATTCGACGGGTCGGTGATGGAGCCATCCACAAAGGACAGATTGGCGCTGAAAAAATTGGGGGCAACGCTGAAGGAGATGGGAGCATTCATGTCTGGCTATTCTTCGGCAGAGATCAAAAAGAGTTGCTTGTGTTTTTGTCTTTCATCCAGTCGAGTGTTTTCAAAATGCCGACGGCGACCAAAAAAATCCCTAAGCCCATACCCCAAAGATAATCGACCGGCCGGGCGAGTGCATGGGTATGAATGAGGCGAAAGAAAGCAATCGAGACCGGAAGGAAGAGCAAAAGAGCCGTGATCATGCCGGGGTTATGAAACCGTTTGGCTTTGATGTTGAAAATCATCGTGTGCGCCAAGATGTTGCTCAGCGAAACAACAATGGCCGCCATTCCCAGCCACACCGCTTTTTCGGCAAGCAGAGCCGCCAGAATATAAACCGGCCAACCGAGAAACATGTTGATGACAAGGGCCGATTCGGTGTTGAGAGGGTACCGATTGGGTTTGTCGCTTCCAAAAATAGAGCCGTTTAAAAATTGCGGAAACCCCCCGGGCCAGCGGTATTCTTCAAACTCATGCAGAAGGAGAGTGATGAAGCTGATCCAGAGGAGGAGTTGAAGGTGGGTCAGGCTCCCATGAAACGCCGCCAGCAGACCGGCTGTAACAATCGCCAAGCCAAGCCCGATGTCCTGCCAATGGTTTCTGAGGAAGTGCATCTAATTTAAAATGTGCCCAGAGGGGGACTCGAACCCCCAAGAGTTTCCTCACAGGATCCTTAGTCCTGCGCGTATACCAATTCCGCCATCTGGGCTATTTTCCATTTTCTATTTGCTACTTTTTCTCCGGCGCCGCGGGTTGTGCGGGTGCTGGCGCAGACGCTGGAGGTGTTTCGATTTCAACCGGCACTGTGCCTATCACCGATTCGCTTCCTTTGTGAATGCTGATCTTGGTCAGCCAGACCGAGGTGAGCAGAAACAAAATTGCGACGATGATAGTCAGTTTGTTTAAAAATGTGGCAGGGCCTCTTCCGCCGAAAAGCGTTTGAGATCCACCTGCTCCGAAGACGGCGCCGATGTCGGCCCCTTTTCCGGCCTGAAGCAGAATCACGCCGATTAAAACCAGACAGATAAAAATGTGAAATACGACCGCGATAGTATCCATGGAACCTCCAAAATATTACTGTGTTGTTTCTGTTGCCAAAATGATGCCTGCAAATTTTTTAGGATCGAGACTGGCGCCGCCCACCAACAATCCGTCGATATCGGGCTGGTCCAAAAACCCACGCGCCTTTTCATCCGACACACTGCCTCCATACAAAATGCGCATTTTCTCCGACGTTGGTGTGTCAAATATTTTTGCGATGAGGCGGCGCATCCACTGCGACACCTCTTGTGCCTGTTCCGGTGTTGCGTTTTTGCCGGTGCCTATTGCCCAGACCGGTTCATAGGCCCATGAGAGATTTTCCAGGTCGCTTCGCATCTGGCCATCGAGGGCTTTCTTGATCTGTCGCTCCACCACTTCAAATGTTTTTCCCTCTTTGTGCTCGGCATCTGTTTCGCCGACGCAGACAATGGGGTTCAATTTTTGCTGAAGTGCCATCGATAATTTTTTGTTCACCATGATATCGGTCTCGCCAAAAATATGGCGACGCTCCGAATGTCCGAGCAAGACATAGTTGACGTTCAGGTCTTTTAAAAATTGGGGCGAAATTTCTCCGGTGAAAGCGCCGGTCTCTTCCCAGTGCATGTTTTGTGCGCCGAGCTTGAGCGGTGTCCCCTCGATGGCCTCATCAAAGGCAAACAGGGTGGTGAACGGGGGGCAGATGACAATCTCGCACTCCGGATATCCCACCTGCATTTCACGGCGGAAAGCGGCCAGATATTTGAGCGCCTCCGGCACCGTGAAATTCATCTTCCAATTGGCGACAATCAATTTTTTTCTCATATTAAATTCCTAGCGCTTTCAAGCCCGGCAATTCTTTTCCTTCAATAAATTCCAGGCTCGCTCCGCCGCCGGTGGAGATGTGCGTAAATTTTTCGGCGAGCCCGGCTTGAACCACCGCCGCCGCCGAATCGCCACCACCGATAATGGTGGTCGCTTTCAATCCCGCGATTATTTCGGCAAGACCATAGGTCCCTTTTGAAAAATTTTCAATCTCATAGGCGCCCATCGGCCCGTTCCAGAAAACAGTCTTGGCGGTGGAGAGTTGCTTACCAAAGAGGGTCACTGTTTTGGGGCCGATGTCGACACCCATCCATCCGTCGGGAATCTCTTCGTCCTGCGTTATTTTTGTATGGGCGTCTGGCGATAATTTTTCGGCGATGACATGGTCGAT
>JAUSII010000055.1 GCA_030648035.1 Deltaproteobacteria bacterium | reverse complement strand
GACATCGTTCAAATAATTTCCGGAGAATAAAATCTGTTCCCCTTTGGCCCCCAGTTTTTGGGCCAGCAATATTTCGTTGGCGCTCGCACAATCGCAACCGGCTCCCTCTTCCATCAACAGCTTGATGATCGCCGGATTGCTGTTCGACTTGACCGCGTAATAAATTTTGAATCTGGGCCACTTGGATTGAAAGGCGTTGAACAACCGCCGATAATTCTCGCGAATGCGCGTGCCCTCATACACATACGTCGGCGTGCCGAATTCTTTTGCGAGATCCTGCGCTGAAATGCCGTCGAAATGAATATGATCTTTGATAATTTGCATATTCTTATGAGTGCGATGGTGCGATGGTACTTGGTACTTAGCGCACCAAGTACTAAGCACCATCGTACTATCGCACTATAACAAACGAAACTTGTTCCCCTTTTTTGCCACCCTCTTTGCGAAAGGAATGAAACCGCTCCAAATCGCAGGCGGTGCAGGCCAAAGAGACATAGACCTGTTCTCTCTCCAAACCCGCTTCGTGGAGCAGATGAAGATTTGCAAAAGCGAGATCGAGAAACCAGTGGCCGCGATCCATCTCCTCCATCCAGGGGCCGGGACAGAGACCCGCCTCGGTGAAAATTTTGGCGACGTCGGGACCGACATGGTAGCAATGCCCGCCGATAGCCGGCCCCAGAGCCACGCGCAGATCGGCCACATTGGAATTCCATTTTGTTTTAAAAACGGCGAGCGTCTCTGAAATAATTTTTTGCGCAGTACTTCGCCAACCGGCATGCACCGCCCCCACCACTTTTTTCTCCACATCAACAATAATGATCGGCAAACAATCGGCCGTGCGCACCCAGCAAACAACGCCCGGCTGATCGGTCACAAACGCATCCCCTTCCATCACTCGATGTCCGATGCCTGCCCCGTTGGGGTCCGATGTTCGTTGAACTACATGCACCCTATTTCCATGCGGCTGATGCGTTTTGGGAATCCATGACTTTTCAAAACCGGCGGCGTTCACATATTTCTCAATCGGAATATCTTTCAAGCCAAATCCGTGGACAAGCCACTCCTGTTTCAGAAGTAGCGGTGATTGAACTACGGGAATATTTTGAATGTGAGTCAGTGCCATTTTTTTATGTGAGTGCGGCCAACAACGTCTCCAGATCTTTTGGAATTGGAGCTGTAAACTGCATCTCTTCGCCTGTCGCCGGATGCGTGAACGAAAGTCGCCAGGCGTGCAGTGCGGGACGGTTGATCAGCGCTTTCCATTTTTTATTTCCCTTGCCATAGGTCGGATCGCCCACCAGCGGGAATCCGGCCTCGGAGAAATGGACACGAATTTGGTGTGTTCGTCCAGTATGAATTTGAATTTCCAGCCAACTCACCTCTTCTTCAAAAGTTTTTAAAATTTTCCATTCGGTTTTGGCCTCTCTCCCCTTTTTTGTGCGCGAGGACATTTTCTGTCGGTCTTTCATATGTCGACCGAGCGGTTTGTCGATGGTACCCTCCATCAGTGGTTGGCCCACGACCAACCCCAGATAAAATTTTTCAACCTCGCGACTTTTGAACTGCCTCTGCAGTTCTGCCATCGCCTCTGGCGTTCTCGCCACCACCATCACGCCGCTGGTCCCCTTGTCCAAGCGATGGACGATGCCGGGCTTTAATTCTTCATTCCCAAGAGGCAGAGAACCGTATCGGTGGAGCAGTGCATTCACCAATGTTCCGGAAGGATGCCCGGGCGCAGGATGAATAACCAGATGGGCCGGTTTGTTGACGACTATGATGTGTTCGTCTTCATAAAGAATATCGAGAGGAATAGCTTCCGGCAGAAGCGCCGACTCTGTGAAGAATTTGGGGATTTCATATTCTATTTTTTCGTCTCCCCTGATTTTGAAAGCCGGTTTCAAAATGACGAGGCCGGCCACTTTGACCGCACCATTCTGGATCATTTTTTGCGTCTGATGACGGGAGAGCCGCGTTTTTTGGGAAAGGAAAAGATCTAGTCTCATGAGAGTGCGAGCATCCGCTCTACAGCGAGCCTGGCTTTGTCAGCCGTCTCTTTGGGAAGCACAATTTCATAAACATCTTCTTCGAGGCTTTTCAAAACTTTTTCGAGTGTGATTTTTTTCATATGCGGGCAGAGAATGCAGGGGACCCGAAAATCTTTTTGAGGAAAGAGCGAGCGGACATTGTCCGACATGGAACACTCGGTCACAAGCATGATGTGGTGCGCACCTGACCGGGCGATATGGTCGACCATCCCCGCTGTCGAGCCGGCGTAGTCGGCGGCCTGCACCACAGCGGGACTGCATTCGGGATGGGCCACCACCTCGATGCCGGGAAATTCCTCGCGATAATTTTTTATATCTTCGACTGTGAATTGCTCGTGGACCATGCAACGTCCGGGATGGGTGATGGCTTTGACGCCCGTTTCCCGCGCCACATTTTTTCCCAGATATTCATCGGGAATAAAAATAACCCGATCGACTCCAAGCGATTTTACAATTCTGGCCGCATTGCCGGAGGTGCAACAGATATCGGACTCCGCCTTGATCGCCGCAGTGGTGTTGACATAGCAGACGACCGGCACACCGGGATGTTCGGCCTTGAGAGCGCGCACATCTTCCACCGTGATGCTCTCGGAGAGCGAACAACCGGCATCGAGATCGGGAATCAAAACTTTGGTGGATGGGTTGAGCAGTTTGGCCGTCTCTGCCATAAAGTGAACGCCGCAAAAAACAATTCTTTCACAATCAAGGTTGGCGGCCTGCCTGGAGAGCCCCAGAGAATCTCCGGTAAAATCGGCGATGCCATGATAAATTTCTGGCGTCTGATAGTTGTGGACCAGAATGACAGCATTCTTTTCTTTTTTAAGACGGTTTATTTTTTCGATCAGCGGAAGATAAGCCGCCGCCTCGAACGGCGTTAAAACACTCTCCAGTTTTTCCAATATATTGTGTGCCGTCATGGTCATATTTTTTAATCCAAAATGTCACAGCGGATGGCTGTCACAGCGCTTTTTGCGCCGTCCTCCAGTACTAGCCCCTGATACAAAATGCAAGCGGAAGGGTCGAGATATGAAGGGCCCGGCTCACCGTGGAGAGACAGAGGACTGGAGCTTCTGACAGGCTCGCCATCTTCGATGGAGACCGAATAAATGTTGGAGGCGGAATCGGTCACAAACGCCTTGTCTATATCACCACGGTGATACCACTGGGCCGACACAATTTTTCGTCCGTTGGCCGCATCGTCATAGAGTTTCAATGTGGGCGAAACACTTCCCGTCTGGAGCGAGGCGATCATAATTTCAACACCGCGGGCCAGGATAACGGAATTTCCATCAGGACTGACCGCCAGATTTTGCAACGGCTCCAACGGGGCATCGGTCGCCAAGCCCACCCTGATTTTTTTGGCAGGATCGATTTTTATTTTTTCATCCGGAGTTGTTTCCAGTTCCAGATAATCAAACCCGGCTGGTACTCCTTCGTGTGTTACCGGATCGGGAAACGGATTGGGAATGGTGTTCAAAAGCCACGCGGAGGTTTCATCTTTTTTCAAAAACAGTGTGGAACCGAGAGTCGAGGTGATGACAAAATCGAGATTGTTGGTGGTCGGCGGAGAAACGGTGCCATCGCCATTCCACGAAAATATCGAGGCCAACCCGCTCTGGTGTGCCACAAGAAATTTCGTTCCCAACACCAGACTCCCCAGGGGATTTCCCGGATTGAACGGAACAAGATCACTGTTCACACGCACCGGCATGTCGAGGCGATGTATCTGATGATTTTCATCATGGCCCGGCCGATCGATGATGAAAAATCCGGAATAGAGCTCCGCCCCCACAGTGAAGGTGACTGAAGAGAGACCATTGCCCAGATCCTCATGCGCCAGCGGTGTTACAGCTTGCGGGTCGCTGTTTTCTGGAATTGGAATGAGTGGAAAAACGAGAACATCCTGACAGGTCGTTTTGGCAATGCCGGTCCCCAGCGGACATGAGAGGAGGCGATTGGTGAGCAGAATATTAACCCGGTTCTCGTTCTTGTCGGGATCGATGTCGATCAAGCCCCGGTTGAAACGACTCCAGCGTTCTTCGATGCCTTCGCGCGGGGGAAACTCTTCTTCCGGCCCCAGGTCGTCTCCGGCATCGACACTTTGTCCTGCATCTGCCGGTCCGGCATCTTTTATGGGATGGGAGGCATCGGGCCGTCTTCGGGGGCCACCGTCGGTTTTTGCTTCTCCGTCCTCTTCTTCCAGAGGATTAAAATGCCCGCAACCGCTTGCGGCGAAGGCAAGGCTCATAACAATGAGGCTGAAAGTGATTGGATCCATACAAAAACCTTATCGGCACCCTAGCGAAAAAGTTGTGTCCCGACCAGATAAAAAAAGGTATGGGGCGTAGGTGAAAAAAACCGGCGAATCGTTTGAAAAATTGCTTGAAATTATGGCCCGGCTCCGCGGCCCGAATGGCTGTCCGTGGGACAAGGAGCAGACCTATCAGACCATCACCCCTTATCTTCTGGAAGAGGCGCATGAAACGGTGGAAGCGATCGACAAAAATGATTTTGAAAGTCTCAAGGAAGAGCTCGGCGATCTTTTGATGCAAATTGCTTTTTATTGCCAGATGGCCAGCGAGGAAAAAAAATTCAACGCCGAAGATGTCATCGAAAAAATATGTGAAAAACTGGTGCGCCGTCATCCACACGTTTTTGGTGAAGAAAAAGTGACGGGAAGCAAAGAGGTTCTGGAAAACTGGGAAAAAATAAAACAGGTCGAGAATAAAGGCAAACGGGAATCGATTCTGGACGGCATTCCCAAAACAATACCTGCCATCATCCGCGCTTTTCGTCTGGGAGAGAAATCGAGCCGCGTCGGGTTTGACTGGGGCGATGTGAAAGGCATTTGGGATAAGGTATTGGAAGAAACAAAAGAACTTGAAGAAGCCTTTGATTCGGACATCGTTCGTCGGACATCGAACATCGAACACGAATACGGCGATCTTCTTTTCACACTCGCGAACCTTGGACGTTTTTTAAATGTCGACCCGGAGACAGCCCTGCGCCAAGCCTCTGAACGTTTCACAAAACGCTTTCAGCACATCGAAAAGAAATGTCGAACCCAAAACAAAACGCTCCAGAGTCTTTCTCCCAAAGAATGGAATGAAGGATGGGAAACGGCAAAAAAAGAGACTCTTTAAATCTGGTCGGGGGTTTTTGGATTCATCATTTCAGAAACTTTTTGCAGGAGCGGTCCGCTGACATCGTCTTCCATCCAAGTCATTTGTGTTTCGATTTTTTTAAGCGATAATTCTTTTTCGTGCAGGGCATTCATCTTGTTCTGCAACTGTTCGGTGACATCTTTTAGTTGCGGCTTCATCTTTTTGATATCCTGCAAATTGCGCCGCGCCTCCCTGGAAGCGATCGAGACTTTTTTCAAAGTCCCCTGGGCCGCATTCATCTTTTCTTCAAGCTCTGCCACTATTTTCTGCAAATCATTGGTTTCCAGCTGGAGAGCACTGACTTCGTCCAATATATGGGAGGCTTCGTCATTGAGAGATTCAATCTTCCCGGAGGGCAATACATCCGATGCGGCACGCACCGTCGTCATGCTGGCGATCAAAAACAAAACCGAAAAAATAATTGTTATCCCTTTCCCTTTCATAACCAAGTCCAAACAGTGCAAAGCACATGCCAACAAATGCGCGGATAATAAAATCCTCCGACATTTTTTCATGCACTTTCGTGTCAACAATGGCTCCATCGCAAGGACTGGGGCTTCATTCGTTTCAGATTTATCAAAAAGGCGGCTTGATACCTACTCCTGCCTATGGTCTAATGGCCTCCGTCATGGAACAAAATCTGACCTGGGAAGAAATAAAAAAAAATTATCCTGATGAGTGGGTGGCCATTGGAAATCCGCAGGGTGACTTGTCTCTTCCCTACGGCTCCATTTCAGGCGAAGTTCTCGCACATGAACATGATGAAAAAATTTTCACGCAATTATTAAAGCATTTAGCAAATCCCAACCCCGTCGATATTCGTTACACTGGCGATCTTCTCCCCGATAATCCTGTGGGTCCCATCTTATGGCAGATTTCCGATACGAACTCTTAAAAGGTGTTCCGTTTGTCAGCGCACAAGTCGAAGGAAAAACACTCAAATTCGTCGGCCGTTTTATTGTTGATACCGGTGCATTCATGACCATCATCCGCACACCGCGAATTGATGCCATGGGTTATTCCGCACGAGACGCCACCAAACCATTTTCAACCGAATCTGTTATCGGAAAAGAAACCGGATATTGCCTGAAAATTGGCGCGATAGAGGTTTTTGGAAAACGGTTTGAAAATTTGGAAGTCGCCGCACTCGATTTGCCGCCCAAATACAATATCGATGGGTTGATCGGGATGAATCTGCTGAACCAGTTCGACTGGTGTTTGCATCCTCAAAGACTGGTCCTGTCTATAAAATAACACCCCGACAGCAAAACAAAAAAGCCTCCGGTGAGGGAGGGTTTCTTGGATACTGATATTTTTTGTTTTAGGGCGGATAACTTTTATTCCGGCTTCGCGCTGGGTTCTTTATCACCTTTGATTGTTGAAATTTTGACAAAGTGCGTGCCCAAAATCTCCCGTGTGGTGGCGAAAAAAGAGGTATGAGGGGCGTCTCGGAAGACATTTTAACATCCGGGATAAAAAACTAAAATGTCTGAGAGGCGAGCTCTAAATTTGGGTCCGACCCAAATTTAAGAGCGTACCCGAATACCCTTTTTTCGCCACCACGCGGGAGATTTTGTCGATGCGCTTTCGAACGTCACTCCATTGCATCCGCCGCCGCGGCTTTGGGCAGAAGTTTGCGTTTGAAAATTTTGAAGGCGTGATGGGCCTCTTCACAGCCGAGTATTTTTGCGACGCCAAAAAAAATAAAAATGCTGGCGACAACCGAGAGAATCAGTTCCGCTCCCTGCAACCAGAGAGAACTCCCCGGAATAAAAAACCATCCCTTGTGTTGCGGCCACCAGACAAAGAGACCCATGATGGCGGAGGCCGTCACCGCCTTCCATCCAATCGAAACCATTTTGCCAATCCCCAACGCCCCCACCTTGTGGCGCATCCAGATCAAAAGGCCGACGGCATTTACAAAAGAAGAGGCGCTCAACGCCAGCGCGAGACCGTTATGTTTGAACGGCCCCACCCACCACCACGCCAGACATAAATTGGTGGCCACGGCCAGTGTTGCAAAAATCACCGGAGTCTTGGAATCTTTCAGCGAATAAAACGCCGGCACAATAATGCGCACCAACCCCAGAAACGGAAGACCGAGCGCAAAGGCCATCATCGCCGTGGCGGTGTCATGCGCCGCCACCGGATCAAACTCCCCCCTCTGTAACAATACGCGCACGAGCGGGTGAGAGAGGAGAATCAATCCCGTCATCGCCGGAATCGTGATCAGAAAATTAAGCCGCAAACCATAATTCAAGGTATGTTTGAATTTTTCCCAGTTTTTTTCCGCTGCATATTCGGAGAGTGTCGGCTGAATGGCGGTGGCCAGTGCAATGGCAAAAACCCCCATGGGAAATTCAAACAGACGGCTCGCATACCAGAGATAAGAAATTGCTCCGGTCGGAAGATAAGAGGCAAAGAGCCGCATGATGATGACGTTGACCTGATAAACCGCGGCGCCATAAGCCGCCGGCAACATCAACAACAAAAGAGCCTTGAGCTCCGGATGCACGTTAAAATCGATGCGCGGAAAAAACCCCGCACGGATCAGCCAGGGCAACTGGATCACCAACTGCAGAAAGCCGCCGAGCAGAATCCCGACGGCCAACCCCAAAACCGGCGGATCAAACCACGGCGACATGATGGCTCCCGCCACCAGTCCCAGATTGAGACAGATGGGAGAGGCCGCCGGCGCGCCGAACATCTTGAGACTGTTCAACACCCCCATCACCAGCGCGGCCAGACTGACGAACAGAATATAGGGAAAGCAGAGTCTCGTGAGATAGAGAGTCAGCGCAAATTTTTGCGGCTCGTCTTCAAACCCGGCCGCCATCGCCTTTAAAATAGCCGGAGCAAACCAGATGCCCGCCAGCGTGATCAGAAGAAGCACGACAAAAAGATACGAGAAGGCCTGATCGGAGAGTTTCTTGGCACTTTCTTTCGATTTTTTGAGTTCCTGGGTAAAAATGGGAATAAACGAGATGGTCAGCGCCCCCTCGGCCACAAAACGCCGAAGCAGGTTTGGGATGGTAAAGGCCATATAGAAGGCATCTGCCGCCCACCCGGCGCCGAAAAAAAAGGCGACCACGGCATCGCGCAGAAGACCGGTGATGCGGCTTAAAAAGGTCAAAAAACCGATCAACCCGGCCCGTTTTGTGACATTGGCATTTTCAGACATTGAGACTTGACACTCCTTTAAGTTCCAGTCTATAAGCCACGAACCTTGAGGCCTTTTCAAGTGAAGAAAATTTAAGGAAACAAATATGGCGGGCAACGCAAAACTGAAGAAAACACAAAAGACATCCAAGATCTCGGCGCGCAAGCGTGCACGTCAGTCTGAAAAACGTCACCTCCACAATGTGGCGATGAAAACGAGAATGAAACATGTGATTCGCGATTTTCGTGCGGCCATCACCTCCAAAAAGAAAACCGATGCAGAAGCGCTTCTGTCCCCCACCCTTTCCGTTATCGCCAGAATGGCCAGCAAAGGGATCATCCACCGCAACACAGCGGCCCGCTACAGCTCCAGACTGGTGCAACAATTCAACCAGCTTTAATCTTTGCACAAATCAAAAATCAATTTTTCAAGGACCATTTGTGGTTTCATGCGGCTTGATTTGAGCGCACGGTCGCAAAGCGAAAGCCTTGCAAATCTTCTGGGCCATCCGGTCGGACGAAAATGTCTTGTCTGCGCGACATAACCTTTCACAAAAAAAGGATTCACACCGAGCATTTTGGCAAAAGGGGCATCGGGACCCGATGTGGCCAATACCTCTCCCGCTTTGGCGAGCAGGCGAAAATGACGGACAATCATGACGAAGGCTTTGACCGGTTCTACTCCACCATCCAGAATGCGATCGAGATATTGCAATGCCAGCTCCGGTTTTTTCTGGCCGATGGCGTCGGTCAAATTGAAAACAGTGCGCTGTGCGCTGTTGGCCACCACCTGTTCCACATCTTCCAGCTGGATGATTTTTCTCTCCCCCACAAACAGAATCAGTTTTTCCAGCGCCTGGCGGACAGCCCCCAGCTCGTTGCCAATGCAATCGGCCAAAAGTTTGGCCGCTTCAAAAGAGATGGGAATCTTGAGATGCCTCGCCTCAATGTTGATCCAGGCGGCCACCTTGTCTGGATATAATTTTTTGCAATCGACCACGGCGGCCGATGGCGGGACATATTTGAGTTCGGTTTTTGAAAGGGACTCGGCTTCCAAAACGAGAACCGCGTTTGGAGGGGGATTTTTCAAAAATGCCGACAACGCCTCCCAGTCTTTTTTCTTGAATTGATCGGCCTCTTCAACCAGCACCAGCCGCCATTCTGCCAGAAGAGAGGGGGTTCCCAAACAGTCGAGAATTTTGTGCATGCCGCACTCGCCCGCATTAAAACGATCCGGTTCCTCCTGATCTTTTAGAATGGTGGTGAGAATTTGCCTCTGGGCGGTAAGCAAAAGATGGCGCTCCTCTCCCACAAGAAGATAACAGGGTCTCCATTTTTTCAGGCGGAGTTCAGAATCGAGTTGGGCGATGTCCATAATGGTACTTGGTGCGATAGTGCTTGGTGCGATAGTGCGATGGTACTTGGTACTTAGTTAACAACGATGTTTACCAATTTCTTTGGGACATAAATCACTTTGACGATTTCTTTTCCATCGATATGCGATTTTACTTTTTCCAATGCAAGTGCCTGTTGCTTGATACTCTCTTCGTCTCCATTCACATCCGCATCAAACTGGCCGCGCAGTTTGCCGTTCACCTGCACGACAATCGTCATGCTGGATTGCACCAGCGCCTTTTCATCCCACGTTGGCCACGACTCTTCCAGCAGACTTTTTTTATGTCCCAAATGCTCCCACAAATCCTCGCACATATGCGGCGCAAACGGGGAGAGCAACAACACCAGCGTCTCCAAGTCACGAGTCTCTGGTTTTTGATCCGGAGTCTGCAAATAATTCAGATATTCCATCATCGCCGACAACGCCGTATTCAAATGAAACCGCTCAACGTCTTCCGTCACCCTCTTGATCGTCTTGTTTCTCCACTCTTCCGATTTTTGATTTTGCCCGCTCATCCTGAGCTTGTCGAAGGATGCCTCGGCCACCAATCTCCAAACCCGCCCAAGGAACCGATACATCCCATCCACCGCCTCATCATTCCATTCCAGATCCCGCTCCGGCGGTGCGGCGAAAAGAATAAAGAGACGCGCGGTATCGGCACCGTATTTTTGAATGATGTCGTCGGGGTCGACCACATTCCCTTTCGATTTGCTCATCGCCGAACCACCGAGACAAACCATTCCCTGCGTGAGCAAATTTTTAACCGGCTCATCTATTACAGGGGCTTGCGTCGCCCCCTCCAACGGCAAAGCCGTTGGAGCCTCCCCCTCTCGCACCCCTTGGGTGCTATTGAATAGTCCCAGATCGCGCATCGCCTTGGTGAAAAAGCGGCAATAGAGAAGATGCCCCACCGCGTGCGTGATGCCGCCGATATATTGATCAACCGGCATCCAGTGTTTCACCGCCTTGGGGTCAGCGGGGCCTTGGTCATATTTGGGCGAGGTGTAGCGCAACAGATACCACGACGATTCGACGAAGGTGTCCATCGTGTCGGTTTCACGTCTCGCTTTTTTGCCACATTTGGGACAATCGACATTCACAAAATCAGGAATTTTAGCCAGAGGCGAACCCCCCTCACCGGTAAACGCCACATCAATCGGCAGTTTCACCGGCAGGTCTTTATCGGGGACCGGCACCGTGCCGCAATCTTTGCAATAGATGATGGGAATGGGTGCACCCCAATATCGCTGGCGCGAGAGGCACCAGTCCTTTAATTTAAAAACGACTGTTTTGGATCCAAACCCCTGTTTTTCAATAATGTTTATCGCATTCGGATCGGGGTCCATTTTTTTAATGGGAAGGTTTAACTTTGTGGCAAATTCCATATCCCGCTCATCGTGTGCTGGAACCCCCATCACCGCACCGGTGCCGTAATCAAGCAGAACAAAATTGGCGGCATAGATCGGCAGTTTTTCTTTTGTAACGGGATGCACACAATAAGCGCCGGTGAACTCGCCCTCTTTTTCATAATCACCCGCCAGACGTTTCATCCGTTCGATCTTGGACGTTTTTTCAATGAAGGCCTTCACCTCTTTTTCACGCCCACCCTCTTTCGCCAAATCGAGAAGCATCGGGTGCTCGCACGCAAGACTAATAAACGTGACACCAAACAGAGTATCGGGCCGCGTGGTGAATATTTCTATTTCAGCCGGCTGACCGCTGATTTTAAATTTAACGAAGGCACCTTCGGATTTGCCGATCCACTCCTTCTGCATTGTCTTCACCCGCTCTGGCCAACCTTCAAGTTTGGTGTCGATATCGGCGAGGAGCTCTTCGGCATAATCGGTGATTTTGAAAAACCACTGCTCCATCATTTTCTGAATCACCACCGTGGCACAGCGCCAGCATTTTCCCTGCTCCACCTGTTCGTTGGCGAGAATCGTCTGGCACCCCTCGCACCAATTGAGCGGTTTTTCTTTGCGATAGATCAGTCCTTTTTCAAACATGCGTGTGAAAAGAAATTGTTCCCAACGATAATAATCGGGATCACAGGTGGCGAACTCCCTACCCCAATCATAGGAATATCCCATTCGCTTGAGCTGGGCGCGCATGACATTGATATTTTCATAAGTCCACTTGGCGGGATGCGTTTTGTTTTTGATCGCGGCATTTTCCGCGGGGAGACCGAAGGCGTCCCACCCCATCGGATGAAGCACCGAAAAACCCTGCATTATTTTAAAACGGGCGGCCACATCGCCGATGGTGTAATTGCGCACATGCCCCATGTGCAATCGCCCGGAAGGATACGGGAGCATCTCCACCAGATAATATTTTGGCTTGGAACTCGTCTCTTTGGCTTCGAATAATTTTTGATCAGCCCAAATTTTCTGCCACTTGAGCTCGATATTTTGCGGATCGTAGAAAGTCATTGGCGGGCGTTGTAGCTTATTTGACAGTAACAATCAAGGGGCCGGTGAGGAGGGGGATGGGATGTCCGAAAAGTTTGACCGGGCCCCAAAGTCGCAGGACGTGTATTTCTCCCTTAAAACCATTTTGATACAGAATATTAGAAATATTGTCCCCCAAAATAGATCTTTCACGCTCATCATGGATAGGCTCCACCACGACCAACAATTTTTTACAAACGGGTATCAGGTGCTTTTTTAAATCGACATGAGCCAGCACCGAAACAATATATTTCAGGGCATTGAGGCGCGTGGGCTCACCCTCCATACTTTCCACCATGATAATGGATTCTTTGAAAACAGAAGCCGCCTTTTCCAACAAACCGGCCCGGGCCAAAGCAAAAGCATTACTGACAAGTATCTTGCAACGGTCCTGTCTGTTTTGAACATTCATCGCGAAAGAATCTGCCTTGGCAAGAAGAGGCATTGTCTCTTCCCGCAAACGGATATCCTCGAGCAAAGCGATTTGGACCAAACAATTGGACATATTCATCCATACCGTGTCAGTTTGGACCACTGGAATACTCTCAACAATCGACAACGATTCCTGCAAAATACTCCCCCCCCTGTCCAGCATCCTGGCTCTAAACAGAGAGAAGGCAATTCTGCTCAATGTATTGGCGCGCTCCCCCGG
>JAUSII010000060.1 GCA_030648035.1 Deltaproteobacteria bacterium | reverse complement strand
CCGATCGCCGTGTCACCGTGGAATGGGACACGAGTGCTCCCATCTCCCGCATGGCCAAGATCCGCGTCGTCTGCGCCGACCGTCCAGGAATGTTGCAGGCCATGACCGAGGCGATCACCCACCACGGCGTCAACATCGCACAGGCCACCGCCCGCACAACAGAAGATCATCACGCCGTCAACACCTTCGATGTCGAAATCACCGGCATCGACCAACTCCGCCACATCATGAAAGCCCTGGAACGAGTGAAAGGAATTATTTCGGTGGAGAGGGTGCGATCCTAGCATTGTCATTGCAAGCGTAGCGAAGCAATCCCGTTCCCCCCGTCAAACTTCCAACAATCAAAGTGATAAAAACCCCAGCATAACGTCCGAATAAAAGTTATCCGCCCTTGCATTCTTATCGCTTAACTCCTTATTTTTAAAACAAAACAAAACAAAACAAAACTTTGGCATCTTAATTGCTCTGTATCCTCGCGGTGCTTGGAGCACCAGAAAAAGGAGATAGGATGAAAAAAATATTTTTATTGGCGGCCATTGCTTTGGTGACGGCGACAGTCGGAGACGTTGCAAAAGCGGCACCACCACTGGGTTCAGCCCTTTGTAAACAGGTTGCAGGTTGTCCGGGAGTGCGCGGGCCCGCCGGCCCCAGAGGTCCTGCGGGGGCGCAAGGGCCGGTTGGAACAGGATTGAGAATTCTTCATCCTTCAATAGTTTGGCTCCGTGACAGTCAAATTACGCTGGGCAATCCCAGAATATTTTCACAGCCATTTAATTTACCAAGGACTACTGGGGCACTTTTTTTTACGGTAGACGGATATTATTTTAATCAGTCTCCTCCCGTTGCAGGTATGTGTTTGCTGACTGCCCGCCTTTTACTTGCAAATGATACTTCTATTTCATTAGGATCGCACGATTTCCAGATACGTCAACCAGAGGACCAAGGTTTATTTTCGTTTCTATTTCCAATGGATCCACTGAATAACGCTTCGGGTACCACGCAGGCTATTTTATCTTTTGAATTGTCATCTAATCACACGAGTTGCCTTTCAAATGAATCCACATTGCATATTGATTTGGGCCAGCCGCTGCCGACCTTTTTTTATTGATTGTTTTTTGAACTCGGCAAAAAGCCTCCCTCACCGGAGGCTTTTTTGTTTGTTTTGAACTTTAAGCCGCTTTCTTCACAAAACCCGAACGAATACAGCGCGTGCAGGCGCGGATGCGTTGGACCTTGCCTTGGAAGAGGGCCTTGACTCTTTGGAGGTTGGGGAAGTTTCGGGTCTTGGTTTTGATATTGGAATGGGAAACCTTGTTTCCGGTTCTAGGTTTCTTTCCGCAAATTTCACATTGTTTTGCCATAGTGTTTCCTTGTAAGGTGCGCGGATGTTTAGCAGATGGAAGACAAATGTCAAGCCCAACTCTTCGAAACAGGTCATCGGCAAAGAGGGGGAGGATGCCGCCTGCAAATACCTTCAAAAAGAGGGATTTCACATTCAGGAGCGCAACTTCAGGACCCGATTTGGAGAAATAGACATAGTGGCCAAGAGAGGTGGGGAATATTATTTTATCGAGGTCAAAACCCGCACCCAAGGTGGCTTTGGGGAATCCATAGAGTCGCTTCCACCTTACCGGGTCGCCCGGTTTCAGAAGATGGTGGTCGCTTATGCCAGCCGCCACAAGCTGATGGAAAAAGCGTTGCATCTCTCTCTTTTGGGGATTGACCAGAACGCAAAAAATTCCGGCATCACTTTTATCAAAGATATTGTGGGGGTCGTATGACCTCCTGGTGCCTTCTTCCAGGCCTCTTTTTATATTTTCTCGCCTGCATTTTTTATTTTGCCAACACCTTTCGACGTACTCCCAAACTGGAAGAGGCGGCACATGTGATGACGGTGATGGGATCGGTTTTGCAATTGGCTTGGCTGATCTACATCCCTTTTGTGGCCCGGTTTGAAAACGTGCTGGGACTTGCCTCTTTTGGTGTGGTCTTGCTTTTTCTCTGGCTTCTCTGGCGCTATCGCTGGGAGAGTTTGGGTCTTCTGTTCATGCCGATCGCCTTCATCCTTCTGCTTCTCTCACTCCATCCATCGCAGAATCTCTCCGGCACCTTCGTCGTTCGTCTCGGTTCGCATCCTTCTTTGCTGATGCTTCACATTGCCGCCGCTGGTTTGAGCTTTCTCTTTATGCTTGGAAATTTTGTTTTGGGTCTGGCCTTTGTTCTTCAGGAGAGAAAATTCAGACTCAAAACGTGGAATCCTTCTTCTTTTAATTTTCCGCCGCTGGTTTCCAACGAAAAAAGGGCCTTTCTCTGGATGAAGATAGGATTCACTTTGCTGACAATAGTGCTCATCACCGGCTCGATGTGGGTGAGCCAGCGTGGGATCACGTCTCTGGGAGAAGCTCTCCATGTTTTTGTGGCACTCATCGCGTGGGCGATCTATGCCATTGTTCTCAATGGCCGCTGGACTGGCTTCGAGGGGAGGAGAATGCTGTTGCTCTCTTTTTTGGGGTTTGTTAGCCTAACTTCCCTGTTTTTGTGGAAATAATTTTATGGAACTGACTGTCGTCGGATTCAATTTTAAAACCAGCACCCTTCAAGATCGGGAGCGCTGGATTCTCCAGGATTCGGATATTCCCAATTTTCTGCAATGTATCGTTCGGCTATCCGGAGTGGAGGGTGCGGTCTATCTGGCGACCTGCAATCGAGTCGAAATTTATGCCTGCTTGAAGCGGGGGGCGCATCCGATTTCTCTCATCGACTATTGGAAAAATCGTCTCTCTCTCGACGACAAAGAGACTCTGCCCGCCTATGTTTATAAAGGGGACGAAGCCTATGCCCATCTTTTGAAAGTGGCGGTCGGTCTCGATTCTCTGGCGTTGGGAGAGCCGCAGGTTCTGGGCCAGGTGAAAGAGGCCTATGCACAAGCGCTGGAACTGAAAGTGACCGGACCACTCCTCAATTTTATTTTTCAACAGACCTTTCGTGTTGCGAAACAGATTCGCACAGAAATCGGTATCGGAAAATATCCGGTCTCCATCGCCTCGATCGCCCTGATGTTGGCCGAGCAGATTTTTGGCGATTTTACCGACACTGAAGCGTTGGTGGTGGGATTGGGGGAGATGGGAATGCAGACAGCCGATCTATTGTCGAAAAGGGGCGTCGGAAAACTTGTTGTGACGAACAGAACAGAGGCCAAGGCAAAAGATTTTGCAAGTCGAGTGGGAGCGGAGGTGCATCCTTTTGAAAATCTGCAGGAGGCTCTGTCCCGGGCCGATCTGGTGATAACATGCACCGCTTCACCTGTTCCGGTCCTCACAAAAGAGATGTTTTTGGGGAACAAATTTGTGATGCGACAACGCCCCACGATTTTGATTGATTTGGGTGTGCCGCGTGATATTGAGCCTGCCGTTTCGAATTTAAACGGCGTTTATCTTTATAATGTGGACGACTTGAAAACGATTGCCGATAAAAATCTCGCTGTGCGTCAAAAAGAGGCAAAACTGGCATTGGAAAAGATCGGTACGGTGGCCAGAACGTTTGAGGATGTCTGGGGCAAAAAAGTGGAGTGGAATAGAAGGGCGTGTAGCTCAGCTGGTTAGAGTACTTCCTTGACATGGAAGGGGTCACAGGTTCGAGTCCTGTCACGCCCACAGTAAAAACAGTAAAATAATAGTTCTTGCTATTGTCTGGATCTTCTCATAGGGTCCCCGCCAGATGTAGTCTCAAAGTAAGAAGGTTTTCGTTAACCGCAGTACCAGTCGAGTCTTAAAGCTCGCACCGAGGCAAGTGGCCTCATCCCTTCTAAAACGAAAGAACTACAGAAAATTAAGGAGGACATCATGTCCAAGCAAAAAGGAACCGTCAAATGGTTCAACGATGCAAAGGGGTTTGGATTCATAACCCCCGAAAGTGGTGAGAAGGATCTTTTCGTCCATCACACCAACATTCAGGGAGAAGGTTTCAAATCTCTCTCCGAAGGTCAGCAAGTAGAGTTCAGCGTCGAGAACGGCCCCAAAGGTCCTTTCGCCACTGAAGTCACAGCGGCCTAAGCTTTAAAAACAGACCAACGCCTTGTCGCTTGAAAAAGTGGCAAGGCGTTTCTGTTTTTTACTAACAGGGCTGTAGTCTACATGATAGTCCGAGAGGACTTTCTCTACAGCCCTGTTGTACAGACAGGTCCTAATTGTCAGTTAAACTATGGACCTGTCAGTGCTCCTTCTTCATGATGAAAAGATAATTGAACCCGCGCAGAAAGAAGTTGTCGTCAATGGCGGCTTTTTTGTAGTTGCCCATCTGGAGTGTCTTGTTGTGGCGGACCACAGAAACAATGTCGGCCGGTTTGAAATAGCGGCACAAAATCTCAAACACCTTAAAACCGATCGGCACAAACCCCGTTTTTTTCTTGAAGGAATCGCAGATATAGAGCCCCATAAATCGGCGTGGCTTCAGAATGCGTGCTATTTCGGCGATCATTTTGTCCAGTTCTTCAAAATATTTCGGATCCTCCGCCTTGATCCGGCCGAGGCATTCTTTTTCATCAGAATATTCGATGTGATCGGAGTAGGGGGGGTCGACAAAAACAAAATCAGCCGACTCGTCTTTAAGCGGCAAATGCCTGGCATCGGCCCTGATAATATCCTCGCGATAGGGGGCGATGTCGAATCCTTTGACGTTTCGTCCCAGATCTTTGGCGACATCGATCGTGGTGCCGGAACCGCAACAAGGGTCGACAATCAGATCGCTCTCGCGCGTGTAGCGCTGGAGCAGGTTCCAAATAATATAGGAGGGTGTGGCGCCAATATATTGCGGACTCCCTTGCGTGGCCCGGCCGTAGTGTTGCGAAGGGTAATCCCAGAGGGTGGTGGCCTGGACGGTGAGCGGTGGTTTTTTAAGCATTAAAATTTGTCGACCGTTGTGACAAACGACTCTCGCAAAAGATAGATCTGCTTCTCTCCCTCTTTTTGGGCAAAGAACATTTTGTCGGCGTTTTGCTTGCCCAGTTTTAAAATATAGGGAGAGGCGTTGGTTTGCAGAGTGATTGTCATTGTCGGATTACCAAGGCCGGTGTCAATATTGGGATCATCCACAAACCCGGCCGCAATGATTTTGGAAAGTGGTGTGGCGGCTTCATTCCATTTTCCCTCATCCTTTTTTAAAAAGAGCAATTTTTTTGCATGCTCGATTTTAATCTCGGTGATGTTGGCCGCGGCAATATCCCAGATGGTGCGATCGCGCCAGGTATTGACATCGGCCGGAAAAGCACTGCGCAGCGCCCTGCTCACCAGATAGACTTCGTTTTCACCTTCTTTTCGTAAAAAACTTTCTGTAAAGGCGGGGCCTGTTTTGCCCAGATATACGAAGACGAGTTCTTCTGCCTGGGCGTCAAAAAGTTTTAATTGAAGGCCGGTGGCATCGACTTCAAAGAGAGAGTGTTTTTCCGGGTTGGTGCCGGCCAGCGAGACTTTGGAAAGGTCGATAAGATTGTCCAGGGCCAGGCCCACTTTGCCGGCATCTGCTTTATGCCCGTTGATTTTCCATTCCCCATTTTCTTTTTGGAGGGAGATATGATTCGAAAGATACTCGATTTCAATTCTGGTGACGGCATTTGTGTCGAGGGTCGCAAAAACTGGGCTGTTGAGAATATCCCCCTTTTTTTCCTCTGTCGGTTTTTCCAAATGCCAGGCGATGACCGCCGCGGCTATGGAAAGGATCAGATAGAGATAGGCCCTGAATTTTTTTTTCATGATGCGAATTGTTTTCTCAATCTGGTGGCCACCCTGCGGCGGTGCCAGAAAATCATGCCTCCCACCCCGAGCAGAAGAAGGGGAGACAGCAAAAGGTCAACCGCTTTGATGAAGAGGCGCGTGGCATCGGTCAAAATGGCGATGGGTTGTTCAACAAACCCCTTGGAACGGACGCTGATGAGCTTGTCTCCGGTGGAGAGAACATCGGCCGCATTTTCCAGAAAGACTCCGTTCGTCTCAAACATTTCCAGAAAATTATTTTGAAAGATTCGGGTGTCGCCGACCACCACCATTTGCGTATCGGGGGCCTCTTTGT
>JAUSII010000051.1 GCA_030648035.1 Deltaproteobacteria bacterium | reverse complement strand
GCTCAAG
Organism: Deltaproteobacteria bacterium; assembly: GCA_030648035.1. Taxonomy (GTDB): domain Bacteria; phylum UBA10199; class UBA10199; order SPLOWO2-01-44-7; family SPLOWO2-01-44-7; genus JAUSII01. The sequence continues at coordinate 14,314 of JAUSII010000051.1, read as the reverse complement.
CGCCATTTGGAAATGAGCGGTTTGGAAAGAGTCGATACTTTCGGCATCAAAGATCTGTTTCGCGTCGGTTTTGAGCAGGGTCTGATTTTGGACCCCGCTCCCTGGTTTGATTATCTCAAAAAACGGAATCTGACGAGCCACACCTACGATGAAGAGACCGCGCAGACCGTTTTTGCAACCGCACGCCTCTTTCTCCCTGACGCAAAAAATCTGTTCTCCCGCCTCAAAGAGAGAAACCGGTCATGATCGATGTATCACCGTCAGACCTGAAACTGATCCAAAAAATATTGCAGAAACATGTTCCCACGACCGAGGTGCGGGTGTTCGGTTCCCGCGTCACCGGAAAAGCAAAACCCCATTCCGATCTCGACCTCGCCATTGTCGGCAAAGAAAAAATCCCTTCGACAACTCTGTCCCTGCTCAAAGCCGATTTTGAAGAATCCGATCTCCCCTTTCGCGTGGATGTGCTCGATTGGAACAGCATCAGCAATACATTCCAAAATCTGATTCTTGAGGAATATGAAGTGCTACATCAAGCGGATTTCTGAACGCTTTTTATCCACTCCAAAACAGTGAATGCATTTTTGTCGGGCGGGAAAATCGGATAAAAAACTTTTTCAATTTTTCCTTTATTACAAAACCAGGCCATTCGTTTCAATAAACGCATTCCACAGAATTCAAATGTTGGAAGTTGCAAGGCTTCAGTCAATTTAAAGTCGACATCGCTCAAAAGTTCAAAAGGCAAGTGGATGCGTTGTACCAACTCTTGTTGGAACTCTGTGGGCTGAACGCTGATTCCAAATACCTGGATCCCCAACATCTGAAAAGAATTGTAGTTATCCCGATAGGCACAAGATTGGGACGTGCATCCGCGTGCTCCAGGTATTTCATTCCAACCTACGGGTGAGGGTTCATCCGGACGTCCGGTGCGGGGATAAAAAAACAGCACAGTCTGTTTTTGAGTGATTTGGACAAGATTGACAATGCGATTTGAAGTGGCACGCAATTCAATGTTTGGCAAAAAAAGTCCTTCGAGATGAACACATAAACCATCATCTTTCGGAACAGGCAAATTGTCAGGTAAGGAATAAAAATCGTCCCGCATATTTTTCCTCATGTGAGCAAATGTCGGATTTATTCTGCATTTGCGAACCGTCAGGGATTGTTAAGGGATGAGCTCTGCGAATCCCTTAACTTTAGGCTGGATCTGGCTTTGCCAGTCCAGCCGAATTGTGCGCCCGGACGGGTTCGAACCGCCGACCCTTGGTTTCGAAGACCAATGCTCTATCCAGCTGAGCTACGGGCGCTTTTTTTCAAAAACCAACCGCATTGTTTTGCTGTTCGGCGTCTATGACAATTGGCGCATCGAACTTCACATTTTGCAATTTCCACTAAAACTCTACTCCAAGGCCAAGGTTGAGAGATCAAACTGCTGATATCCTTTGTTTTCTTGCCTCGCACATGATCAAACTCTAAAACAACGGGATCTCTTTCACCACAATCCACACAAAAATGAATATGTAAATGTTCTATGAGCTTTTTCCGGTTTTTCTTGATGTGGGTTGTATCCCATTTTCGAGCTTTCTGTTTATAATATTTTTTATTCTTTGCGTAATGCGTCTTACAATATGCCTTATGGCAATCAGCACAAAAAGAATTTCTTTTAAATTTGGCGCGATTTTTAAAATTGAAGGAGTCGTCTGGCTTTATTTTTTGGCAACAACTACATTTTTTCATGAAAAAATCAGTACCACATTTCTACTTCGAACAAAAGTTTATATTCGAAGCCAGCGCTCAATCCAAACTGGCAAAGCCAAGTCGTCGCTTCCGCCAAAAGCGGATCCGCCTTTGGCGGAAAAGTCAGGGGAAGCGTCTTGCCGCTCCCCTTAACAAACCCCAACGTTATTTTAAAATCTCGTTAATTAAACAGACCGTCTTCTCGAAAATCCGACGAGAAAAATGCCTCCCACGAGTGCCACTCCGCCAAGGACGGGAGAGAACGGAAAGGTTTTCTTCTCCTCTTTGGTTACTTCAATGGGACCCAGGTCCAAAACTTTCTTGTGGGTCCGATACTCGACCCCATTATATACAAGAAGAAGAACACCGATGACCAACAGAACCAGCCCAAGCATTTTCGCATTCATAAAACCCCCTTTTGTTTCTTCAAATCTATAGGAGTAATAAAATTGGGGCAATCGGGGTAGACAGGATTATGGACTGGGGGATTCCCCTATTTAAAAATCCTATTTCCCCCGATGGATGCCTTCCACTTTATTTTGTATGATCTCTGTGTAAGTTCAAAACAAGGGGGTCACCATGTTGTTACTGATTATTGTTCTGATTCTGCTTTTTGGTGGTGGCGGGGGTTACTACGGCCATAGCCGCTGGGGTTACAGAGGGGGCGCGGGCGTTGGGTTGGGATCCGTGCTGATGGTTCTACTCATCGCCTATTTGTTGGGCATCATTCACTGAAGATTCCGTTCAGGAATGAAATTTCTGCACAATATGCACCAGGCCGGCGGCGATTTTGTCGACGGCCTTTTGCTGTTTGGAGTCTTTGAGAGTGCCGTCTTCGTTGAAGGCCTCGTGCGCTTTTGAGATCGCTTGTTGCAGAGGCAAAACGTGGGTTCCGATATTGCCTAAAATGGAACGCAGTGTCACCAGACCCCGCAATCCCCCCAGTCCGCCGGGGGAGGCGCTCATCAATCCTGCAAATTTATTTGTAAAACAGATGAGATCAACCTCGTTTGGCGCCGGACGCGAGACCCAATCGATCACATTTTTTAAAACACCGGTAATGGAGCTGTTGTATTCCGGCGCAGAAATTAAAAAACCGTGATGGGCAAGAAAAAGATCTTTCAATTTCATGGCATTGGCGGGCAACCCCTGATCCGATTCCAGATCACCATCATAGAGAGGCAGGGGAAAATCGCGAAGATCGATCAACGTCACATCACCACCGGCCGCTTTGGCCGAGGCAACGGCAATGCGAATCAATTTTTTGTTCCAGGAACCGGTGCGGGTGCTTCCGGCAAAAGCCAGAATTTTAGGGATGAAGGTCATATTATAATTAGCTTCCCACACCGACACGAGAGGTCGGAATTTTTACAGAAGTCGCCTCTTCTCCACCGGCTTCTATTTCTATTTTTGGAGCCGCTGTCTCTTCTTTCGGATCGGGTAGAACGCTGGTCGCCGTTGCAGAACCGATCAGGGCGGGACATCTTTTTTTGACACGCACTTCCGGACTGCCGGCCGGACTGTCAGATTGAAAAACGGCAATCGGTTTACCTGTTTCGCTCCAGGTCCACTGACCGTTTTTCCATGTAGCAATGGGAGTCCCTTCGGCGCCGTTCTTCACCACAAATTCAACATCTTCTTTGGGATCAAATTCTCTGGCCAATTCGGGAGTGTAAAACTTGAGGCGTTCCGAGAGCGCTTTGTTGAAGGCGTTGATATGGCGCTGGATATATTCCTGCATCGCCCTTCTGTCGTCGCCGAAAGAAATCCCCAACAGAGTCAGACTGACATAGAGTTTTTGATCTTCGCGAATGCGCGGAACATAAACAATTTTTTCGGTGGTGAGATAGAGACTCACCGCATCGACCTGATTCAAAAGCAATTGTCCGGCAGTCATTTTCTGTGGCGACTCAAAAGCCTGCCTCGAAATTTTCGCTGTACCGGCACGGCTCCAACAGAAGCCGACACAAAACAAAATCCCTGCAACTACCAAAAGACGATTTTTCATATAACCTCCGTTACCATACTCTTCGTCCCTGGCCAGAAAAAGTTGCCTACTATTTTTAAGTAGTCCACTTGATGGAACAGCCAATGGGATGAGTCTCCTGGCGCGCAATCGGTTTGCCCGATAAAACGGCATCCAGGGCGTTTCGCAAATGAGGGTGGGCCACTTTTTTCGGGTCCTGCCAGTTGTCGTCGATGCGGCCGTGATAGACGTGCTTCAAAGAGGCGTCGAGCAAAAAAACCTCCGGAGTGCAACCGGCGCCAAACAGAGTCGCCACCTTTTGATCGGCATCGCGCAAATAGGGGTAGGGATATTCTTTAAGTTTGGCCCTCTCCTGCATATTTTCAAACGAATCTTCCGGATAATTTTTTTCGTCGTTGGCGTTGATGACAAAAACAGAAACCCCTTTGGAAAGATAATCTTTGGTGATCTGGATCATCCGGTCTTCATAAGCCACCACATAAGGACAATGGTTGCAGGCAAAAATCACCACAACGGCTTTTGTTTTTCCACGGACCGCATGGAGAGAATGTTTTTTGCCATCGACACCGGAGAGATTAAAATCAGGGGCCTCTGCCCCGAAAGGCAACAGTTGAGTTTTGGGTTGAAATGACATAGGGCTTTCCTAACATCAGGGGACAAAACGATGCAACAGGACAATCCATATTACGCACTCATCATGGCCGGCGGCGAAGGGACCCGCTTTGCCCCCTTGAGCACGCCTTCAAGGCCGAAACAGTTTTTGAATCTGCTCGACCAAAAGCAATCCCTTTTGCAACAGACGTATGTGCGCCTTTTGGACTCCGTCCCGCAAAAAAATATTCTGATTGCCACCAACCAGCGCTATATTCCGCTGGTGCAAGAACAGCTCCCTGACCTTATCCCAGCACAAATTTTTGGCGAAACCCGCAAAAAAAACACCGCCCCGTGTCTTGCCTGGATATGCTTCCAACTCTTTCAGAAAAACAAAAATGCCATTGTCGCCGCCTGTCCGGCCGATCACTTCATCACCCCTCTTCCACTTTTCACAGAAACGCTGAAAGAGACTTTTCATATGGCGGAGCGCCACAACACCATCGTGACCATTGGCATCCGGCCCACCTTTTCCTCCACACAGTTTGGGTATATTCGCACAGATGCCGCTCCGGGATTGCCACGGCCCCTTCGGGGCCTCGCAATGACAGTACAAAATTTTGTTGAGAAACCCGATGCCGCAACAGCGCAAAAATATTTTGAAGACAAAAATTATTACTGGAACAGCGGCATGTTTATTTTTCCGGTGCAAAAAATGATGGAATGTATCGCCGAATTTTTACCGGAGATGTTTTCCCTTCTACAGAAGAAGCCGACTCTCGAGGCATTTTTTGAAGAAGTGCAGTCTATTTCAATCGATTACGGCGTGATGGAAAAAACAAAAGGTCTGATGATGCTGGAGGCGCCGTTCACCTGGTCGGATGTGGGGACGTGGGAAAATTTGAGAAAACTGGTTGAGGAGCACGGCATCGAACTATCCGCAGAAGTTATTCCGCTTCTGCAAAAATAGCCCCCATCGAACGCAAAACATCAATCCACTGGTGATTTTTGGGAACGTGACGGACACCGCCCGCCAGCTTTTTAAGCGGGATGGAGATGTGCTCCCCTTTGCCCCAGCCAACCATCATGCCCTTCTCTCCCATGGCCAGACGATGCGTCGCTTCGCAACCAAAACAGGTTGCCAGAATGCGATCCTGATACACCGGCGAACCACCGCGCAGAACGTGCCCCAATACCACCGCGCGCGATTCAATCCCGGTATTCTTCTCAATATTTTCAGCCAGCCAATAACTGATGCCACCCAAGCGCTCCGGATGCGAAACATCCCCAACCGCTTTTCGCTGAAAAACTTTTTTACCGTCGGCCGGATGAGACCCCTCCCCCGCAATGATGATGGTGAACCGGGCCCCCTTGGAAGAACGTTGCAGAACCTTTTCATAAATCTTTTTGAGATCGAACGGCATTTCGGGAATCAAAATAACATGGCCGCCACCCGCGAGCCCCGAGGCCAATGCAAGCCAGCCGGCGTTTCTCCCCATCACCTCCACCACCATCACGCGATGATGGGATGCCGCCGTGGTCCGCAATTTATCGATCGCCTCGGTTGCGGTATGCACCGCCGAATAAAAACCGACGGTTCTTTCCGTTCCCGGAACATCGTTGTCGATGGTTTTGGGAATCGCCACAACGGGAAGCCCCTCTTTGGCAAAACGTTTTGCGTAGGAAATGGTTCCATCTCCTCCCACACAGACCAGCGCATCAAACTCCCCCTCTTTGAATAAACGAAGCGCCCGATGCGAAGCATCCCTGAATTCAAGTTTGCCGTTTTTCTGGACCGGATATAAAAAAGGATTGGCCTTGTTGGTCGTTCCAAGAATCGTCCCGCCCTGGGAAAAAATGCCCGAGACATGATCGATGGTGAGAGGGTGCATGTGACCCTCGACAAGTCCGGCGAAGCCGTCTTCGATGCCCCAGACTTCCCAGCCGTAATCGTTGATGGCACTGCGTGTGACAGAACCGATCACTGCATTGAGACCGGGACAATCTCCACCGCCGGTCAGAATCGCAATTTTTTTGATTTTCTTTTTCATTTTCAGATGATGAGGATCATAAACGAATCCTTGAAAGAAATCCATAAATCTGTTTGAAGAATACCCGTGGCAACGCAAATTCTATTCTATAATGGCAAGTGGTACCCATCCGACGCCAGGCCCGAATTTCTCAATTTCGAATTTTTTGTCTATCAGCATGCCCTGCATTATGCCAGCGCCGCTTTTGAAGGGATGCGTTGCTATCCCAACTTCGCCAAAAAAGATGGAACGCTCAACCTGATCGGCGTCGACATTCGCATCGACCGACTTTTTCGTTCCATGGAATATGCCTGTCTCAAGCTCCCCCCCAATCCCTCCAGAACATGGGAAGAATTTTCAAAAGGTTTTCCCAAACTGGCCGAAAAATACAAGACGGTGTTGAAGGGAAAGATCGATCGCAAAGCTGTGGTTGAGTTTCCATATACCAAGGGACAGGTAAAGGAATTCATTCTCAAAACAATTCTGCTCAACCTTGAAAGCGGGTTCCTGAATCCGGATGACGGCTGTTATGTCCGCCCCGTCAGTTTTCGCGGGGTGACCAAGGACAGACATTTGGGTGTTTTTTCGTTGGGGCATAGCGTCGATTTTTTATTAAGCGTCAAACCGTGGGGAAAGTATCTGGGAACAGAGGCTTTCGAAAAGGGGGCTCCCGTGATTGTCGCGGAGGAGGGAAGCGAGGAATATAATCGCCAGCACAAACTGGCCTGCAACTATTTAAGCGGTCAGCGTCTCGTCAACTTCGCCTCTTTCAACCATTTCAACGAAATACTTCTAACCGATGCAACCCCCGAAAGAAATGTTCTGGAGGGGAGCGGAGAAAATCTCCTTTTCTATTGCGGCGGCAACAAGTTCGTCTCGCCCCGTCAGGAAAACAAACCGATTCTCCCCGGAACAACATTAAAGACAGTCGACCAGATCATCCGGCTTTTGGGTGGAGAGATCACTTATCGGGACATTCCGCTCAAAGAAATTATGGATGGAAAATTTCTTGGGGCCGCCATGACCGGAACTGCGGCCGAGGTCACCCCCATTTCTCTGGTGTTCGACCCCAAAACAAAAAAAGCGGTCGAAATTCCGGTCGCCACCGAAATCAAACAGCTTCAAAAAACGTACCTCGATCTGGTGCATGGACTGGAAGTGGATACCTGCCTTAAACCCCTACAACAAAACCTGATCCTGGAGATCAAATGGAATGAAAAAGAAAAACTTTAGCCTTCTTCTGCTTTTGGGATTTTTGTCGATAACCCCACTTCCCGCTGTTGCCCAATTGACCTGCACCGGCCCCTCTATTGATAGAAAAACTTTTTCGTTCAGTCCCCCTCTCTGGGAAAAGGTCGGGCCGGACAACTGGGAAAATGCGGATCACTCAGCGCAAATTCGCCTCACCACACATCCGGCGACCTCGCTCCTGACGCTTAAAAAATATGCGAAAGAGTTTCCAGCGAATCTGAAGGCCGACGGAGTTCAGGTGACAGACAAGAAAGAAACCAAAATCGGCAACTGTGACACCTTCATGCTGGAGGGAAAGCAAAAAGTGGGGAAAGAAATTTCCAGGATCAAAAGCGTCTCCATTTTTGGAGGCGAGACACTCTATTATTTCACTCTGATTGCCAACAACGACGTCTTCAAAGAGAGCAAGCTCTGTCTCGACAGCGTGATCAAAAGTTTCCAACAAAAAAATTAGGGTGGAGGCGCCGGAGGTGCGGCGGGAGCGGCAGGAATCAGATCAAACCCGACATCTTCACCTGAAATCACATCGCTTTGATCTTCCAATTTTGCAGAGGCCTGAAAAGCGAGATGGGTCAGTTCTGTGGGGGCTGTTAACAGCATCTGCATCTCCACCACTTCAGAGCTGTTCGCCGCCACATTCACATGACATTCGATCTTGTCTCCAGCCCCCTCACAACGGGGATCGGCGTTGGCGAGAGCAACATATTGATGGGGAGGTGTCGCCGTCAGTGTGACATGTTCATAATTATTGGATCCTGAATTTTCAAGAGTGACTCTCCAGGGAACCGTGGCGCCCGGGTCTCCTTTGAGAATGGATTGGGACACATACAGATGAGGCAGACTGGTTATTTCGATGGTGATGGGATTCAGTTCCAATTTTTTTCCGTCGGGGCAGATCGCCTCGGGAGAAAGGGTGACGCTATATTTTCCAAGGGGAAGATCTTCTTTCACGCGCAAGTTGAGTTTGACCGAACCGCTTAATGCGGCATCTTTAAAATCGATGCGGCCGACATTGTCATCGACATTGCGAATGCCCGGATCCATATCATTGCTGTCAAATTCCAGACCGTCGGGAAGAAAAAGAGATTTTAAAACACAACCGATCGGATAGGGAATGCCCAGAGAAAAAGTGTCGCCCGTCTTCCACGATTGTTTCATTCTGTCGGGCATCGAATTCAAGTCGGCCTGATAGTCGAACGTCACCGGAATGTGTGTGGTCAGGTTCAACCCGCTGACATTCTGGCAAACCATGCCGGAGACGACTTTGTCAGGCGATGTGGCGGGAGAAGCGGGTGTGGTTGCCGTAGAAGTCGCGGAGGGAGTGGCACTGGCCTCATTCGACAGAGTCCCATCCCCTGCTCCACTGGTGGCGGCGATCACATAATGATAGGTGGTGCCATTGCTTAAAGAGGGATGAGAATAACTGCTGGTGGTGGAACTGTTCACCGGAATCAGATTGCCGGTGGTGGCGTTCACCGGCACAGAGGTGTTCCAATAAATTTTATAGCCGGTCGCTCCCGAAACGGTGCTCCACTTCAAATTCACAACACGATCTCCGGCGGTCGCCGTAAAACCGGAGGGGACCCCCAGCGCGGGAGTAACTCCCGCCTGCTTGCCCACCCTGGGTGACGGCGCGGGTGGCGGAGACCAGACGCCAATATTCTGGTTGACCGAAGGGGCGGCAGAAATGGGAATGGCACCAGAAGCCAGTTGCGCCATCAAATTTTCCTGCAAGGCGGGCTCGGCAACTTGCAGACAATAATACCCGGGTTTTTTGATAGGCGTTGAAAAATGCCCCTTCCCATCGGTTTTAAAAGTGTTCAAAGGCTGGCCGTCTTGCGTCATTTTGACGGTGAGATTGGTCAAAAATTTTTCATTTTTATCGGGAACGCCGTTTGCGTTGGAATCCAGAAAAACATCACCATCGATATGACCGGTGCAGGCACTCAAAAGAAGCAGGCAAGCCATCCATTTCATTGAGCTGATTTTAACAAACGAAAAAATTTACTGCAACAGCATTTTATGGACAACTACTTGAAATTAAAAATAAAAAATAAGTGCATATAATAACAGGGGAAAAATGACTGGGCTGTCCCTCCCCTCTTACGGTAGAATTTTGGAAACAACAAAGGAGGCAGTCATGAGTGCAGCCCACTTTATATGTGAAGAAGGAACCGGAAAAAAGATGGAGGGGGATATCGAGACCCTCGCCATTCAGGATCTCAAAAAAGGGACAAGGCCCGAACAATTTTTGGCCGACCCCCAATACAAGCAGGACGGCAATTACGATATGGTCGTGAGAGACTCGGAGGGAAACTTAAAACACATTGTCGCCTCCAACACCGATGCCGGCGCAAGGCAGATTCAAAAATTTTTCAAAGCGGGCGGAAACAAACCGATCAATGTCAAAATCGGCCAGCATGACTATAAACTTCTGGCCATGGATGACGGCCTCGGCACCACCCCGGCCAAAGGATCCGCTTAAACAGCTTCGACGATAACCTTGACGGAAAGCGAAAGAAAGTGATTGGGAGGGTCGCTGTTCGGTTTGGGTCGGTCGATTGAAACTCCGCATCCGCCTAAGGCGGATACTTCGCGACCCAGCAAAGCTGGATCTTGACACCGACAGCTTGCCCTCGGCGATTTTTATTTATTGTATCCCGTTTGATAAAAATCGCCTGCGCACATCCCTCCCAATTACTTTCTTTCCATTTCCTCCACAGATGCACTTTGAACTGAAAAATTTATCTTTTGAAGAAATACATGGCCAAAAGCTGGAAGCGGAGAAAAAAGTGGTATGAGGCGGCCTGTCGGAGGCAATTTTACAAACGGGATATAAAGACAAAATTGCCGAGACCGGAGCACCCATTTTGGGTCCGTCCCAAAATGAGGTGCGTCCCCGAATACCACTTTTTTCTCCGCTTCCAGATTTTGTCGGTGTCCGTCCACGAATATCTTTTTTACACTTTCTTACTACAAGGCGGTGAGGCTAATGTTTTTCCTTCTTTTTTATTCCACTCTTCCGACGTGAATGTTTGCATCGACAATGCGTGGATTTTTTCTTTGAGCAAGGTGGAGAGAGTTTCATTGACCAGCCGGTGGCGTTCCAACAAAGACTTGCCCAAAAATTTTTCGGAAATGATAATGAGCTTGAAGTGTGATTCGGAACCTTTCGGCACATTGTGCATGGCACTCTCATTGATGACTTCCAGATGGAGCGGATCAAATGCCTGCCTGATTTTTTCTTCCACTTGTTGAGAAACGGTCATGGGCGGAGCTTGCCAGAAGAAAACGATTTTTGCAAAAGTATCCTTGCCAAACTTCTCTTCACTGCTTAGATTGGCCCACTCTAATGAAACCAAAACTCCATACTCTCTCCAACGGCATGCAGGTCGTGCTGGAAGAAAATCATGTGGCCCCTGTGCTTTCGTTCAACGCCCTCGTCAAGGTCGGCTCTGCGGACGAAACCGATGCGGAAGCCGGTATCTCCCATCTGATCGAGCACATGCTCTTCAAGGGGACGAAGCGTCGCAAGGTGGGCGACATCGCGCGCGATGTGGAGGCGGCCGGCGGTGAAATCAACGCCTACACCTCGTTTGATCAGACCGTTTATTACATCAACATGGCCAAACGCTTTGGCGACAAGGGGTTGGACATTCTGGCCGACGCCATTCAAAACCCGACCTTCGATGCCACAGAACTGGAGCGCGAAAAAGAGGTCGTGCTGGAAGAGATCCGCCGCGAAAGAGACAACCCGTCGCGCCATGTGGGAGAAATTCTTTTTCAAAAAGCCTATCAGCAACATACCTATGGCCGCCCCATCATCGGCTTTGATGCAACCGTCAAAGCCATCTCGCAGGAGATTCTCTTCGGATATTACAGGCGGTGGTATATTCCGCAAAACACCGTCTTTATTGTTGTAGGAGATTTTGAAAGCGCAGAGATGTTGCAAAAAATTGAAAACGCCTTTGGTGCCTGGACCGGAGAATCCAAAATTCCATTGCAACAAAAAAGAATCGTGGAAACCCCCCAACTTAAAACCGTGTTCGAGATTCAGCCCGACAAAATCCAGAGCGTCTATTTTGGTCTCGGTTTTCACATTCCCGACATCACGCATGCGGATGTGCCCGCGCTGGATATTCTCTCGCACGTTCTGGGGGGGGCCGAGTCGTCGCGGCTGGAACAGATTCTCAAAGAAAAAAAACGTCTGGTGCAGAGCATTCATTCCTATGCCTATACCCCCCGCGATCCCGGTTTGATGATTCTGGGTGGGCATTTGAATGTTTCACAAGCCTCTGCCGCTTTTGCCTGTCTTTGGGAAGAGATCGACAAACTTAAAAACGAGGGCCCCACGCCCGAAGAATTGAGACGCGCCAAACTCAACATTCGCGCCACCGAAATTTATGAAAAAGAGACGGTCGGCGGACAAGCGGGCAAACTCGCCTATTTTTTGGCCACCGCCCGACAACTTGATTTTGAGGAAAAATATTACCAGCGCCTGCAGACGGTCACTTGCGAAGAGGTGATGCAGGCCGCACAGCGCTATTTGTTGCACACCAACCAGACAGCGGCCCTGCTGGTGCCGGAAAAAGATTATGGCAAATCGTGGGTTTCCAAAGTGAGCCAGACGCTGCAACATCCCTCTCTCTCCAAAAAAGTTCGGGAGACGGAAAAAAAGGGATTGGTCCCCAAGACAACGCGACTTCTGATGCTTGCCAATGGCATCAAACTGATTTTGAGAGAGGATCACTCCCTGCCGATTGTCTCCATCTGCTGTGCGTCCTTGGGAGGCCTGCGGGTGGAAACGCCCTCCGACAACGGCATCAATCATTTGCTGGCCCAGTGCCTGGTGAAGGGAACTGGGAAACATTCCGCCCTGGAAATCACGCAGGCCACCGAAGCCATGGCCGGGAGTCTCGACGGCTTCAGCGGAAAAAATTCGATCGGACTGAAAGCGGAATTTTTAAGCGATTATCTGGAAGAAGGTCTCGATCTTTTTTTCGAAGTCCTTTTGGAACCGGCATGGGACGCCAAAGAGATGGCCAAAGAAAAAAGACTGACCCTCGAGGCCATCAAAAATCAGGAAGATGCCCTCTCCTCTCTGGCGTTTCTCCATTTTCAAAAGTCCCTCTTTCCCACGCATCCTTACGGCATGAGGACTTATGGCTCCAAACAATCTGTGGCAAAATTAAACCCCGCCAAAATCAAAAATTATTACCGCAAACTGTTGACGTGTAAAAATCTGGTGTTGTCTCTGGTGGGAGATTTTTCTTCCGAAGAAATAGTCGCCGTCATCCGTGAAAAGCTGAAAGGGATTCCCAAAAAAGGGACCCCTTTCAAAAAGCACAAGATCGATCCCAAACCGCAGTCGATCAAAAAAGTGGTGATTAATAAAGATAAGCAACAGGCCCATGTAGTGCTAGGCTTTGCCGGCTCCACCGTCGGCAGTCCCGATCATCCTGCCCTCACGATGTTGAGCAACATTCTGTCGGGTCAGGGGGGCCGCCTTTTTCTGGAGCTTCGTGACAAGTTGAGCCTCGCCTATTCGGTCACCGCCATTTTGCAGGAGGGGGTCGATCCCGGATATTTTGCGGTCTATATCGGTACCGATCCCTCCAAAGTTCCGACCGCGATTGACGGGATGAAAAAAGAACTGGAAAAAATTTCAACAGAACTGGTGACGGAAGAAGAGTTGGAGAGAACCAAAAATTATCTGGTCGGAACCTATGAACTGGAGCTTCAAAAAAACACAAGCCTGGCCCAGGCTTATGCCTTCAACGAACTCTATGGTTTGAGTTTTAAGGATGTGGCACGCTATCCGGAAAAAATTCTCAAAGTCACACGCGCCGATATTCTGCGGGTCGCCAAAAAATATATCGACTTGAAGGCCTATGTTTTGTCGATCGTCGAACCGAAAAAAAATTAGGCTTCTGTTTTGGCTTCAGGCGCTATATCGACGGCGGCAACGGCGGGTGTTTCAACAGCCGGTGCAGGTGCGGCTTCAGCCGGTTTGCGCGATGTCATCCAGGTCTGGTAGTGGGTCTCGCAAATTCCAAAACGATACATGGGCTTCTTGCAGTTTTCCTCTCCGCAGGTTTTAAAGCGGGCCTTTTCCTTCAACTCGCCACGGCGCCATTTTTGAAAATGAATCGAGCAATAACCTTTGGCGCGATAGGATTTCTTGCACCCTTCGATTTTACAGCTTTTTGTTGCTTTGGTTGCTTCCATTTTGATCTCCCTCTTTCATTTGTTCATGAATCATCGAATCGAGCTTTTTCTTGTCTTCTTCGGTCACATCTTCCTGAATCTGCTCTCCCACCGACTTCAAAAAACCCCCCACAAAAATGCGCAGATCCTTGATTCCTTCTTTGTATCCCTCTGAACTCAAAAATTGTTGCGCCGTTTGATACAACGGTTTTCCTTTCACTTTGTAAGTGGCGGCCCAGAAAAGCAAAAGGGCCATCAAAATCAGAAAAAGGAAGGTTTTAAACAATCTCCAGATAAACATAAAATCGGGTCTTTCTAGTATTCAATCACCCAATTCGTCAAGTAATATATTGTTTTCACTAATCTTTCCTGCTAGGGTTCTTGAATCATGGCCCAACCCAGAATTTTGATTGTCGATGACAACCGCGTCAACGTGGAACTCCTCAAAGCGCAACTCAAACCTTATCCCTATTCCATCGACACCGCCTATGACGGCGAAGAGGCCCTGGCC